>NZ_JBFPGY010000201.1:0-9108 GCF_041083715.1 Sphaerotilus sp.
GATGTGTATAAGAGACAGGGTCTTCGCCGAACAGGTCGAAGACCAGCCCGCGCAGCCACTGGTGGACCGGCGAGCGGTGCACCTTGGCGTGCCAGAACACGTTGATCGCCACCTCGGGCAGCACGACCGGATGCGGCCGGCAGGTCAGCCCGAACGGCTCGACCAGGCTCTCGGCCAGCCGCTCCGTCACGGTCGCGACCATGTCCGTGTGCCGCAGGATGTGGCCGACGCTGACGAAGTGCGGCACGGTCAGCCGCACCGTGCGCTCCACCCCGGCGCGCCGGATCAGCTCGTCGACCTTGCCGTGTCCGGTGCCGGCCGACACGATGACGAGGTGCTCGGCGGCCTTGAAGTCGGCGAGGGTCAGGGGCCGCCCGGGCTGGTCCAGCGGATGCTGCTGCCGGAACAGGCACACGTAGCGCTGGCGGAACAGGCGCCGCTGGAAGAAGCCGGCCTTGAGCTGCGGCAGCGGTCCGATGGCGAGGTCCACCTTGCCGGCTTCCATGTCGTCGCGCAGGGTCGTGGCCGTGGTGCGCACCGTGCCGAGCGAGACACCGGGTGCCTCCTGGCGCAAGCGTTCGAGCAGCCTGGGCAGGAACACGATCTCGCCGATGTCGGTCATGCCGATCGTCACGGCCCGCTTCACGCTTGCCGGGTCGAAGCGGCTGTGCTGGTTCAGGCCGCTGTGGATCATGCCGAGCGCATAGCCGATGGTGTCGCCAAGCTGCTCGGCAAAGGGGGTCGGCATCATGCCCGCCGGCGTGCGCACGAACAGGTCGTCGCCGAACTGCCGCCGCAGCTTGGCCAGCGTGTTGCTGACCGCCGGCTGCGTCAGGCCCAGGTTCTCGGCCACCTTCGACACGCGCCGCTCGACCATCAGCTGCTGGAACACCACCAGCTGGTTGAGATCGATGTCCCTCAGTTCCATGGTTTCATCATTCTCAGTGATGCATCACATTCACTGGATTCTATTGGCTGATCTAGGCAAAGCGGGAATGATGCGGCTCACCACACCGAAGCTGCCATGGACATCCTCGTTCAACCCCTCGATCGCGTCATCCGGGTCCAACCCGGCACCAACCTGCTCCAGGCCCTGCAGGAGGCCCAGGTGCCGATGTCCTATTCGTGCATGGCGGGGCGCTGCGGCACCTGCCGCTGCCGTGTGCTGGAAGGCGAGGTGATGGACGGCGGCGGTCAGCAGCAGAACCCGCTCGCCAGTGGCGAGGGCTACGTGCTCGCCTGCCAGACCTACCTCACCGAGCCCTGCACGATCGAGATCCCGGAGCCCGACGAGGTCGTGGTGCATCCAGCGCGCATCGTCAAGGGCACCGTCGTCGCCATCGAGGCGCTGACGCACGACATCCGGCGCCTCGTGGTACGTCCCGTCAAACCGATCGAGTTTTCGCCCGGGCAGTACGTGCAACTGCAGTTCACGCCCCAGCACATCCGGCCGTACTCGATGGCCGGACTGCGCGGCGACGAGGTGTTCGAGTTCCATGTCCGGCTGGTGCCGGACGGGCGCGTGACTGGCTACATCGCCCATGACCTGAAGGTGGGCGACACCGTCCGGGTCAGCGGCCCGCTCGGCTCGGCCTACCTGCGCCGCCAGCACGACGGGCCGATGCTCTGCGTCGCCGGCGGCACGGGGCTGGCGCCGATCCTGTCGATCCTGCGCGGCGTGGTCGCGCAGGGCATGGCGAACCCGATCGACCTGTACTTCGGTGTGCGCTCGCCACGCGATGTCTACGGCCTGCCGGCGCTCGAAGCCCTGCAGCGGGTGCACCCCGCCCTGAACGTGCACGTGGTCGTGGCGTCTGGCGGAGACCTGGCGACGCAGCGCTGCGGCCTGGTCACCGACGCCATCGAGCAGGACCACGGTGATCTGGCCGGCTGGCGCGCCTACCTGTGCGGCTCGCCGCCGATGGTCGAGGCGGTCACGGTGGTGGCGCGCTGCAAGGGCATCGAGGTCGCGTACATCCATGCCGATGCGTTCTACGCCCAAGGCACTTGACTTGATATCCAAGGCCCCGCATCGCCCAAGACGCGGAACTACTCTGGTCCGTCTCCGAGTGCGTCGCCTACCTGTCCGAGTACGAGGCACTGGCGCCAGGCGACATCATCATGACCGGCACCCCCGAGGGCGTGAACGCCGTGGTGGTGGGTGACACGATGCACGGCGAGATCCAGGGACTCGGGACCATCGAGGTCCGGGTTCAGGGCTGACAGCCATCGCCAGGAGACAAGACGTGACGCCCTGCTTCACCCGCACCCTTGTCGCCATGGCGCTGGCGGGTTACCTCGGCGTCTGAAACGAGTCAACGAACCTGAACTTCAGGAGAAATGGAATGGACATGAGCGAGACATCAACGGCATCGACGCTCTTCCCGAGCGAACTGACCTGGGAGGGCGACGGCACGCATCGGATTCCCTTCCTCGCCTACACCAGCGAGGAGATCTACCGGCGCGAGCTGGAACGCTTCTTCTACCGGTCCCACTGGTGCTACGTGGGTCTGGAGGCCGAAGTGTCGGATACGGGCGACTTCAAGCGCACGGTCATCGGCGAGCGTTCGGTCATCATGGCGCGTGACGCCGACGGCGGCATCTACGTGGTCGAGAACGTCTGCGCCCACCGCGGCATGCGCTTCTGCCGCGAGCGCCACGGCAACCGCAAGGACTTCGTCTGCCCCTACCACCAGTGGAGCTACACGCTCCAGGGTGACCTGCAGGGCGTGCCGTTCCGCCGTGGCGTCAAGCAGGATGGCAAGGTCAACGGCGGCATGCCGTCGGACTTCAAGACCAGCGACCACAACCTGACCAAGCTGAAGGTGGCCGTGCGCGGCGGGGTGGTCTTCGCTTCTTTCGACCACGAGGTCGAGTCGCTGGAGGACTACCTCGGCCCGACCATCCTGGGCTACTTCGACCGGCTCTTCAACGGCCGGCAACTGAAGATCCTTGGCTACAACCGCCAGCGCATCCCTGGCAACTGGAAGCTGATGCAGGAGAACATCAAGGACCCGTACCACCCGGGCCTGCTGCACACCTGGTTCGTCACCTTCGGGCTCTGGCGCGCCGACAACAAGTCGCAGCTGCGCATGGACGACCGGCACCGCCACGCCGCGATGGTCTCCACCCGCGGTTCCGCCGGCAAGGCCGGGCAGGTGACGCAGGTGTCGAGCTTCAAGGAGGAGATGAAGCTCCACGACCCGAAGTTCATCGACATCGTGCCCGAGCCCTGGTGGAACGGCCCGACCGCGGTGATGACGACCATCTTCCCGAGCGTGATCCTGCAGCAGCAGGTCAACAGCGTTTCCACCCGCCACATCCAGCCCGACGGCCACGGCAGCTTCGACTTCGTCTGGACCCACTTCGGCTTCGAGGACGACACCGAGGAGATGACGAACCGGCGCCTGACCCAGGCCAACCTGTTCGGGCCTGCGGGCTTCGTCTCGGCCGACGACGGCGAGGTCATCGAGTTCTCGCAGCAGGCGTTCGAGAGCAAGCCTTTCCACCGTGCTGTGGCCGAACTCGGCGGGCGCGACGTGGAGAACACCGAGCACATGGTCACCGAGACGCTGATCCGGGGCATGTACCGCTACTGGCGCACCGTGATGGAGGCCTGAGCCATGACGACCACGACGACGACTCCTCTCACCTTCGAAGACTGGTTCGCGCTGACGCAGCTCTACGCCGATTATTCCAGCGCCGTCGATTCCGGGCATTGGGACCTCTGGCCCGAATTCTTCACCGATGACTGCATCTACCGGCTGCAGCCGCGCGAGAACCACGAGCGCGGCTTCCCGCTGGCCACGCTGGCGTTCACGAGCAAGGGCATGCTGAAGGACCGCGTCTACGGCATCCAGGAGACGCTGTTCCACGACCCGTACTACCAGCGGCATGTCGTCGGTGCGCCCGTGCTGCGCGAGGTCGAGGACGGGCGTTGGCGCTGTGAGGCCAACTACGCGGTGTTCCGCACCAAGCTGTCGGACGCCTCGACGGTGTTCAACACCGGGCGTTACCTGGATGTCGTGGTGCGCACGCCGGCGGGGCTGAAGTTCGCCTCGCGCGAGTGCATCTACGACTCCGAGATGATCCCGAATTCCATCATCTACCCGATCTGACCTGACCCGCACCCAACCGAACCGAGGTATTCATGAGCACCACCAACTGGGTCGATGCCCTGTCCGCCGACGACCTGCCCGAAGACGACGTGATGGGCGTGGCCGTTGCAGGCCGCGACGTCGCGGTCTACACCGTCGGTGAGGCCGTCTACGCCACCGACAACCTCTGCACCCACGGCCGCGCACGCCTGTGCGACGGCTTCCTGGATGGCCACGAGATCGAGTGCCCGCTGCACCAGGGCAAGTTCGACGTGCGCGACGGCCAGCCGACGTGCGCACCCGTCACAGCGCCGCTGCGCAGCTACCCGGTCAAGGTCGAAGGCGGGCGCGTGTTCCTGCAGATCGACTGATCCACCACGACGACGCCCACTCTCTGGTGCGCATGGCGGCACAGGCCGCGGTCGAGCCTCCGAGCGATAGCCGGGCAGGTGGCGGCATGGTCCCACGGGAATGGAAACCGCCACCTCGTCTGTCATCTCGGCGAGGCGTGATTCTTACTCGATTTGAAAAAACAGATCGAGAGATTGGATCCTCTGATTGCATAAGAATGGTCGATCAGCAAATGGCTGATTGGGCAATGCCATGGAATTTCGAGCTTGATTCCAGAGAGAGAAACTCTCTCGTGTCATTTGTCCAATTTGCCCAGGTTCGAAACGTGCCATTCGGATCTTTGCGAGAAAAAGTCACGCATTCGAGGGGGTATTCCCCTTAAAGACAATCTATTCGCGAACACCATGACGAAATCCCGTGCAAACCAGACGTCTCTCGACTCCGTTTCCCTGTCAAAGGTGACTCGCATCGGATTGGAGACGCTGGAGCAGCGGGTGCTGCTCGCGGGTGACTTGCCTGTCATGGATCCGCTGACCAGTGGTGGTGGCACGGCCACGACCGTGGCGGCTGCACCCACGCTGGCGACGAACGCGGGAGGCTCCGGGCTGGTGGCGGTGGCCGCACAAGTGCCCTTGGCGCTGCAATCGTCTGGCAGGCCCGATCAGTCGGTCACCACGCAGTCACTGGTGAACGGCCGTCTGGCTCTCGCTGCGGACCAGACGCTGATCGGATCGGGGACGCTGTCGGGCACGGTGGTCAATGCCGGTGTCGTGGCGCCGGGCAATGCGGGCAGCCCGTCGCCTGGGGTGGTCACGCTGTCAGGATTCGAGCAGGCCGGCACCGGAGTGGTCGCCCTGGAAATCGGCGGCATGACACCGGGTGGCTCGGTGGCCGATCCGCTCAACGGCCATGACCAGATGGATATCCATGGCCGCGCGGTACTGGGCGGGACACTGTCACTCCAGTGCATGGATGATTTCAGACCTGTCGCTGGGCAGGTATTCGATATTCTGAAATGGCAGGAGCGAACGGGAAGTTTCACCGCATACCAGGGTTTGTATGCTGGCAACGGGCTGTTCATGAAGCCGGTTTATCTGGCTGATCGGCTGCAGTTGGTCGCCACCCCGTTGGCCGGTTTGACCGGGTTGACGCTGGATCCTGACCTGCAAATGCAGGCGGTGCTTGACCGATGGTTGAGTGCGTCCGTCAATGCAGTGGCCGTCAGCGGTCTGCAGATCAACGCGGCCCTGGACCTCCCCGGGCTGCACTTCAGCGGCAGCTGGGATCTGTCGGTGGCTCCTCTGGCCGGTGGCGGTGTCGAAACCCGCATCGCGGCCCATGATGCCGCCGCGAGCTGGTCGGTGGGGGGCGTGACCGGTGCGCTGGATCACCTGACCGGCGCCCTGACCACCACGGGCAGCTCCACCGTGGTCGATTTCAGCGCCCAGGGGCGTCTGGACCTGGCCGGCGGCGGCGGTCTGAGTGGCCAGTTCTCGGTGACGAGGTCCACCGATACGGGGGCCGTGCTGGTCTCGGCGTCGGGGGTGTCGGCGCGGCTGGGCGATGCGTCGCGTGGCGCGTCGCTGTCGTGGTCGGAGGGGGCGCTGGCCATGGCGATCACACCGCAGGGGTATGCCCTGCAGGCCAGTGGCGTCGGTGTCCTCCAGGGGGCGCCTGGCAGCAGTTTCACCGGCGCACTGGGTGTCGTGGCCAACACCACAGGCCAGCCCGTCAACCTGAGCTTCACCCCGGCCGGCCAGTCCCAGCCGGTGACGCTGGTCATCGACAGCACCGATCAGGCGCCGCATTTCGAGGCCCGGGGCGCGCGGCTGGCCATTGATGGCCTGGGCGAGCTGCGGGGCGACTTCGCCTTCGGGACCCGCACTGTGGCCGGGACCGACACGGTCGAGCAGGATCTGCTGGTGGGCGTGCGCGCCCTGTCGGCCGATGTGCAGTTGGGCAACGCCCAGCTGGCGCTCAGCAACGGCGAGTTGGCGCTGATGCTGGCGACCACGACACCGGCCGATGGCACCGGGGTGGCCCGGTCGAGCTGGGCCCTGGCGGGGCAGGCCGATGTGCGGGTGGCGGTCGATTCAGCCTTGACATTGACGGGTGAGCAGATCCGCCTGGTTGCCAACCCGAGCGCCCAGGCCCTGGGTCTGGAAGTGCCCAGCACGGGTGCCACGCTGCTGCTGGACGTGCCGGCCCAGACCACACGCCTGTCCGGCCGCTTCACGGCCCGGATCGATGGCGTGATCAGCCTGGTGGGCGACCTGACGCTGGAGGTCTCGCACACCACCCGCGTGCTGTCCAACGGCCGCACGGTGGCCCTGCTGGAATATGCGCTGTCCGGCTCCAGGGTTGGAGCCACCCTGTCCGGCGCAAGCGGCCTGGATGCGGTGGTGGCGGGTGCCGACATGGCCCTGGTCTATGCCCGCGAGGAAGGTGGAACCCGGTCCTGGCTGACCACGCGCGGTGCCATGTCGTCGCTCACCGTCGGCGGCTACGGCATCGATGCCGTGGGTTCGGCCCAGTGGTCGCTCAACCGCGCCGTCAGCGCCGATGCGCTCGCCGAAGGCGCCACCCTGGACTGGTCGACGACGCGCCAGTTCTCGCTGGCGAGCGGGCGCCGCTTCGTGCTCGATCAGGTGGGCGACGTGTTCGTCCTGCCTGTGAGCGGCAGCCTCCAGGTCGGTGACAGTCGCATCGCCGGACAACTGAACTTCACGCTGGACCGGTCCGGACCGTTCTGGCGCGTGGATGCCGCCGATGTCGAGATCGTGCTGGCGGCCGGGCCGGCACTGGTGCGCCTGAGCCAGGGTACGGGTCAATTCCGGCTGAACGCGGACCGCAGCCGCAGCGGCTCGCTGTCGGGCTTCCTCGCTCTGGATGGCGTGGATGGTCTGACGCTGAGCGGCGCTGGCGCGGCCACCTTCGGCACCGATGGGGCCATGACGCTCGCAGGCCAGGCACTGGTCGGTGTCCGCGGTTTCGGCAGTCTGTCGGGGCAGGTGTCGGTGGCCCGTTCGGTCAGTGCCGATGGCGAGCGGCTGGTGATCGGTGCTGGCGACGTCTCCGCGCACATCGGCGGCACGGCCGGTGCCGTGGACCTCCGCAGTGCCAACCTCGCCCTGGTTCTGGGCACGGATGCGCTGGGGCAGGGTGGTTATGCCCTGGTGGCCGACGGACGGGTCGCTGCCAGCGGCTTGGCGGGGGTCACCCTGGACGCCGGCGGGCGGGTGGAAATCAACCACCTTGGTCGGGCCCTCGACGAACAGATCACGTTGCCGAACGGCGCCCGCGTGGCCTTGGCCTTCAGCGACGAGCGTCCCGGCGCTGCGGTGGTGATCGACCAGGGCCATCTGGTGATCGGTGGCCTGGGTGCCATCGACGGCAGGCTGCGCATCGAGTCGCGCACCGACGGTGTCGGCACGGCCGCCCAGCAGCGGCTGGCCATCGGCATCGACCATCTGAGCGCGCAGGTCACGCTCGGTGGTGTCGGAGCGAACTTGTCCGATGGACACGGAGCCGTGCTGCTGCAGCAGTCTGCGGGAGGGTTGCGTTACGCGGTGCAGATCGATGGGGCGACGGCCCTCACCGGCGTCCAGGGTGTCGAGCTGTCGGCCAGCCGGATGACGCTGGCCGTCAATCACCTGGGGGTGGCGCTGGACACGGCGGTGGCCACGGCCGACGGCTGGGCGGGACTGAACCTGCTGGGCGACGAGTTCCGCTTGCGTGGCCAGGCACGCGCGGTGGTCGCCGGGGCCTTCAGCGTCCAAGGCGAGATGTTCGTCGAGTCGCGACCCGCACAGGCCGTGACGCTCAGCGATGGCAGCCAGGCCACGGTCGACACGCTGCTGATCGGTGGCCGGGGGCTGGCGGCCCAGGTGCAGGCGGCCAGCGTCGGCATGGGCCTGACCCAGGTCGATCTGGCCATGGTGGTGGCCACCGAGCAGGGTGGCGCCCAGCGCCGCTGGCTCGGCAGCACGGCCCTGGTCGGCGGGGCCAGCCTGTCGGCGGCTGGCTTTGCCATGGCGGATGTGCAGCAGGCCCGTTTCGAGATCAACCGGGCTCTGGCGCCCAGTGCCGATGCCAGCGGTGACACGCTGCTGCCGCTGGATGCGCCGGTGATCGACTGGTCGAAGTCCGCGCGCGGGGTGCAGTTGTCCGACAGCCAGGCCCTGGTGCTGGACGAGGCTGCTGCGCAGTTCGCGCTGGCGGCCAACGCGGTGCTGCAGATCGGCAACGCCAGCATCGGCGGCGAATTCCAGATCAGCCTGCAGCGCAACAGCGACGGCACGCGCAGCTGGGTGCTGACGGCCAGCCATGCGCAGGTCACGCTCCAGGCCGGCTCGGCCCAGGCCCGCATCGTGGATGCGGCCGGCACGCTGGTCTTTGGTCCGGACGGGCACAACAGTGGCGAGCTGACGGGTGCCGGTGAACTCGGCGGTGTCGGTGCACTGTCGGTCACTGGTCGCCTGAGCGCGCGCTTCAACCAGGACACGCTGGAGCTGGCCGGCGCGCTGACCCTGGGTCTGGACGGAATCGGGACGCTGTCAGGCCAGTTTGCCGTTGTCAAGGCGCCGGGCATGGTCAGCGCGCCCGAGTCGGCCGAGGTCACCGCCAGCGTGCCGGCGGACGGCGGCAGCGCCGAGCTGGT
>NZ_JBFPGY010000202.1:0-2766 GCF_041083715.1 Sphaerotilus sp.
GTTCTCCAACGTCGAACTGAAGTCGCTGGCCGACTACATCGGCTCGCTGCCGAGCGACCTGCAGGTCGTTCCGAACGCCAAGTTCCGCTGAACGGCACTGCCCGGAAGGTCACCGCCGGCGCGGTGACCACCGCGCCAGCAGCAAGGCATTGCTGATCACGCTGACACTGCTGGCCGCCATGGCGGCGCCGGCCACCATCGGGCTCAGCAGTCCGAACGCTGCCAGCGGAATGCCCACCACGTTGTAGGCAAACGCCCAGAACAGGTTCTGGCGGATCTTGGCCGTGGTGCGGCGCGAGATGTCGATCGCCTCGGCCACCGCGCGCGGGTCACCACGCATCAGCGTGATGCCGGCCGCATGCATCGCCACGTCCGTGCCCGTGCCGTCGCTGTGCGTGATGGCCATGCCGACATCGGCTGCGGCCAGCGCCGGAGCGTCGTTCAGGCCGTCGCCGACCATCGCCACCCGGGTACCGTCCACGCGCAGCGCCGCGATCACCCCTGCCTTGTCCCCAGGCAGCACTTCGGCCCGCACTTCATCGATGCCGAGTTCCCGGCCCACGGTGCCCGCCGCATCGCGGTTGTCGCCGCTGACCAGCAGCGTGCGCACGCCCAGCGCGTGCAACTGGTCGATCGCTTCGCGTGCACCAGGCTTGATGGTGTCGCCGAAGGCCAGCAGTCCGAGCAGCGTGGGCACCCCTGGGGCGCCATCGGCGGGAACCTGCGCCAGCCACGCGAGTGTCTGGCCTTGCGATTGCCAGTGGTCGGCCTTGCTCTGCAGTGGCGTGACCGGCACGTTCAGCTCATCCATCCAGCGTCGGCTGCCCAGCCGCAGCGCACGGCCCTGCACCACGCCCATCACGCCGCGGCCAGCCTGCGCCGACATCTGCTCGGCTGGCGAGAGGGTCCGGCCTGCTGCGGCCACGACGACGGCGCGGGCGAGGGGATGCTCGCTGCCTGATTGCAGCGCGGCCGACCAGGCGAGCACGTCGTCGTCCGACTGGCCCGGTGCAGCGGCATGGCCGACCAGCGCCGGCTTGCCGGCCGTGAGCGTGCCGGTCTTGTCGAAGGCGACGATGCGCACGGCGTGGGCGAGTTCGAGCGCCTGTGCGTCCTTGATGAGAATGCCGTGGCGCGCGGCCGCGCCGGTGCCGACCATGATGGCCGCCGGCGTGGCCAGCCCCAGCGCACACGGACAGGCGATCACCAGCACCGCCACGGCCCGCAGCACGGCCACCGTCCAGTCGCCGCCCGTCAGGCCCCAGCCCAGCAGGGTGACGACGGCGATCAGCACCACTGCCGGCACGAACACCGCGCTCACCTGGTCAACCAGCCGCTGGATCGGCGCCTTCTTCGCCTGTGCCGATTCGACCAGCCGCACGATGCGCGACAGCGTGGTTTCGGCGCCGATGGCCAGCGTGCGCACGACCAACCGGCCTTCGCCGTTGACGGCGCCACCGGTCACGCGCTGACCGGGTTCGCGCGCCACCGGCAGGCTCTCGCCGGTCAGCAGCGACTCATCGACATGGCTGGCTCCTTCGAGCACCTCGCCGTCGACTGGAATGCGTTCACCAGGCCGGACCACGACCCGGTCACCGACACGCAGCCGCGCGAGCGGACGGTCCGCTTCGGTGCCGTCCGGGCCGATCACATGGGCTGATTCGGGCGTCAGCGCTTGCAGCGCGCGGATGGCGTCCACCGTGCGGTGCTTGGCGCGCGATTCCAGCCACTTGCCCAGCATCACCAGCGTGACGACCACGGCTGCGCTCTCGAAATACAGGTGGGGCATGCCCGAGGTGTCGCCCAGCAGCAGCCAGACCGACAGCGCATAAGCCGCGCTCGTGCCCAGCGCGACCAGCAGGTCCATGTTGCCGCTGCCGCTGCGCAGCGCGGCCCAGCCAGCGCGGTAGAAGCGCGCCCCGAGCCAGAACTGCACGGGCGTGGCGAGGGCCCATTGCAGCCAGCCCGGCAGCATCCAGTGCATGTCCAACACCTCAGCCAGCATCGGCAACACCAGCGGTGCCGACAGCAGCGCCGCGATCGCCACGCGCCGGCCCTCGCTCAGCCACGGCTCGACGACCACGGGCGGCGGCGCACCCGCCGCGACCTCGTCGGGCACGCTGAATCCGGTGCGGCGCACGGCCTCCTGCAGTGCTGCGCGGGTGGCGGTGTCGGTGCGGGTGACGACGTGGGCCTGCTCGATGGCGAGATTGACCTCCGCCTCGACCACGCCCGGCACTTTCTTCAGCGCCTTCTCGACCCGTGTCACGCACGAGGCGCAGGTCATGCCATCAATGGGCAGCGTCCATTCGCACAAGAGCGGCTCGACGGAGATCACGGTGGTGTTCATGCCGCGACTGTGCCCGGATTCACCCGGTTCGTCTTGATGCCAGTCAAGCCGGGTCAGGCGAGAACCATGCACGTGCGATCCGCCTACACTGCCTCCATCGATGTTTGCTGGAGCCTGTCCCATGTCCCCTGTCCGTTCGCTGTTGTCCACTGTCGCTGCAGCCGTGCTCACGGCTGCGCTTGGCCTGTCTGCCTCGGCCCAGACACTGCGCTGGGCGACCCAGGGCGATCCCCAGACCATGGATCCGCACGCGCAGAACGAGTCGCTGACCAACCAGATGAACGCCCAAGTCTACGAGACGCTGGTCGGGCGCGACAAGCAGCTGGGCATCGTTCCGCAGCTCGCCACCGAGTGGCAGCAGACCGGGCCGCTGACCTGGCGCTTCAAGCTGAGGCCCAATGTGAAGTTCCACGACG
>NZ_JBFPGY010000203.1:0-2759 GCF_041083715.1 Sphaerotilus sp.
CTGGCGGGCACGGCCTCCAGATCGTCCAGACTGAGGTACTTGACCACGTTGTTGTCGCCCGTCCAGGCCACCAGCGTGGTGGCGCTGCCGGCGGCGATGGTGGACGTGGTGCCGGCCAGCGCGCTGCCGCTGCTGTTGGCCAGGGCGATGGTGTGGCTGCCGGCGGTGACGCGGTAGGTGGCGCTGGTGCCGTCGCGCTCGATGCCGGTTTCGCGCGACACGTCGTCGATCAGCAGGCCGACGGCGGCACGCTGGGTCGTGGCGTTGATGACGCGCAGGATGCCGGTGTTGGCGCTGCTGCCGGACAGCGTGCCGTCGTCCTTGCTGCCGCAGCCCGACAGGAGGGTGAGGCTGCTCAGAAGGAGCAGGCCCGCAGCGGCGCGGGCGGCCCAGAGTCGGCGGTGCAGCATGGACAAGTTCCCCCTGGTGTGGTCAGTCCGCTACCTTCGGGTTCCGCGCTGTGCTTGTCAAGTGACACCGCGAAGCGCCAGGCCGCTGGACCGGCTCAGACCACCCGGCGTCCGGCATTCCAGACCCCGCGCACGACCGGGTGGCCGTCGATGGCGCGCACCCGCACCAGATCCGCCCGCAGCCCCACGGCCAGTGCGCCCCGGTCGTCCAGTCCGGCTGCGCGTGCGGGCTGGAGGGTGACCAGCCGGGTCGCCGCGGGCAGGTCGAGCAGGCCTTCCTCCGCCAGCTGCCATGCCGCCGCCAGCAGGCTCGCCGGCAGATAGTCCGAGGACAGCGCATCCAGCACGCCCTCGCGTACCAGCGTCACCGCGGCCACGTTGCCCGCGTGCGAGGTGCCGCGCAGCACGTTGGGTGCGCCGGCCAGGGTCAGCAGGCCGTGCTGGCGGGCGCGGCGGGCGGCGTCCAGCGTGGTCGGGAACTCGCAGATCGCAGCACCCAGGTGGTGTGCTTCGTCGGCGTGTGCGGCCGTGGTGTCGTCGTGCGAAGCCAGGGCGATGCCGGTGGCGCGGGCGTAGGCGGCGAACCAGTCGCGGTTCGGGCCGGTGTGGTCGCGCTGGCGGGCGGGTGCGAGCTGGACCTCGTGGTCGAACTGCGCATCGGTCCAGCCCTTCTTGCCGGTGTAGTAGATGCGGGCATGGCCCAGGTCGGACCATTGGCGCTGTCCCGGCGTGTGGTCCATCAGCGAGATCAGGCCGAGCCGGGCGTGGTGGGCAAATGGCTCGAACAGCGCGCGTGCGTTGGCGGCCGGCAGTTCGCAGCGGGCGTGGATACGGTGGTCGGCGCGCAGCACGCCCGCGTCTTCCAGCGCATCGAGCACGGACAGCAGCTCCCCCTGGTTCTCCGCGCGGAAGCCCTGGTGGTAGGGGTCGCCGATGCCGATCGCGTCGAACACCGTCGTGATGCCGGCGCAGGCCACTTCGGCGTCATGCGCCTGCACGGCGCCCCACATCGGGAAACGCACCCTGGGGCGTGGCATGGCGTGGCGTTCCAGATTGTCCGTGTGCAACTCCACCAGGCCTGGCAACAGGAAATCGCCGTCGAGATCGATCGCCGACGGCAGCATCGAGGGCGCGCAGTCGAGATCGACGATGCGCCCCTCCCGCAACACCACTGTGCCCGTCACCACCTCCCCTGGCAGCACCAGCCGCGCGCGGGTCATCACCTGTTCTTGTTGCATGGATGGGAGTTTGCACCGGCGAGCTGGACCACTGATGTGCAGTGTTCACAGCGGGGGGTGTTCGCCGGACGATCTGGTACCCGGGCAGGCCCGGATCGGAAAACTTGATGTGTCAGAGTGCACGAAACTGGCTGGAACCCTGTAGGCTATGCAGCAGCCGAATGCCTGCAATCTTTCTTCATGAGCGCCCGTTACGCGATTTACCTCACCCCGCCCGTCGACCACCCCCTGTGGCAAGCCGGATGCACCTGGCTGGGCCGTGACCCCTCCAGCGATTTCGCTCCGTCTCCACCGTCGCGGCGGGCCACACCGTGGCGCTATGGCTTCCATGCGACGCTCAAGCCGCCGATGCGGCTGGCTGAAGGGTCGTCGATGCAGGGCCTGCACGCTGCGCTGACCGCGCTGAGCCGGCAGCTCCAGGCCTTCGACATGCCGGTGCTGGAGGTTGGCACGCTCGCAGACTTCATCGTGCTGCAGACCGCTGAGCCGCTCGGTTCGGACCACCCCTTGCACCGGTTGGCCGACACCTGCGTGCGCGAACTCGACAGTTTCAGGGATCCACCAACCGCTGCCGATCTGCTGCGGCTGCAGAGCCGGCAGCCGCTCAATGCGCGCCAGTCCGAGCTGCTGGTGCGCTGGGGCTATCCGTACGTGTTCGACTGCTGGGTCTTCCACTGCACGCTCAGCGACTCGGTGCTCGATGACGGCGAACGCCAGGTCTGGCGCGATCTGGCGCACACCTTCTTCTCGCCGGCACTGGAGCGCCCGTGGCGCTGTGATGCGCTGAGCCTGTATGTGGAGCCCAGCGCCGGGGCGCCGATGCAGCTGCTGCGGCGCTACCCGTTCAAGGGCTGAATTCCGGCGCTGTGCCGATCAGAAGTTGATGCCGACCTTGGCACCGAAGGTGAGCGGGTCGTAGTCCACGCCGCTGCGCGAGGTGGTCGCGTGGTAGCGGATGTCGAAGCCGGTGTAGAGCATGCCGGTACGGTAGTTCATGCCCGCCGCCGCGCCCACGCCCAGCAGCGTGCGGTCATTGCCCGGCGTGCTGACCTGGAATGCCCCCACGCTCGGACCGAACCCAGCGGACAGGCCGTCGCCCAGCGGCACCGTG
>NZ_JBFPGY010000204.1:0-9051 GCF_041083715.1 Sphaerotilus sp.
GTGCTGACCACCGTGCTGGCCACGCTGCAGGGCTTCAACCAGAACCTCGTGCGCGCTTCGCTGAGCCTGGGCGCCGGACAGGTCGAGACCTTCTTCCGTGTCACGTTGCCGGTGATCGCTCCGGGGGTGATCTCGGGCGCACTGTTCGCGTTCGCCACGTCCTTCGACGAGGTGGTGGTGACGCTGTTCATCGCCGGGCCGGACCAGGTGACACTGCCGCGCCAGATGTTCACCGGCATCCGCGAGAACATCAGCCCGACGATTGCCGCCGTCGCCACGCTGCTGACGGTCTTCACGACCGCGCTGATGCTCGCACTCGAATGGGTGCGGGGCCGTCGCCGCTGAGCCAGGCCAGCCCGCCATGAACCGCGTTCTCAACCAGCCGCTCGGCGGCAACACCATGCCACGCTTCGGCGGCATCGCCACGATGATGCGACTGCCCGTGGCCAGCAGCGCCGCCGGACTGGACGCCGCCTTCATCGGCGTGCCGCTCGACATCGGCACCTCGCACCGCCCCGGCACCCGCTTCGGGCCGCGCCAGATCCGGGCCGAGTCGGCGCTGATCCGGCCCTACAACATGGCGACCGGCGCGGCGCCCTTCGACGCGCTGCAGGTGGCCGATCTGGGCGATGTGCCGATCAACACCTACTCGCTGGAGAAATCGGTCGGGATCATCACGGACTTCTACCGCGAAGTGCTCTCGCACGGCTGTCGGCCGCTGACGCTGGGCGGCGACCACACGATCGCGCTGCCCATCCTGCGGGCGCTGGCCGAGCGGCACGGGCCGGTGGCGATGGTGCATGTGGACGCCCATGCGGACGTCAACGACGACATGTTCGGCGAGCGCATCGCCCACGGCACGCCCTTCCGCCGTGCGGTGGAAGAAGGCCTGCTGCAAGGCGACAAGGTCTGGCAGATCGGCCTGCGCGGCACCGGCTACGCGGCCGACGACTTCGACTGGCCGCGCCAGCAGGGCTTCACGGTCATCCCGGCGCACGAGGTGTGGTGGCAGTCGCTGGCGCCGGTGATGGACAAGGTCCGCGCCGTCGTCGGCGACACGCCCTGCTACCTCAGCTTCGACATCGACGGCATCGACCCCGCCTATGCGGGTGGCACCGGCACGCCCGAGATCGGCGGGCTGACCGTGCCGCAAGCGCTGGAGATCATCCGCGGCTGCCGCGGGCTGAACCTGATCGGCTGCGATCTGGTGGAGGTGTCGCCACCCTATGACCCCTCGGGCAACACGGCGTTGCTGGGGGCGAATCTGCTGTACGAGATGCTGTGCGTGCTGCCAGGGGTTCCGGTGCGGTGATGGCATCACGCGCCGCCCACCGTCATCCTTGCGAGCAAGGTGTGCCGGCCCGCGCCCCTGCACAGTGCAGCCCCAGAACACCCCGGATGTGCCTGTGCGCGAACTCAGGCGCGGGCGTACAGTCAGCGCCAACCATTCCCGCCCCCTCCAACCGACCATGCCCATGACGACCACCCCGACCTCGCCCCTCGCCCTGCTCGCCGATCCGTCGCTGCTCAAGACCGATGCCCTTCTCAATGGCGAGTGGGTCGCCGGCAGTGCCCGCTTCGATGTGAACGATCCGGCCACGGGCGAGAAGCTGGTCGATGTCGCACTGCTGGGCACCACCGAGGCGGAAGCCGCCGTCGCCGCTGCGAACGCCGCCTGGCCCGCCTGGCGCAGCAAGACCGCCAAGGAGCGCGGCGCGGTCCTGATGAAGTGGTACGCCCTGCTGGTCCAGCACGCCGACGACCTCGCCCGCATCATGACCGCAGAGCAAGGCAAGCCGCTGGCCGAAGCACGCGGGGAAGTGATCTACGGCGCGAGCTTCGTCGAGTGGTTCGCCGAGGAAGCCAAGCGCATCTACGGCGAAACCATCCCCTCGACCGACAACAACAAGCGCTACGTCATCCTGAAGCAGCCCATCGGCGTCTGCGCCGCCATCACGCCGTGGAACTTCCCCATCGCGATGATCACGCGCAAGGTCGCCCCGGCGCTGGCCGCCGGCTGCACGGTCATCATCAAGCCGGCCGAGCAGACGCCGCTGTCCGCGCTGGCCTGTGCCGAACTCGCCCAGCGCGCCGGCATGCCGCCCGGCGTGCTCAACATCCTCACCGGCGATGCCGACTCGTCCATCGCCATCGGCAACGTGCTGTGCGCCTCCGACACCGTGCGCCACCTGAGCTTCACCGGCTCGACCGAAGTCGGCCGCATCCTGATGGGTCAGTGCGCGCCGACCATCAAGAAGCTCTCGCTCGAACTCGGCGGCAATGCGCCCTTCATCGTGTTCGACGACGCCGACATCGACTCGGCCGTCGAAGGCGCGATGATTTCCAAGTACCGCAACGCCGGCCAGACCTGCGTCTGTGCGAACCGCATCTATGTGCAGGACGCCGTCTACGACCAGTTCGTCGAGAAACTCGCCGCCAAGGCCGCCGGCATCCAGGTGGGCAACGGCTTCGAGCCGGGCGTCAACCAGGGCCCGATGATCGACGGCCACGCCATCACCAAGGTCGAATCGCATGTGGCCGACGCGCTGGCCAAGGGCGCGCGTGTCGTGGTCGGCGGCACCCGCATCGGCGAGCGCTTCTACACCCCGACCGTGCTGGCCGATGTCACCAGCGACATGCTGTGCTCGCGCGAGGAAACCTTCGGCCCGGTCGCCCCGGTGTTCCGCTTCCAGTCCGAAGCCGAAGTGGTCGCGCTGGCCAACGCCACCGAGTTCGGGCTGGCAAGCTACTTCTACAGCCGCGACATCGGCCGCATCTTCCGCGTCGGCGAGGCGCTGGAGTACGGCATGGTCGGCATCAACACCGGGCTGATCTCGGTGGCCGAGGTGCCGTTCGGCGGCGTGAAGCAGTCGGGCCTCGGGCGTGAAGGTTCCCACCAGGGCATCGAGGACTACGTCGAGACCAAGTACCTCTGCATCGGCGACATCCTGCGCTGAGCAACGAGATCGCCCGGTCCCGGCCGACACCGACCGGGACCGGGCGCATGCCGCGTATAGACTGCTGCATGCGCAGAAATCTCCTCTTCTGGCTCGGCGGTTCGGTCATCGGCGCCTTGCTCGGCGGTAGCCAGCCCGCCGCGGCACAGGCCCGGAGCCCCGTCCGCACCCTGAGCTTCGGCATCGTGCCCCAGCAGTCCGCCGGCAAGCTGGCACGGGCGTGGATTCCGGTGCTCGGCGCGCTGAGCGAACGCGCGGGCCTGTTGCTGCGCTTCTCCACGGCGCCGGACATCCCGGCATTCGAGAGACGCCTGGCCGCCGGTGCCTATGACATCGCCTACATGAATCCCTACCACTACAGCGTCTTCGCGCAGAAGCCGGGGTACGTGGCCTTCGCCAAGGAAAAGGAGCGCCGCTTGCGCGGGCTGGTGGTCGTGCGCAAGGACTCGGCGATCAAGGACATGAAGGAACTCGCAGGACAGCAGATCGCCTTCCCGGCGCCGGCGTCCTTTGGCGCCACCCTGCTGGTGCGCGCCGAGTTCGAGCGCCTGGGGGTGCCGATCAAGCCGGTGTTCGTGAAGTCGCACGAGTCGGTCTACCTCAATGTCGCCCAGCGCCAGGTCGAAGCCGGGGGCGGCATCGTGCACACGTTGCAAGACACGGAAGCCTCCGTCCGGGACGCGTTGCGTGTGCTGTGGCAGACCACGGACTACACGCCGCATGCCTTCGCTGCGCACCCGCGCGTGCAGGCGGCGGATCTGCAGGCGCTGCGCGCAGCCATGCTCACGGCAGACAGCGATCCCAGGATGCGCTCGGCGCTGGAGGCCATCGGCTTCAAGGGCTTCGACGCAGCGCAGGATGCCGAATGGAACGACGTGCGCGCGCTGGGCATCCGCACCCTGGCCGCGCTGCTCAAGGAATGAGCCCCCCCGCTGCCGCTGGATTCGCACCCGCATGAACTGGAGTTTTCGCGTCAAGACCATCGTCGGTGTGGCACTCATCGAGGCCGTGCTGCTGGCCGTCCTGGTGATCTCGGGCGTTCGCTATCTCTTGGACACCGCCGAATCGGAGTTCGAACAGCGCTCGCAGGCCACGATCAAGGCCTTCTCGGTGGTCGCCAAGGAAGCGCTGATCTCCAGCGATCTGGCTGCGCTGAACGTGCTCACACGCGAAATGCTCACCTACCCGGGTGTCGTCTACGCCCGTGTGCGCGACGAAAACCGGCTGGTGCTGGCGCAGGCGGGCGAATCACAAACGCTGCTGATGCCGCCGGACACCCAGGCCCGGCTGGCGGAAGTCACGGACGGTGTCTACCGGCTCGCCAATGATGTGAAGGTGAATGGCCAGCTGTTCGGGCGGGTCGAGGTTGGTCTGTCTGCCACCCAGATGCAGCACCTGAAGGCGACGGCCACACGGTCCGGGCTCGCACTCGCAGGACTCGAGATGCTGCTGGTCGCCGTGTTCTCGTGGGCGCTCGGCGCCTACCTGACCCGGCAACTGGGCGAGCTGGCCAACGCCGCCAAGCAGATCGCCAGCGGGGATCTGGGCTACCAGATGCCCGTCCGCGGACACGATGAGCTGGCCGAAACCGCCCAGGCCTTCAACCGCATGTCGCTGCGCCTCGGCGAGGGCTACACGGAGCTGCAGCGCAGCGAGCAGGGACTGCGGCGCGTGCTGGAAAACATCCTTGACGGCATCCTGACGCTGGACCGCAACCTGCGCGTGCTGTCGATGAGCCCGGCCGCCGAGCGCATCCTCCAGCGCCGCGCCGAGCATGCGCTGAACAGTTCGCTGGCCGAATGTTTCACGCCGCCGGCGTGGTCGCAACTGTGCGACACGCTGATGCTGGAGGACGCCAGCCTGCTCGGCGAGCCGATGGTCATCGACGGCGTGCTGCCCGATGGCCGGCTGGTGCCGCTGGAAGTGCGCCTGACGCACATCGAGGGAACCGGCCCCGCGACCCTGCTGGTGGTCGTGCGGGATGTGAGCGAGCGGCTCGAGGCCGAGCGGGCGCTGCGCCTGCGGGGTCGCATCATCGATTCGATCGGCGTGGGCGTCGTCATCGCCGATGCCCGGAAGGCAGACCAGCCGATCATCTATGCCAATGTCGCCTTCGAACGCATGACGGGCTGGCAATTCGACGAGGTCATGGGGCGCAACTGCCGCTTCCTGCAAGGGCCGGACACCGATCGCAGCGAAATCGATCGGCTGCGCCGCGCCATCAGCGAGGGCCGCGACATCGAGGTGCTGCTGCTCAACTACACCCGGGACGGCCGGCCGTTCTGGAACGAGCTGCGGGTCATGGCGATCCACGACGGAGAGGGGCGCCTGTCCCACTACGTCGCGCTGCAGAACGATGTGACGGCCAGGATCGAGACCCAGCAGCAGATCGCGCGCAGCGAGGAGCAGTTGCGCCGCGTGCTGAACGCGACCCACGACGGCATCGTCGTCATCGACGAGACCGGCACCATCGAGACCTTCAACGTCGGTGCCGAGCGGATGTTCGGCTACCGCGCGGACGAGGTCCTCGGCTGCAATGTGTCGGTCATCGTGCCCGAACCGCACCGCAGCCGGCACGATGGCTACCTCGCCCGCTACATGGCCACCGGACAGAGCAGCGCCATGGGCACCGAGCGCGAATTCGAAGCGCGGCGCAAGGACGGCGAGGTGGTCTGGATCGCCCTGCGCTTCGGGCCGCTCGATGAAACCGGCACAGCGCCGGCAGATGGCCGCCGCCGCTTCATCGGCGTCATCCACGACATCACCGACCGCAAGCGCACCGAGATCGAACTGCGCCACGCCAAGGAAGCCGCCGAGGACGCCGCCAGCGCCAAGTCCGAGTTCCTGGCCAACATGAGCCACGAGATCCGCACGCCCATGCATGGCGTGCTCGGCGCCATCGAGATGCTGCAGGACACACCGCTGAGCGGCCAGCAGGAGCGCTTCCTGGACACCGCCCGCACGTCGGCCTCGCTGCTGCTGGGCGTGATCGACGAGATCCTGGACTTCTCGCGCCTGGAGGCCGGCAAGCTGCGCATCGAAGCCCTGGATTTCGACCTGCGCCGCACGGTCGAGGATGTCACCGCGATGCTGGCGCAGCGGGCCCATGCCAAGAAGCTGGAGCTGGCCTGCTACATCGCTCCTGGCGTGCCGGAGATGGTCCGCAGCGACCCGATCCGCGTGCGGCAGGTGCTGGTGAACCTCGTGGGCAACGCCATCAAGTTCACCGAACGCGGCGAAGTCGTCGTCAGCGTGGGACTGGCAGCCGGCGAAGGCGGGCGATCGATGCTGCGCTTCGAGGTACGCGACACCGGGATCGGCATTGCCAGCGACAAGCAGCGCACGCTGTTCCAGCCCTTCACGCAGGCGGACAGTTCGACCAGCCGGCGATTCGGCGGCAGCGGCCTCGGCCTGAGCATCGCCAAGCGGCTGGTCGAGCTGATGAACGGCCACATCGATCTGGACAGCCAGGAAGGCCAGGGCTCACGCTTCTGGTTCACGCTGCCGATGAGGATGTCCGGTCAGGCGCTGCGCCTAAACGTCAGCCGCAACTTCCCGGGCACCCGCGTGCTGGTGGTGGACGACAACGCGACCAACCGCATCATCCTGCACCGCTACCTGACCTCGTGGAGCAGCCAGTCCAGCAGCGCAGCCAACGGCGAGGAAGCCCTGGCCAAGCTGCAGGACGCCGCCATGTCCGGCCGCCCCTACGAGGTGGCCTTGCTCGATCTGAACATGCCCGGCATGGACGGCTACGAACTGGTGCGCCACATCCAGTCCGACCCCGCGCTGGCAGCCATGCCGCTGGTCATGCTCAGCTCCTCGGTGCAGGATCCCGCGCGCATGCGGGGACTGCGGGTCGACATCTGGCTCGACAAGCCTGTGCGCCAATCGGATCTGCACGACGCGATCTCGACCGTGCTGCACCGACCGATCCCGTCTCCGACAGCCCCGCCCCGTCTGACAGGGGTGCACTTCAGCGGCGAGCAGGTGCTGCTGGTCGAGGACAACCCGATCACGCGCGATGTCGGTGCCCAGATGCTGCGCAAGCGCGGTCTGGATGTGGCGCTGGCCGAGGACGGGCTCCAGGCCGTGCGGGCCATCCAGGCACATGGCTACGACGTCGTGCTGATGGACATCCAGATGCCGGGTCTGGACGGCTATGACGCCACGCGGGCGGTGCGGGAATGGGAGCTGGCGAGCGGACGCAGCCGGGTGCCGATCATCGCGCTGACTGCGCATGCGCTGCCTGCCGATCGGCAGAAGTGCCTGGCCGCAGGCATGGACGACTATGTCGTCAAGCCCTACAGCACCGAGACCGTGAGCACCGTCATCGCCCGCTGGCTGATGCCCCCCGGCAAGGCCGCCCCGGCAGGACACGCCGAGGAACCCGCGATGGCAGCGATCGACCCTGACCGCTACGAACAGGTGCGCGCCATCATGGGAGATGCCATGGGCATGCTGCTCGACAAGGTGCTGGAAACGCTGGAGCGCGAGATCCTGCAACTGCGGGACGCCGCCGCAGAAGGCCGCACCGACACCATGCGCGAACTGCTGCACCGACTCAAGAACACGGCCGGAGACATTGGTGCGATGCGATTGCACGAACTGGCGGCACAATTCGAACGAGACATCACAAGGGAGAATGCGCCTATGCCGGACATCGGCCCACTGGAGCTGGCCTGCACGGCCGCCTTGGCAGCCGTGCACCACCTGATCGTCGAGCTACCGTCGCCCCGCAGCCCATGAGTTTTCCAGCGCACACCGCCGTTCCAGGCGCCAGTGGCACCAGCGGTGCCCGCATCCTCATCGTCGATGACGAAGGGGTGACGCGGATGATGATCCGCCGCGTGCTCGAGGATTACGGCTATCGCGTGCTAGAGGCGCAGGACGGACAGACCGCCACCCGGCTGTGCGACAACGAGTCCCCGGACCTCGTGCTGATGGATGTGCGCATGCCGGTGATGAACGGCTTCGACGCCTGCCGAAACATCAGGAGGTCCCTGCGCAGCGGCCACACGCCGGTGCTGATGCTGACTGCGCTGGATGATGTGATGGCCGTGACGCTCGCCTTCGAGGCCGGAGCCACCGATTTCGTCACCAAACCCATCAACTGGGCCCTGCTGGCGCAGCGTGTCCGCTACGCACTGCGCACCAGCCTGACCGAACGGGAGCTGCGCGAAAGCCAGCTGGCACTCGCTCGGGCGCAGAAGATCGCGCGCCTTGGCCAGTGGCGTCTCGATTTCGGCACCGGGCAGATCCATTGCTCGCGCGAACTGCGCGACATGCTGGGTCTGTCGGCGCCGCAAGCGCTGACGGTACAGGACCTGCTCGACAACGTCTCGCCAGAGGACCGGGTGCGGCTGCGTCGCTTCACGCACGATCTGCGGCGGATGCAACGCGAACGCGAAGTCGAGATCCGCGTGAGCAGCCCGGCGGCACCCGCCAAGTACCTGTTTCTGTCGGGTGATGTGGTGCTGGACGAGGAAGGCCGGTCCTGCGCAGTCTTCGGCGTGGCGCAGGATGTGTCCGAGCGCCGCCATGCCGAGGCACGCCTGAGCTACTACGCCCACTTCGACGAGCTGACCGGGCTGCCCAACCGGGTGCTGTTCCGCGACCGGGTGCGCACCGCCGTGACCGCTGCGCAGCGGGGTGGCCGGTCGTTTGCCGTCATGAACATCGAGGTCGACCTGCTGCAACGCACGCAGGCCTCGGTGGCCCAGGCGGCCAGCGATCGCATCCTCAGGGCTGTCGCCCAGCGGCTGGCGTCGGTGCTGCACGACCGGGATTCGCTCTGCCGGCTGGAGGCCGACAGCTTCGCGCTGCTCGTCACCGATGTGGAGGGGGAACTCGAGGTCGCCGTCAGCGCCAAGCGCCTGGTCGACGCCTTCGCGGTACCGCTGCCGGTCGATGACTGGGAGCTGCTGGCGGCGGTGCATGTCGGGCTGGCCATCTACCCGTCCGATGGGCAGGATGTCGACACGCTGCTGCAGCATTCGGGTGCCGCGCGTGCCCGTGCCCGCGAAGCCGCCGGATCGAGCTACCACTTCTACACCGCCGACATGCACGACCGCGTGATCGACCGGCTGAACAC
>NZ_JBFPGY010000205.1:0-9046 GCF_041083715.1 Sphaerotilus sp.
CCTCGGTGAAGCGGCTGTCGGCGGACGCCGCGGTCCTGCCGCTCGCCACCCACCTCGACCGCGAGCGCGACGCCTTCATCGCCAACATCAACCACGACAACGGCGGCGAGGGACTGGCCGCGTGGCGCGAGAAGCGCGCACCGCAGTTCCGCTGACCGGATCCGACATGACGACGAGCACGACCCCACCTCCACGCCGGCGTCTCTACCTGATGCGCCATGGCTCCGTCGACTACTTCCTCGACGACGGCACGCCTGTGCCACCCGACACGGTGCCGCTCAATGCCACCGGCCGCGCGCAGGCCGATGCCGCGGGTGCGCTGTTCGCCGCCTCGGGTGTGCGTTTCGACCGCGTGCTGGTCAGCGGCCTGCCACGCACGGTGGAAACCGCGCAGCGCGTGCTTGCCGCGGCCGGTTCGGACACGGCCATCGAGGTCGATGCCGCGCTGCAGGAAATCCGGCCGGGTCGCCTCTCCGATCTGCCCAAGGGCGCGGTCCGCGAAGCCTTCCTCGGCGCGTTCGCGGGTGGCGGCACGCTGGAGGCCGTCGAGCGCCACCGTTTCCTGGGCGGCGAAAGCGTGGGCGAGCTGCTCGACCGCTGTCTGCCCGCGCTGGCCCGCTTCACCGCGCGCACGGACTGGGACTGCGCCCTGCTGGTGCTGCACGGCGGCGTGAACCGGGCGCTGCTGTCGAGCGCGCTGGCCGGCACGCGTGCCTTCTTCGGCCGGATGGAGCAGGCGCCGGCCTGCATCAACGTGCTCGACATCGGCACCGACCACGCCACCGTCCGCGCGATGAACCTGTCACCGACCCAGTGGCTCAACCACCGCGAGCGCCAGACCACGATGGAAAAACTGCTCGCACAGTACCTGCGCACCGGATCGAACCCCGCATGACCACGCCCGTCCTGACCCCCGAAGAACGCCACCACATCGAGACCGGTTCCTGGTATGCAAAGCTCTCGCCCGCGCTGCGCCAGGACATCCTGAACCGCACCATCATCCGCCGCTACCCGGACGGTGTGCAGGTCGCCACGCGCGGTGCGCCGCCAGTGGACTGGGTGGGCGTGGCCAGCGGCGCGGTGCGGGTGAGTTCGGTGTCGATGTCGGGCAAGCAGATCACGCTGACCTACGTCGAGCCGGGCACCTGGTTCGGTGACATCGCCCTCTTCGACGGCCTGCCGCGCACGCACGACGCCACCACCCACGGCCCGACCACGCTGCTGATCGTGCGCAAGCACGACTTCTTCGACCTGCTGTCGCGACATGCCGAACTGGCCGAGGCACTGCTGCGGCTGAACTGCCGGCGCATGCGGCTGATGTTCGCCTCCTTCGAGGACCTCAACACCAAGCCGCTGGCCGCCCGGCTCGCCAAGCAGGTGCTGACGCTGGCGCGCGCCTACGGCGTGCCGCACGGCGAGGAGACCCGCATCGGCCTGCAGCTGGCCCAGGAGGATCTGGCCCAGCTCGTCGGCGCTTCGCGCCAGCGCGTCAACCAGGAACTCAAGGGCTTCGAGCGCGAAGGCGCCGTGCGGGTGGAGCCGACGCGGCTGGTCGTGCTCTCGCGCGACAAGCTGCTGGCCATCTCCGAACGTTGATCCCCGCCCCTCTGCCTGCCAAGAACCCCAGGAGCACGATGCCATGGACACCCACGCCGCCGCCCAGTCCGGCACCCGCCCGGTCCCCGAAGGGCACGCCTTCGACGTCGCCGCCCTGGAGCACTGGCTCGCCGGGCACCTGCCGGGCTTTGCCGGGCCGCTGACCGTCCGCCAGTTCAAGGGCGGACAGTCGAACCCGACCTACCAGCTCGTCACCCCGGGCGGCCTCTACGTGATGCGCGCCAAACCGGGTCCGACCGCGAAGCTGCTGCCCTCCGCGCACGCCATCGAGCGCGAGTTCCGCGTGATGCAGGCGCTGGCCACGACCGACGTGCCAGTGGCGCGGATGCACCTGCTGTGCGAGGACGAGGCGGTCATCGGCCGGGCCTTCTACGTGATGGAGCATGTCGCCGGCCGGGTGCTGTGGGACCAGACCCTGCCGGACATGACGCGCGAGGAACGCGGCGCCCTCTACGACGAGATGAACCGCGTGCTGGCCGCGCTGCACCGGGTCGATCCGGTGGCGATCGGTCTGGGCGACTACGGCCGCCCGGGCAGCTACTTCGAGCGCCAGACCGCGCGCTGGAGCAAGCAGTACCTCGCCTCGGTCACCGAGCCGATCCCCGAGATGAACCGGCTGATCGACTGGCTGCCCGCACACCTGCCAGCCTATGCCCGCGACGACACGCAGGTCGCGATCGCCCACGGCGACTACCGGCTCGACAACCTGATGTTCCACCCGACCGAGCCGCGCGTGCTGGCGGTGCTGGACTGGGAGCTGTCGACGCTGGGCCACCCGATCGCCGATTTCAGCTACCACTGCATGGCGTGGCACATCCCGCCAGGCACCTTCCGTGGCATCGGCGGGGTGGCGCTGGAGCCACTGGGGATTCCGTCCGAGGCCGAGTACGTGAAGCGCTATCTGGCACGGGTCACCGAGGGGCGCAGCAGCGGGTTGACCTACGAAGCCCTGGTGTCCGACTGGGACTACTACCTCGCCTACAACATGTTCCGCATCGCAGCGATCCTGCAGGGCATCGCACGGCGCGTGGTGGACGGCACCGCCTCCAGTGCCCAGGCACGCCAAGCCGGCGCCGGAGCACGCCCCATGGCGGAGCTGGCCTGGAAGCACGCGCTCAGGGCTGGCGCAAGGCCATCCTGAGCACGTTTGCGGCCCGCGCTCGTCAGAAGGCGATGTCGGTGTGCGGTCCGATCCGGGACGGCATGCCGAGCGCCATCATGTCCGAATCCATCGGGATCTCCATCACCGAGGGCTCGTCCAGCGGAGACACATGGACGAGCCGCCCGGTGGACGGTTCACGGGTCGAGACCGCAGACGCCTTGTTCATCAACTGCCGCGCAGAGGCGGCGGCCGCTTCGGCCAGATGGCATGCGCCGTCGAGCATGGCCTGCTCCGGCACGGTGGCCTCGGTGCGCAGGTAGATCCGGCCGCGCAGCGTCATCAGCACCAGCGGCGCCTCGTTGCCCAGCCAGTTGTGGGCGGCCCGGCTGACCCGGCTCAGCAGGTCACCGTCCAGCCAGCGCTGGGCATGGGGCGGCGAAGAGGACAGCATCACATAGCCGGCCACGGTGGATGGCACCGGCACGCGCTCCAGCATCGACAGCCAGCGGACCTCTTCCGGCAGCGTCGTGTCGATGCCGGTCTGGTGGTCCTGCACCAGCGTCTGGTAGGCCTGCGAGTCGAGGCGCTGCGCCAGCGAGCGCGACATCAGCAGCATCTCCAGATGCTGCGGCAAGCCGGCCTCGATGCACACCCGCAGTTCCCGCTCCGAGATGTAGGCCCGCTTGCTCGGCCCCCATTCGAGCCGGCCGCGGCGGCCCTCCCACTCGAACTCGACCACACGACCTTCGCCATGGCGAACCCGCTTGAGCCGGTGCCCGCGGGTATCGGCCCACGCGTCGAGCACTTGCGTGTCGGTGGTCGTCTCGGAACGCGACCCCAGCAGTCGCTGAAAACGTTGCAGGGCTTTGAACATGGCAGTGGCGGTGTCGTTGGAACGGTGAAGTTCACCGATGGACCCATATCGACGTTTGGACAGAAAAACTGTAGCTGTTCCGGGTCAAGCCTGTCCGACACCCATCACGCCAGGGGCGTGACCTCGACCGACACCGTGAGCTGCTCGCCCCCCCCGCCGCTGCGCACACCGCGCACCGGCGCGCAGGCCGCATAGTCCGGTCCGACGGCAATCTGCACATGGCGCTCGTCCACCACACAGTGGTGCGTCACGTCCAGACCGAGCCAGCTGCGCACGGCCGGATCCAGGCAGACCTGTGCCCAGGCATGACTGGCCAGCTCCGGGGAGCCCGGTGCATGGAAATAGCCGCTGACATAGCGCGCCGGCAAGCCCACGGCCCGGCAGGCGGCGACCAGCACATGGGCCTGGTCCTGGCAGACACCCGCCCCGCCCAGCCACGCCTCGGCCGCGGTGGTGCTGGCATTGGTGCACCCCGGCTGGTAGCGGATGCGCGCTGCCACGAGCGCGGCCAGCGCCAGCGCCTGCGCCCGGCTGCCCTCCACACCGCGCACGGTGGCCAGCGCACTGCGGCGCAGTGCCTCATCCGCACGCGCCAGCGCCGAAGGCATGAGGTAGAGCCGTGGATCCGGCCCCAGTGGATCGGTCTGCATCGATGCACCCAGCGCTTCGACCATCCCCGTCGCCTCGCACTGGAGCATCCGCGCCCCGGCGCCCACAGCCAGCACGTGGCTGCGGTTGCCCCAGGCATCGGTCTGCGCCTGCAGCGGCGTGGGCGAATCGAGCCGCCAGTGGTGGACGATCTGGGTGTCGGTGTGGCGCGGCGTCAGGCACAGCGTCTGGGTGGCGCTGCGCAGCGGCTGGGTGTAGCGGTAGTGGGTGCGGTGGCGGATCTGATACTTCACTCCCGTATCTTGCAAGACGCGGGCCAAACCGTCACGCCATGCCCCCAGGTCTCACTCCGAGTCGAACACCGCCTCCAGTGGCTCCACCGTCACCGCCACACGCGGCACCGCGCGACCACCGCCCCGGATCACGCCTCGCAATGGTGCAACGTCGGCATAGTCACGCCCCCAGGCGAGGGTGACGTGGTCGGTGCCGGCTGGCACGGCATTGGTCGGATCCAGCGCCACCCAGCCATGCACCGGACACCAGACCGCGACCCAGGCGTGCGAGGCATCGGCCCCGATCAGGCGCGGCTGCCCGGGCGGCGGACGTGTCAGCAGATAGCCGCTGACGTAGCGGGCCGCCAGTCCGATCGAGCGCATGGCACCGATCATCACGTGCGCGAAGTCCTGGCAGACGCCTTGGCGCTGCGCCAGCGCCTCCGGGGCGCGGGTGTTGACCGAAGTGGCCAGCGGCTTGTAGGCGAAGTGCCGGAAGATCAGGTGCATCATCGCCAGCGCCCCCGCCAGCAGCGGCGTGCCCGGCCGGAACACCCTTGCGGCGAACCTCGCCAGCGACACTTCGCGCGGGGCGTAGGCCGAGCCGAGCGTGAACTCCACGGCCTCGTCGAACCCTGCGCCGGGTCGGTAGCGCAAACGCTCGGCCACCGCTTCCCAGGGCGGACTGACCTCGGGGCGCAACGCCGGCAGCGGGTCGACCTCGACCACGAAGCTGGACACCACCACCAGCCGCTCATGCACACGCGAATGCGAGAAGCTCGCGCGGTGGTTGCCCCAGGGGTCGACGCTCTGGTGCACGCCAGGCGACACCGTCACCCGACAGCCCGACAGGTCGGCCGGCCCGTCTGCGCCATCCGGACCCTCCCCGTCGCCCACATCGGGCTGGGGCGCCACCGACAATTGCCATTCGCACACACGCTGCAAGGGCGTTGCGCGCGGACGCAGGTGACCGAGGTGGTGGGCCAGCTCGACCGGTGCGTCGTAGGCGTAGGCGGTCTCGTGGAGGACCCGCAGCGTCACCGCTGGATCCGGTGCAGGAATCACTGCCATACGGTACGGTCTGCAGGCCCCACATGCGAGAACAGGTGGCGGCTGATTTCGTTGGACAAGCCCAGCACCGACGAACAGCAGCTCTGCAGCGCGTCGAGCAAGGCGGTGTAGCTGCCACCGGCATCGCGGGTGCTCAGCGTTTCGAGCGACCAGTCTTCAGGGCGTGGCAGCTGACGCACGATCTGCTCGGCCCAGATGGGGTCGTGGCGCGACAGCTTGCGCAGCCGCTCGCGCAGGGTGCGCGCCACCCAGGCCAGCGAGCGCGGGTTGTCCGTGTCGAGCACCACGAGGTGCAGCAGCGGAGGCACCTCGCGCCGAGCCTGGAACTGCGCCCGGTAGGTGATGGTGGAGTCGAACAGCCCGAGCAGCAGCGCGAAGCCGTCGTCCGTTTCCGCGAGACCAGCCTTGACCCCCGTGGCCAGCGCATTCGCCAGCATGTCGAGGCGCTCGATCTGGCGCGCCACGCTGAGCAGGCGCCAGCCGTCGTCACGGGTCATGCGGTCGGTCTGGGCGCCGGTGATGGCGGCCAGATGCAGCGCCGCCTGGTTGAGCACGCCCAGCACATCGCTGAGCGGCTCATGCCCTTCGCGGGCTTCGATGGAGGTGAGCTGGCGGGTGAACAGCTCGCTCAGGTGCTTGATCAGGCCCCAGTGCTCGGTGGACAGACGCTCGCGCAGCGCTTCGGCACAGCCGCGCAAGGCCTGCAGATTGAACGCAACGCTGGCACCGGCACGCGGGTCGCCCATGGCGTGGATCAGGGTGCGCTCGAAGACACGCGCGGCCTGACCGGACGGATGCGCCGGCAGCGGCACCGCCGCCGGGATCATGCCGTGCCGCACCAGCAGGCCGTGCATGACCTGCAGCACCCCCGTGCTGCCGGCCGGCAGCGCCTCCAGCGTCAGGCGTGCCAGCCGCACGGAGTTCTCGGCGCGCTCGGTGTAGCGGCCGAGCCAGAACAGGTTCTCCGCGGCACGGCTGGTGATGACCCGCCGCCAGTCCGCCAGCTCGGCAGGCTCCAGCGGCCGGGGCAGCAAGGTGGTCGCATCGACCTTGCCGTCGGTGAGCACCCAGGTGTCGGTGCTGGCGGAGCCGGACTGCATGGACAGATAGGCATCGGTGCCACCGCTGCCCTGCCCGTCCGCGTCGCGCCGGTTGGCCACCCGCGTCAACCCGCCGGGCAGCACGCACCAGCCCCCCTCGCCATCCGACATCGCGTAGACCCGCACGACCACCGGCCGCGGCTCCAGCCGCCCGGCCCGCCACACCGGCAGCTCGGAGGGCCGCGCCGGCGCCATGAGCGTGTGCGCCGCCGGATCGGCGTCGATGCGGACCTCCCACTGGCGCAGCGCCTCCGCGTCCAGTTCGCTGGCCATCACCGGCGCGAAGCTCGTCGTCACCGCACTCGGGGAGAAGGTCGGCACGATCACGAACTCGCGCAGCTTGCGCCGGTTGGCCGCCCAGACGCTGGCCTCGCCGCACCACCAGCTGGTGTGCGCCGGCAGCAGCAGCTCTTCCCCGAGGAGTCGCTTGGCCACACCGGGCCAGAAGGCACTCAATCCCGGGCTTTCGAGCACGCCCGCTCCTGGTGCATTCGCCACGACCACCTCGCCGGCACGCACCGCCTGCACCAATCCCGGCACGCCCAGCGCCGAATCCCCGCGCAGCTCCAGCGGATCCAGCCACTCGTCGTCCACCCGGCGCAGCAGCACGTGCACGCGCTCCAGCCCATGCAGCGTCTTCAGGTAGACCTTCTGGTGCCGCACCGTCAGGTCCGACCCTTCGACCAGCGTCACGCCCAGGTAGCGGGCCAGAAAGACGTGCTCGAAGTAGGTTTCATTGCGCGGACCCGGCGTCAGCAGGGCCACGCGCGAACGCTCTCCGGCCGGACTGACGCGCAGCAGTCCGTCCATCAGCGCCCGGAACGCAGAGGCCACCCGCTGCACCCTGAGTTCCCGGAACGCCTCGGGGAACTGCTGGCCGATGACCAGCCGGTTCTCCAGCAGATAGCCCAGGCCGGATGGTGCCTGCGTACGGTGGCCGACCACGCGCCACTGTCCGTCGGGCCGGCGCGCCAGGTCGAACGCCACCATCTGCAGCCAGCGCCCGCCCGCGGGCTTCACGCCATGCATGGGCCGCAGGTATTGCGGGTGCGCCAGCACCAGCGACGGCGGCAGGAAGCCGTCGTGCAGCAGATCCTGGGGCCCGTAGACATCCGACAGCACGGCATCCAGCAACCGTGCACGCTGGCGCACACCGGCCTCGATGCGGGTCCACTCCTGCGGCGTGATCAGCAGCGGCAGCAGCTCCAGCGGCCAAGAACGGGCACTGTCGCCGCCCTCGGCGTAGACGTTGTAGGTCGCACCATCCTCACGCACACGCCGCTGCACGCGCGCCAGACGCGCAGCAAGGTCCAGCCAGCCGGCTGTGCCGTTGGCATTGAAGAAGCGCGTCCATACCGGCGCCAGATCGAGCGGACCTGCGGCACCAGGGGCACCGGTCAGGAAACCACGCAGCTCGTCGCGGTGCCCTGGCGTACCGTGCAAGGCAGACGAGGCCGCCAATACGGCGGCCTCGGGCACTTCATCGGGAAGAAGACTCGATTGCATCGGCGCATCATGCACCGATGCCGGCGTTTCTGACATGCGGGACAGCCACAAGGGCGGACCCTGACCCGGATCAGGTCCGGCGCAGGTCCAGCGTGAAGGGGAACTCCAGACTGCGCTGCGCCACGCCGGGCACGACCTTGCCCGGGGTGTGGCCCATCGCGAAGAAGCGCGCCAGACGGCGGCTCTCGGCCTCGAACGAGTTGACCGGGAAGGTGTCGTGGTTGCGACCACCCGGATGCGCCACATGGTACTGGCAGCCCCCCAGCGAACGGTTGTTCCAGGTGTCCACCAGGTCGAAGGTCAGCGGGGCGTGGACACCGATGGTCGGGTGCAGCGCCGCCGGCGGTTGCCAGGCGCGGTAACGCACGCCCGCCACATACTCGCCCACCCGGCCTGTCGGTTGCAGCGCCAGCGGCTCGCCGTTGACGGTGACGACATGGCGCGGATCGACCAGCCCGGTGACCAGCACCTCGATGCGCTCCAGCGACGAATCGACGTAGCGCACCGTGCCACCGATCGCACCCTCTTCGCCCATCACGTGCCACGGCTCCAGCGCGCTGCGCAGCGTCAGGTGCACGCCACGCGCCGACATCTCGCCCACCTTCGGGAAGCGGAACTCGAAGTGCGGCGCGAACCACGCCGCATCGAACGCATAGCCGTCCCCCTGCAGATCGACCATCACGTCGTCGAGGTCCATCTTCACGAAGGTCGGCAGCAGGAAGCGGTCGTGCAGCTCCGTGCCCCAGCGCACCAGCGGCGCGCGGTAGGGCTCTTTCCAGAACCGGGCGATCAGCGTGCGCAGCAGCAGCTGCTGGACGATCGACATGCGCGCATGCGGCGGCATCTCGAAGGCACGCAGCTCCAGCAGACCGAGCCGCCCCGTGGACGAATCCGG
>NZ_JBFPGY010000206.1:0-2749 GCF_041083715.1 Sphaerotilus sp.
CCGAGCTGATCGCCGAGTCGGTGGCGGATGTGGACGCGTCGGGCATGCCCTACTTCCTCGTCGGCCACGTCGGTGACGGCAACTTCCACTTCGGTTACCTGATCGACCCGGCCCAGCCCGCCGAGCGTGAACTGGCCGAAGCACTCAACCGCCGGCTGGTCGAGCGCACGCTGCGCATGGAGGGCACCTGCAGCGGCGAGCACGGCGTCGGGCTGCACAAGATGGGCTTCCTGCTGGACGAGGCCGGACCGGCAGCGGTCGGCCTGATGCGGGAGATCAAGCGGGCACTGGACCCGAAGAACATCCTGAATCCAGGCAAGGTGTTCGTGATCTGAGGCGCGCAAAGGCGGAGATGGCGCCGGATCCGCCCGTGATATCGATCCAAGATCCGCGGGCAGTCTTCCTAGAATCCGACCATGTCCGAAATCATCAGTCAGATCGCGCAAATCAACGTGCCGCAGGACGTCCTGCAGAACGCGGATTTCGACGGCATCGTCAACGACTTCCGGCGCCACTTCCGGCGCCTGGACGATTTCCAGCGCATCCACGGGCCGGTCGGCATGCACGACTCGCTCCAGCCGCTGTGGCAGGCGATCGCTGCGGGCGACCACCGGCCGGACACCTCGGATCTGGAGGTGTCCGCCCTGTCCAAGACACTCGGGCAGCTGATCGTGCTGTCGGTGGTGCAGTCGCAGCAGATCCAGCGCCAGCAGGACGCACTCGGCTCACAGCAGACAGCCACCCGCACGCTGCAGCAGAAGGTCAAGCAGGCACACGCCGTGCTCGCCGAGCACCAGCAGACCCAGGGCGTGCACAGCGGTGAGATGCAGCAGCTCATGAGCCAGTTGCTGGAAGTGCGCAACGGCCTGGTCGCCACCACCCAGCGCGTGACCGAGGCCACCCAGGACGGGCGCAAGACGCGCGAGGAACTGCAGGCCCAGATCAAGAAGGCGCTGGCGGAGGCCACGGCGCGGGTCGACACGGCCTGCGAGTGGGTGCAGACCATCGCCGACGCGCAGAACGTCAAGGTGGAGACGCTGCGCAGCGCCGTGCGTGCCGACACCGACGCCCGGGACCATTCCGAGAAGCTGCTGGCCGACGATCTGGCACTGCTCCAGCGCCAGCTCGACCAGGAACACAACCGGGTCGAGGACCTGAGCGACCTGCTGTCCCAGCACCGCATGGCCCAGGACACGCTGCAGAACCGCGTCACCACGCTGACCCAGGAACGCAGCGCCGAGCAGACCCAGATGCAGGAGCGGCTGAAGAAGCTCACGCTGGGCATCGCCGGGGCGTCCGGGCTGGCGCTGATCGGATTGATGCTGGCAGTCACGCGGTTCATGGGCTGAAGCGCTCCGCCGCAGCCCTCGCCGCCACCCCAACGCAAAAGGCCGACCCGTAACGGGGTCGGCCTTTTGCATGGGCGGCACGGGTTCAGCTGGTCGCAGCAGGCGCCGGCACGCCCCAGCGCTTCGTCACGTCGCCCTTGGCGTTGACGCTCTCCAGAAACACCGCGAAGCCCCACAGCCGCGCGACGTGCTTGAGCACCTCGACAGCGCTGTCGGCCAGCGGGCGGTCCTGGTGCTGGAAGTGGCGCAGCGTCAGCGAGCGGTCGCCGCGCAGGTTGACGTTCCAGACCTGGATGTTCGGCTCGCGCGAGCCCAGGTCGTACTGGCGCGACAGCGCATCGCGCACCCGCCGGTAGCCGCTGTCGTCGTGGATGGCGCTGACCTCGATCTCGGGCTTCTTGTCGTCGTCGTGCAGCGCGAACAGCCGCAGGTCGCGCATCAGCTTCGGGCTGAGGTACTGGCCGATGAAGCTCTCGTCCTTGAAGTTGCGCATCGCCTGGTCGAAGGCGGGCAGCCACGGCGTGCCGGCCAGCTCGGGAAACCACTGGCGGTCCTCGTCGGTCGGCTCCTCGCAGATGCGCTTGATGTCGGTGTACATCGCGAAACCGAGCGCGTAGGGGTTGATGCCGTTGTAGCCCCGGTCCCCCACACGCGGCTGGTAGACCACGTTGGTGTGCGACTTGAGCCACTCGATCATCACGCCATCGGTCAGGTGGCCGTCGTCGTACATGGTGTTGAGCAGCTTGTGGTGCCAGAAGGTGGCCCAGCCCTCGTTCATCACCTGCGACTGGCGCTGCGGGTAGAAGTACTGCGCCACCTTGCGCACGATGCGCACGACCTCGCGCTGCCACGGCTCCAGCAGCGGCGCGTTCTTCTCGAAGAAGTACAGCAGGTTCTCCTGCGGCTCCTCGGGGAAACGGCGGTTGCCCTGCGCTTCCTCCAGCTTTTCGGCGCGCCGGGGCAGCGTGCGCCAGAGGTCGTTGACCTGCTGCTGGGCGTAGGCCTCGCGGTCCTTGCGCTGGGAGAGTTCCTGCGCCAGCGTCTTCTTGCTCGGGCGGCGGTAGCGGTCCACGCCGTGGTTCATCAGCGCGTGGCAGCTGTCGAGGAAAGCCTCCACCGTGTCGATGCCATGGCGCTCCTCGCAGTCGGCGATGTAGTTCTTCGCGTAGACGAGATAGTCGATGATCGAGGCCGCATCCGTCCACATGCGGAACAGGTAGTTGCCCTTGAAGAAGCTGTTGTGGCCGTAGGCGGCGTGGGCGATGACCAGCGACTGCATCGCCATCGAGTTCTCCTCCATCAGGTAGCTGATGCAGGGATTGCTGTTGATGACGATCTCGTAGGCCAGCCCCATGTGACCGCGCTTGTAGTTCTTCTCGGTCGAGATGAACTCCTTGCCG
>NZ_JBFPGY010000207.1:0-9018 GCF_041083715.1 Sphaerotilus sp.
GGAACTCGGGCGTGAACATGCGCTTGAGATCGCCCATCTCGTCCCCGACTTCACGCGAATTCGTGAAGCCGATGGTCGATTTCTGCAGGTTCTCGGCCCCCGCATTGGTCGTCATGATGATGATGACGTTGCGGAAGTCGGCCTTGCGCCCGTTGTTGTCGGTCAGCGTGCCGTGGTCCATGACCTGCAGCAGCACGTTGAAGACGTCCGGGTGCGCCTTCTCGATCTCGTCGAGCAGCAGCACGCAGTGCGGCTTCTTCGTGACCGCCTCGGTCAGCAGGCCGCCCTGGTCGAAGCCGACATAGCCCGGAGGTGCGCCGATCAGGCGGCTGACCGCGTGACGCTCCATGTACTCGGACATGTCGAAGCGCAGCAGGTCGATGCCGAGGATGTAGGCCATCTGCTTGGCCACCTCGGTCTTGCCGACGCCGGTCGGGCCGCTGAACAGGAAAGCGCCGATCGGCTTGTCCGGCTTGCCCAGACCCGAGCGCGCCATCTTGATCGCGCCGGCCAGCGCGTCGATCGCAGCGTCCTGACCGAACACGACGCTCTTCAGGTCGCGGTCGAGCGTCTTGAGCTTGCTGCGGTCATCGCTGGTGACGCTGGCGGGCGGGATGCGCGCGATCTTGGCAACGATGTCCTCCACTTCGCTGCGGGTGATGCGCTTTTTCTGCTTGCTCTTGGGCAGGATGCGCTGAGCGGCACCGACTTCGTCGATCACGTCGATCGCCTTGTCGGGCAGGTGGCGGTCATTGATGTACTTGGCCGACAGCTCGGCCGCAGCCTGGAGCGCACCCACGTCGTACTTGACGCCGTGGTGCTCCTCGAAGCGCGACTTCAGACCCTTGAGGATCTCCACCGTCTGCTCGACGGTCGGCTCGGCCACGTCCACCTTCTGGAAGCGGCGGGACAGCGCAGCGTCCTTCTCGAAGATGCCCCGGTATTCGGTGAACGTGGTCGCGCCAATGCACTTGATCTGACCGGAGCTGAGCGCCGGCTTGAGCAGGTTGCTGGCGTCCAGCGTGCCACCCGACGCCGCACCGGCGCCGATCAGCGTGTGGATCTCGTCGATGAAGAGGACCGCGTGCGGGTGTTCCTTGAGCTGCTTGAGCACGCCCTTCAGGCGCTGCTCGAAATCGCCACGGTACTTGGTGCCAGCCAGCAGCGCGCCCATGTCGAGCGAGTAGACCGTCGATTCGGCCAGCACATCGGGCACTTCGCCTTGGGTGATGCGCCAAGCCAGGCCTTCGGCGATCGCCGTCTTGCCGACTCCAGCCTCGCCGACGAGCAGCGGATTGTTCTTGCGCCGGCGACACAGGATCTGGATGACCCGCTCGACCTCGTGCTCGCGACCGATCAGCGGATCGATGCGGCCGTCGCGCGCCGCCTGGTTCAGGTTCTGGGTGTACTGCTCCAGCGGAGTGCCCTTGCCGCCGTCGCCCTCGTCCTTGTCGCCTTCCGAGGCAGACGCGCCGGACTCACCCGGCGCCTTGGTGGGCTCGGGCGGATCGGACTTGCGGATGCCGTGCGCGATGAAGTTCACCACGTCAAGCCGCGTCACGCCCTGCTGGTGCAGGTAGTAGACCGCGTGCGAATCCTTCTCGCCGAAGATCGCGACCAGCACGTTGGCGCCGGTGACCTCCTTCTTGCCGTTGCCAGTGGATTGCACATGCATGATCGCCCGCTGGATCACGCGCTGGAATCCGAGCGTGGGCTGCGTGTCCACCTCGTCGGAGCCGCCGACCGTGGGCGTGTTCTCCTTGATGAACTGCGTCAGGCTCTTGCGCAGATCTTCGAGGTTGGCTGCACAGGCGCGCAGGACTTCGGACGCCGAAGGGTTGTCCAGCAGGGCCAGCAACAGGTGCTCGACCGTGATGAACTCATGCCGCTGCTGGCGCGCCTCGACAAACGCCATGTGCAGACTGACTTCCAACTCTTGCGCAATCATGCGACCTCCATAATGCACTGGAGCGGGTGTGCCGCTCGTCGTGCCGCTGCCAGAACCAATTCGACCTTTGTCGCTGCGACATCCCGGGTATACACCCCGCAGACCGCCCTGCCCTCATGATGGATCTTCAACATGATCAAGGTGGCGGCGTCGATGCCGTGATGGAAGTGCTCTTGCAGCACCATGACCACGAACTCCATCGGTGTGTAATCGTCGTTGAGCATCACGACTTGATAGGCACGTGGTGGTTCAACCCGCTGCTGCTGTCGTTCCTCGACGACAGCACCCTGCCCGTCGGCAGGTGGGTTGGGGGATTTCGGTATTTCCGGCGTGTTGCTGGCCATGAATGCATTCTATCGGTCGCTCGGACTCCTCGCGCCGACGGGGTCAAGACGGCATGGATCGAAAGGGTTCCACGTTGATGCACGCTCCCCCAACAGCGTCACGGCAAACGCGATGACGACCTCCTCAGATTCTTGACAGCTTTTCTCACGATCCTCAGAATCTTGACAAAATTATTGGGATTTTCGTTGGGAAACTGGAGAACAAAACGATGGCTATTGGCATGGTCAAATGGTTCAACGATGTGAAGGGTTTCGGATTCATCGAACCCGAAGGTGGCGGAGAGGACGTGTTCGCCCATTTTTCCGCCATTCAGATGGACGGATTCCGCACGCTCAAGCAAGGCTCGCAGGTGAGCTATGAACTGATCGATGGCCCGAAAGGCAAGCTCGCACAAAACATCTGCGCCGTGCAACCCGATTCACCACGGACGGCGCCCCTGGCTCAAGCCGACAACACCGACACCTGACACCCGCTGAACGCCCATGAAAAAAGCCCGCGCAAGCGGGCTTTCTCTTGGGTGTGCCAACAAGCCTGGCACGTCACATGTGGGCGATCATCACCTGGCCGAAACCCGAGCATGACACCTGGGTCGCCCCGTCCATCAGGCGGGCGAAGTCATAGGTGACCTTCTTGGAGGCGATCGCGCGCTCCATCGACGCCAGGATCAGGTCGGCCGCCTCGGTCCAGCCCATGTGGCGCAGCATCATCTCGGCCGACAGGATCTCGGAGCCGGGGTTGACATAGTCCTTGCCGGCGTACTTGGGTGCCGTGCCATGGGTGGCCTCGAAACAGGCCACCGAGTCCGACAGGTTGGCGCCCGGGGCGATGCCGATGCCGCCAACCTGTGCAGCCAGCGCGTCGGAGATGTAGTCGCCATTGAGATTCAGCGTGGCGATGACCGAGTACTCGGAAGGACGCAGCAGGATCTGCTGCAGGAACGCGTCGGCGATCGAATCCTTGACGGTGATGTCCCTGCCCGTCTTCGGATTCCGGAACTTGCACCACGGGCCGCCATCGACCAGCTCGGCCCCGAACTCCTTCTGCGCCAGCCCGTAGGCCCAGTCGCGGAAACCACCTTCGGTGTACTTCATGATGTTGCCCTTGTGCACGATGGTCACGCTGGGCTTGTCGTTGTCGACGGCGTACTGCAGCGCTTTGCGCATCAGGCGCTCGGTGCCCTCGCGCGAAACGGGCTTGATGCCGATGCCCGAGGTCTCGGGGAAGCGGATCTTCGTGACGCCCATCTCCTCCTGCAGGAACCTGATCAGCTTCTTCGCCTTGTCCGATTCGGCCGCGTACTCGATGCCGGCGTAGATGTCTTCCGAGTTCTCGCGGAAGATGACCATGTCGATCTTGTGCGGCTCCTTGACGGGCGAAGGCACACCCTTGAAGTACTGCACCGGGCGCAGGCAGACGTACAGATCGAGTTCCTGGCGCAGCGCGACATTCAGCGAGCGGATGCCGCCGCCGACCGGCGTGGTCAGCGGCCCCTTGATCGAGACCACGTACTCGCGCAGCACGTCCAGCGTCTCGGCCGGCAGCCACACGTCAGGACCGTAGATGCGGGTGGCTTTCTCGCCAGCGTAGATTTCCATCCAGTGGATCTGGCGCTCGCCGCCGTAGGCCTTGGCAATCGCCGCATCGACCACCTGGATCATCACCGGGGTGATGTCGAAACCGGTGCCGTCGCCTTCGATGAACGGGATGATCGGGTGGTGCGGGACGTTCAGCGAGAAATCCGCGTTGACGGTGATCTTCTGCCCGTCGGCAGGCACCGTGATGTGCTCGTACATGGTTCCGGCTCCGTGATGCGGTGGGTGAACTTGTTCTGTTCGGGGTCGAAAATGATTCTATGTCAGGCACACCAGGCGGCCAGGGTGTCCGTCCAGAGCGCATGTCCGAACGACCAGCCCACCAGCACCACGATGGTCGCTCCCGCCATCCGCAGCGACAGCGACGCTGGCGATATCCCCCCACCGGTACCCGCGGACCGCAGAGCAGCCGGCACCCAGCGCAGCCAGAGCGCGGGCCCGGCAAGCAGCCCAAGCGCACTCGTGGTCGCAAAGACAGCCATGACCATGGCGCCCTCGCCCGGAGTCGAGGCGACCGATGCCATCAGCAGCGCCGCATGCAGCAGCCCGCAGGGCAAGGCCGGCCACAGCAACCCCCAGGCAGCGGCCTTCACCTCGCCGGGCATGCGAATGCGGGCGGCGCCGTCCGGCAGCGCAGGACGGCCGCGCTGCTCCAGCCAAGCGGCCAGGCTCTCGGGCAGCGCACCTTTCAGGAGCATCCACAGCCCCAGCAGCAGCAGGAAGATCTGGAGCCCGGTCCAGACCGGCCTCAACCAGCCTGCCGAAGCAGCCAGCCAGCGCAGCCCGCCCACCAGCGAGGCAGCCAGTGCCCCCGCCACGGCATACGCCACCAGACGCCCCGCCAGCACACCCGCCACAGCCCCCACCGGCTGCTGCGGCTTGCAGCGCCGGGCAATCGCCGCACAGCCCGCCCCGCACATCGCAGCGCAATGCGGTGTACCAGCCAACCCCATCAAGGCCGCCGTCAGCAGCAACGCACCTGTCATCCGATCCCCTTGATCCGCTTCAGATCACCTTGGAAAACCGCTCCCGGCTGCGGTCGGCGCGCAGGTGCCGGTCAAAGACCATCGCCACCGAACGCACGAAGTACCAACCCAGCGGCGTGACCTCCAGCCCGTCATCATGGAGCGTGACGAGGCCGTCGCGCTCCAGATCCTGCAGCGACTCCAGCTCCTGCGCGAAATACTGCTGCACGTCGATCAGGTGCGCCAGCGCCACCGACTCGTAGCTCAGCCGCCCGTGGCACATGATGGACATGATCACCGCCCGTCGCACCAGATCATCGCGCGTCAGCGCCAGCCCGCGCACCACCGGCAGCGCGTCGCCCTTGAGCAGGTCGTAGTACTCGTCCAGCGTCTTGGCATTCTGGCTGTAGGTGGCCCCTACCCGCGAGATGGCCGACACACCCAGGCCAATCAGATCGCAGTCCGGCTGGGTGCTGTAGCCCTGGAAATTGCGGTGCAGCCGCCCCTGGCGCTTGGCCTGCGCCAGTGCATCCTCGGGCAGCGCGAAGTGGTCCATGCCGATGTACTGGTAGCCATGGCTGACGAAACCGGCCAGCGCCTGTGCCAGCATGCCGACCCGGTCCGCCCCGGTCGGCAGTTCAGCGGAGACGATGCGCCGCTGTGGCTTGAAGCGCGTCGGCAGATGGGCATAGCCGTACATCGCGATGCGGTCCGGCCGCAGCAGCGCCACCTGGCGCACCGTCCGCTCGAAACTCTCGGGCGTCTGGCGCGGCAGGCCATAGATCAGATCGACGTTGATCGACTCGAAGCCCAGACGCCGTGCGTCGTGCATCAGCGCCTCGACCTGCGCGTGCGGCTGCACCCGGTGGACGGCCTGCTGCACCGCCTCGTCGAAGTCCTGCACGCCGAAGGAGATCCGGTTGAAACCCAGGTCCTTCAGCAGCGCCATCCGGTCGCGGGTGACCGTGCGCGGATCGATCTCGATGGAATGCTCACCCTGGGGCAGCAGCCGCACCCGGGTCGCGATCATGTCCATCACGTGACGGAGTTCGTCGTCGTCGAGGTAGGTCGGTGTGCCACCGCCGAAGTGCAGTTGCGACACCTGCGGCGCCTCGCCCAGCGCGCGGCAGACCAGGTCCAGCTCGTGTTCCAGCGCCTTCAGGTAGGCCGCCACCCGGCTGTGGTCACGCGTGACGATCTTGTTGCAGGCGCAGTAGTAGCAGACCGACTCGCAGAACGGCACATGCACGTAGATCGACATCGGCACCCCTGCGCCACCCACGCCGCCCAGATCCCCGCGCTGCGCCAGGGCCTGCACGGAATGATGGGCAGTGAACGCTTCGACGAACCGGTCTGCCGTGGGGTAGGAGGTGTAGCGCGGCCCCGGCACATCCATGCGCGCCAGCAACGCATCGGTCAACTCCGGCGTGGCCACGGCCAGGCTCGGCGCACCAGATTCGGCCGAAGTGTCAGTGCGGCCACGGGAAAGTGTCGTATGTTCCATGGCACGCACTGTGCCGCCCTCGCGCCCGCCAGCCTTGACACAGCTCAAGTGTGCTGCACAGCAGATGCACAAGAATCAAACAAGCTTGATCAACAGGGTTTGCAACATGCACGAAACGTCTACCACCCCCCGCCTGGATGCGCTCAAGGTCGCCTGCTCGGCCTGCAACCTGCGCGAGCTGTGTCTGCCTGTGGGTCTGTCGGACGAGGAGTTGACTTCGCTGGACAACATGATCGGCACCCGCCGCGCCGTGCGCCGCGGGGAAAGCCTGTTCCACGCAGGCGAAACCTTCGCGGCGCTGTACGCGGTGCGCACCGGTTTTTTCAAGACCATCGTGTCCGCGTCCGATGGGCGCGAACAGGTCACCGGTTTCCAGATGGCCGGCGAGCTGCTCGGCCTGGACGGCATCAGCACCGACCGCCACTCCTGTGACGCCATTGCACTGGAGGACTCGCAGGTCTGCATGATTCCCTACGGCCAGCTGGAGACGCTGTCGCGCGAATTCACGCTGCTGCAGCACCAGTTCCACAAGATCATGAGCCGCGAGATCGTGCGCGACCATGGTGTGATGCTGCTGCTGGGCAGCATGCGCGCGGAGGAGCGTCTGGCAGCCTTCCTGCTGAACTTGACGCAGCGTCTGCAGGCACGCGGCTTTTCGCCGTCAGCGCTGGTGCTGCGCATGACCCGCGAGGAGATCGGCAGCTACCTGGGCCTGAAGCTGGAAACGGTCAGCCGGACTTTCTCGAAGTTCCAGGACGACGGCATCCTCGAAGTGAAGCAGCGCGACATCCGCATCCTCGACCAAGCGGCGTTGCAGCAGGTGGTCAACGCGGCCAATTGCTGACCGCGGCACCATCCGCCATCCGCCACGGGCCACTCAGAGGTGGTTGCGGTAAGGCTTGTTGAGGACGTTCGGTTCAACCAGGATCAGCTGCGTCAGCGCACTGCCCAGCGCGATCACCACCCAGAACACGAAGAAGGCCACGGTGTAGACCGCCTTGCGGTCGGCCTCCACGGCGGATCCGCCGAGCCAGTGCAACTCGCCAGGATCGACCAGCGAGAACACCAGCATCTCCAGCACGCCGGCCATCAGGAAGGCCGGCCACATCACCGCCGCCAGCCGCCGACTCGGCGCCGACAGCGGCGGCACCACGTCTGCCGGCTCGGCCGCCTCGAACCGTTCGACCTCTTCGTCGGACGCAAGAAGCGGATCGGTCGCTGTCATTTGACGCCCCCGGTGGCGGCATGGTTGCGGGCTTGCATGGCCGGCGAGTGTGTGGCATCGACGGTGGCCACCGTCGCGGACTCCAGCACCGGGTCCGGATAGCGGATCGCCAGCCCGAGCGTGACGAAACTGGCCACGACCACGGTGAGCGGGCCGCCGATCACCAGCCACACCATCTTGTATTTCCACCAGGGCATCGTGTCGGTGCTGGAAGGGGTCGGGTTGCGTGTCGTCATGTAGGAACTCCTGGGCAAATACGGTCGCGGACGCTCGTGAACGGTCTCAGCGCGGCACGATGAAGGTCGACTTCTCGCGCACCACCGCTGGCGCGCCCTTGGCATCCACCCGCTCGACATCGAAGTGGATTTCGTGCGAACCAGGGCCGGCCTGGGTGGCGGTCTCGAAGCTCGCCTGCACGGAAACCGTTACCCAGCGCGCCTCGGCGGGTCCGATCTCGATGTCGGCGGTCTGGTCCACCTGGAGGTCCGGCAAGCCACTGGCGGCGACGCGGAAACGCTGCGGCTGCTCGGTGGCATTCATGATCTGCAGGCGGTAGACGTTCTCGATGCGTCCTTCGTCGACGATGCGGGCCAGCGTCGCCCGGTCGCGCACCACGTCCACTCGGAACGGCGAACGCAGCCACAAGCTCGCACCCACGGCGCCAACGATCAGCACGAGGATGGCCGTGTAGATCAGCACCCGCGGCCGGAAGGCCCGGCGCCACATCTGGGCGGGCGTGAGGTGCTGCTGCAGGCTGTGCTGCGTGGCGTAGCGGATCAGGCCGGGCGCGTAGCCCATCTTGTCCATGATGCCGTCGCAGGCGTCGATGCAGGCCGAGCAGCCGATGCACTCGTACTGCAGGCCGTTGCGGATGTCGATGCCCGTCGGGCAGACCTGCACGCACACGCCGCAGTCGACGCAGTCACCCAGTCCCCTGGACTTGGGATCGACCTTCTTGCCACGCGCGCCGCGCGGATCACCCCGCTCGGCGTCGTAGCTGATGATGAGCGTGTCCTTGTCGAACATGGCGCTCTGGAAACGCGCGTAGGGGCACATGTACTTGCACACCTGCTCGCGCATGAAACCGGCGTTGCCATAGGTGGCGAACGCATAGAACAGCACCCAGAACCATTCCCACGGACCGAGGCCCAGCGAGAGCGTCGAGGCGGCCAGCGACCGGATCGGAGTGAAATAGCCGACGAAGGTGAATCCCGTCCACAGCGCGAACAGGATCCACACCAGCTGCTTGCCGCCCTTGCGCAGCATCTTCTCGCTGGTCCACGGCCCTGCGTCCAGGCGCATGCGCTGGGCACGGTCACCTTCGAAGCGGTGTTCGAACCACAGGAAGATCTCGGTGTAGACCGTCTGCGGGCAAGCGTAGCCGCACCACAGACGGCCGGCCACCGCCGTGAACAGGAACAGCGCGTACGCGGAGATGA
>NZ_JBFPGY010000208.1:0-2737 GCF_041083715.1 Sphaerotilus sp.
CGACGCTGCCGGCCAGCGGTGCCAGTGCGTCATGGGCCATGGCGTGTTCGCCGCGCACGCCGTGCATCCGGGCCAGCCGCATCGCGCGCGGCACGGTGGACCCGTCGCGCTGGATCAGCCGGTGCAGCGCATCGATGGCGGTCGGCAGGTCGCCCATGCGCTCGGCCAGATCGACCTGGGTTTCCAGCAGCCGCCGGTCGGGCTGGCGGCGGTCGCTCTCGACCAGCCACTGCATGCCCGCTTCCGGGCGGCCCAGGCGCTCGGTGATGGCCACGATGCCGAGCGTCTCGTCGAGCGTCAGCTTGCGCAGCGAGCCGATCTGGACCCAGGTCGAGAGCATCACCTCGTCGTCATTGAGGCTCGGTGCCAGCCGCAGCACCGACTGCAGCGCCCGGTCCAGCGTGGCGCGGTCGCCGCCCGGCCCTGCCGCCAGCGTCGCCAGGGCCCGCCAGTGTTCCAGGGCCTCTTCGGGCTTGCCGACCCACTCGCTGACCTGCGCCAGCCGCTCGCGCCAGGCGACGTTGGTCGGCCCCTGCCGGACAGCCGAGGCAGCCACGCGCCAGGCGTCCGTCTGGTTGCGGTTGGCCAGGAAGGTCTGGAAGGCGAGCAGGTAGGCGCCGTCGTCGAACGGCAGTTTGGGGTCGCCAGCCGCCGGTGCGCCAGCGGCCGAGGCCGCCGGACTGGCGGCCTCCGGCTCCGCAGCCTGCGCGGGCGACACCAGCAGATCGACCGTGCGGGCGAGCCAGCGCAAGGGCGCCGCCAGGCGGGCGTCGCGGTCGGGCTGCGGCGTGTTCATCTGGCTCATCTGCAGCAGCCGCTTGGCATAGCCCTGCGCCTCGACCGGGCGGTTGGCCGCCAGCGACAGCCGGGTCAGGTAGTCCAGCAGTACACGGTCGTTGCCGACGATCTCGGCGTTGTCTTCGGCGACAGCGAGCGCCTGGTCGAGCAGGTTGCCGGACTGCAGGATGCGCAGGGCCTCGTGCAGGTGCATCCGCTTGCGCTCCAGCGTCGGGCTGATTTCCAGCGCACGCAGGTGCAGCGTGGCGGCGCCGTTGTAGTCCTGGGCCCAGAGCGCAGTGCGGACCGCTTCCGCGAACCACGGGGCCTGGTCGCCTTCGCTGTCGAAGTGGATCAGGGCTTGGAAACGCTGGGCCAGGCCGAGCTGCTCCAGCGCGGTGGCCTTGCGGGCGAATTCCAGCAGCTGCGGGGTGGTCCAGTCCATGGACAGGCGGGCCTGGAGCGCTTCGATCAGCTGCGCGCGCAGGGCCAGGGCTTCCGGGCTGCCGGGGCGGGCGGCGTTGGCGCGCTGCTCCAGCAGGTTGTAGGTCAGGCGGTACAGGCGCTGGCGCGTGTCCTCGCTGGCGACCGCCTTGCGCAGCATCGGCTCCAGCGTCGCCTCGGTGCGGTCGGTCTGGCCGAGCGAGAAGTGGCGCTCGGCCAGCAGGATGCGCAGCTCGTCGTTGTCCGGCTCGCTCGACAGCAGGTTGGCGAGGTAGCTGACGCTGAGTTCGTCATTGCGCGGCTCGGCCCGCAGGCGGTCGATCAGCTGCTGGCGTGGGTAGAGCATTGCCAGCAGCACGAGCACCATCGCGGCCACCACGAGCAGGCCGCCCGTGGACAGGATGCGTGCGCGCAGTCCCGTCGCGTCAGGGGCAACCAATCGTGAGCGTTTCTGTTCCATCTTTGTCGCTGGCGTAGTGGAAGAGGCCGTCGGTGCCGCCGGTCGGACTCAGACGCCGCCCGTCCAGGCTGATGGCACAGCCGGCAGGGTGGCGGATCGACAGGCGCAGCGGCACATGGCTGTGCAGTTGCAGGCGCGTGCCGGTGGGGGTGCGTTCCATCGAGACGACGCGCGCGTTGGCGTCGACCAGATGGGCGGCGTTGTCGGCGTTCGGGGCGAAGGCCAGCCAGGCCTCGCTGTCGCTCAGGTGGAGGTACTGCTCCTGCTCGCCGGCAGAGAAGCCGGCCAGGCCGCGGCTGCCCTGGATCTGCGGCACGCCCATCGCGCGTGGTGCACGCAGTTCGCGCAAGGGGCCGGCGCCGCGGACCAGGAAGCCGTTGTCGCTGCGGGCGATGACGATCTGCGCGTAGTTCATCGCCTTGCGCACGTAGTCCGTCGGGTAGACCGGGTGCAGCGGCTGTGCCAGCGCCCATCGGTAGACGCGGTGCACCGCTTCCAGCGAGGCGCGCCGCGAGGCCGAGTACGTGTGGTAGTAGATGTCGACCGGCTTCAGGCGGTAGGGCCGCTCGGTGAGCTGGAAGGTCTCGATCACGCGCTCGTAGCCGTAGAGCGGGCCGGTGAAGTGGTTGGTGTAGACGTTCTCGTTCTGGTTGGGCGCGTAGACCTGGAAATACGGGCCCTTCTGGATGCCCAGCGGCGCGACGTTCGTCATCGAGTTCAGTGCGTTGGTGGCGATCGTCTCGCCGCCGTTGATCGCCAGCACGCCGGACTTGGCCAGCGCCGCCAGCGTCTTCTCGTTCGGGTTGGTGTCGCCGCTCCACTGCAGCAGCACCACCGGCTTGCCGGCCGGGGCGAGCCGGGTCTGGATGTAGTCGATCGAGCCCTGGATCTCGCGTTCGGCGTCGAAGCGGTAGCCCGGCAGCTCCAGTGCGTAGCCCTTGCCGAAGGCGCCCTTCTCGACGTCGCTCCAGGTGAAGGGGTGCGAGTAGGTGTGCGAGGCGATCTCGACGTAGGGCAGCGCGAACATGCGCCGCGCGATGCCCTCCATCTCGGCCG
>NZ_JBFPGY010000209.1:0-2736 GCF_041083715.1 Sphaerotilus sp.
CGACCACGCCCCGGAACCGGGCCTGCCGGTCGTGCCAGCCCATCGACAGACCGATCGCCGCCTGGCCGTCGAAGCGGCTGACGAAGGGGGTTCCGACGAACAGCGTCGGGGTGGACGCCGCGCGCGCAGCGAGGAAGAAGTCCCGCTCGGCCACCGCCGGGGACGGCCCGGACTCCTGGCGCGACGAGGCCAGCCGCCGGCCCTCGGCATCGACGATGACCAGCGTGCGGAACAGCGGCAGCGCGGCAGCGCGGGCGCGCAGGAAATCGTGGGCGCCGACGCTGTCCGGGTCGAGCAGCCCGTCGCGCAGCTCGGCCTGGGTCGCCCCCAGCAGGGCCTCGGCCACGCCCAGCGTGCTGTCGGCCTGCACCGCCATCGCCGCCGACAGCGACGCCAGCGTGCGCAGCTCGCTGTCCAGCGTCTCGCGCCGCAGCATCCACAGGCCCCAGCCCACCGTGGCCGCCACGACCAGCTCGACCAGCACCACCAGCAGCACCCCACCGGTACGCAGCGCGGCCTGGTCACGATCCATCGTCTTCATCCCGTCACGGCTCCGGCAAGTTGCATCTGAAATCTACGCTCCGGACACTGTAATGCGGCAGTGACGGGTGGCTCCGAAGATGCAGTCACCCCAGCAAATCGCTGCGGACCGCACCAAAAGGAAAGACCATGACACCGCGCTTCAACCAGATCCTCCTCGCCGCCGCCCTGCTGACCGGATTCGCTGCCGCCCATGCGGGCACCGCCACCGGCGCCACCCCCGACGACGTCGCCCTGGCCACCCGGGTGCAGTCGGCACTGCAGCAATCCCGCCCGTTCCAGCGTGCCTCGACCGACATCACGGTCTCGGCCGCCGGCGGTCAGGTCAATCTGTCCGGGTTCATTCCCTATGCCAACGACGATCTGCCGGCCCGCACCATCGCCGCGACGGTGCCGGGGGTCCAGTCGGTGACCTCCAGCTTCCGCGCCTGGTCGACCGAATCGGACCCCAGCATCGGCCTGCCGGCCACCAGCGCCGACACGCCCGCTCGCCCGGCCACCACTGCCATGAACCCGGAGGACGCGGCCCTGGCCGCGCAGGTCAAGGCGGCCCTGCTGCAGGCCGCACCGTTCCAGGATGCCGACGTCGATCTCGTCGTGACGGCCGACAACGGCCAGGTGCGGCTGTCGGGCTGGGTCAGCCATGAAAACGACGAACTGCCGGCGCGCACCATCGCGGCCAAGGTCGCAGGGGTCCGTTCGGTCACCTCGCATTTCCATGCCTGGTCGACCGAATTGGATGCACGCGTCTGATGACCGCCGTCGCACCCAGTGCCCGCTGACGCGCCTCCTGACGCCTGACGGCCCGCGCCGCCAGGCGTTTTGCCGTCCACCGCAACGGTCACGATACAGTGGATGTGGCCACTCTCGCCACGCCCCGAACTGGATCCGATCCCCGTGACCACTGCAGCCCCCGCCGACGTCCGCCCATCGAGCCACATCCTCGTCGTGGACGACGACCCCGCCCTGCGCGCGCTGCTGACGGAATACCTCGGAGAAAACGAGTTGCGCGTCACCGCCGTGGCCAGCGGCCGCGAGATGAACGCGGTGTTCGACCGCGAAGCGATCGATCTGGTCGTGCTCGACCTGCGCCTGCCCGGCGAAGACGGCCTGCAGCTCGCCCGTGCGCTGCGCGAACGCGCCACGGTGCCGATCGTGCTGCTCACCGGCAAGGCCGAGGAGGCGGACCGGGTGATGGGCCTCGAACTCGGCGCCGACGACTACGTGACCAAGCCCTTCAGCCCGCGCGAGCTGCTGGCGCGCATCCGGGCCGTGCTGCGGCGCTACCAGGTGCAGACCGAGCTGCCGGCGCGCGACGACAAGCGGCGCGCCTACCGGTTCGCGTCCTGGGAGCTGAACCTGCGCACGCGCAAGCTCGTCGATCCGGCGGGCGAGAAACACGACCTGAGCAACGGCGAGTTCAGCATGCTGGCCGCCTTCTGTGGCGCGCCGCAGCGCGTGCTCAGCCGGGACCAGCTGCTGAGCCTGTCCCGGCTGCACAACGCAGAGGTCTACGACCGGACCATCGACGTGCAGATCCTGCGCCTGCGCCGCAAGATCGAGGCCGATCCGTCCCGGCCGCAGCTGATCGTCACCGAGCGCGGGGCGGGTTACTGCTTCAACGTGCTGGTCGAGACGCTCTACTGAGGCGGCGGTGGCGGGCGCTGCGGCCGACCCAGCCGCATCAGCACCCACCCGGCCAAGGCCCCGCCACCCACGGCCAGCACGATCCCCCGCCACGGGATGCAGTGCGCATGGACAGTCCCCTGCGCGGCATCGCTCCGCGCCAGCGCCGGCGGGCCGATCAAGGCCATGCCCAGCACAGCCGCCAGCAGCACCCGTCGGCAGGTGTGCCGGGCGGTGGTCGACATCGGAAGCGCTGGGGTCGTCATGGCAGTCGGGCGGACAGGTCGGATCACTGCCACTGTGGACCACCGGCCCCGAACGACGATTGCAGCGCGGTACCACCCGATGACAGATGCAATCTGCCGCCAGCGACCTGCGCAGGGAACGGCGCCGATCAGCCCTTCGGCGTCGCCAGGTTCTGCCGCACCCGCTGCAGCAGCGCATGCAGCAGCAGCTGCTCCTCGGCGGTCATGCCCGCCACCGCCTGCACGGCCAGGTGCGCGGAGGCCTGCTCCAGCGCACCCAGCACCGAGCGCCCCTGCGCCGTGAGCGCCAGCCGCACGCTGCGCC
>NZ_JBFPGY010000210.1:0-2729 GCF_041083715.1 Sphaerotilus sp.
GCAGCGCCAGCAGCGCGTGGTCGGGCATCGGCACGATCTGGCAGCGGTGGCCGATCTCGGTGACCAGGTGGCGCGTGTCGGCGTCCTTGCAGCCGGCGTTGACGACCAGGAAGAGGTCGTCCGCGCGACGGGTGATCATCAGGTCGTCGAGCAGCCCACCCGAGGCATTGGTGAAGAAGGCATAGCGCTGCTTGCCCACGGGCAGATCGACCACGTCCTGCGGTACCAGCGACTCCAGCGCGGCGGCAGCATCCGCACCGACCAGGCGAAGCTGGCCCATGTGCGACACGTCGAACAGCGCGGCCGATGCACGGCACTGGCGGTGCTCGGTGATGATGCCGGCGGGGTACTGCACCGGCATCGCGTAGCCGGCGAAGGGCACCATGCGGGCACCGAGTTCCAGATGGAGTTCGTGCAGCGGCGTCTGCAGCAGCGGGGAGGATGGAGTGACGGTGGTCATGGACAGGCTCTCGAAGGCAACGGATCTTGAACGGATCGGTCCACCGGTGTCGGTGGTGGTGCCCTCGCTGTCCGCTTTACCTGAGAGATTGACGCGGCCCCGGTGTGGCCGGTGCCGCGCTTGCCCCTTCGGTGGACCGCGATCGCTGCCGAAGCACCGCGCGGTCTCTCTCCAGTGAGGTGACGTGTCCCTGCGGAACACGTTTGCCAGTCCTTTTGCCTGAGCGTTCGAAACCCCGTTTCAAGGGGGGCTCTGCGCCTTCGGCGGCCGGCTCGGGGCGCGGCTCTCTCCTGGCGGCGTGCAGTTTAACCGCAGTTCGGGCGATTCAGGCGCTTGGTTCCGCGGTTTTGCAAGTCACCGGGTGCGCCTCGGCCGCCACCGGGTCGAAGGCCAGCGCCAGCTCGGTGCCCTGCTTGATCGCGCGCTTGGCGTCCAGCTCGGCGGCCACGTCCGCGCCGCCGATCAGGTGGACGGTGCAGCCAGCGGCCTGCAGCGCCGCCTGCAATCCACGCTGCGGATCTTGCCCTGCGCACAGCACAACGGTGTCCACCGCCAGCGTGAGGTCCCGCGCACCGACCGTGATGTGCAGGCCGTCGTCATCGATGCGCCGATACGTCACGCCGGGCACCATCGAGACCTCCCGGTTCTTCAGTGAGGTGCGGTGGATCCAGCCAGTGGTCTTGCCCAGGCCGTCGCCGACCTTGCTGGCCTTGCGCTGCAGCAGCGTCACGTTGCGCGGGCTGGGTTCGATGTGCGCCGGCGTGAGTCCGCCGCGCTGGGCGCAGGTGGTGTCCACGCCCCATTCGGCGAAGAACTTGGCTTTGTCGAGGCTCGGGCTGGTGCCTTCGTGCAGCAGGTATTCCGCCACGTCGAAGCCGATCCCGCCTGCGCCGATCAGCGCCACGTCGTGCCCCACGGCGCACTTGTCGCGCAGCACGTCGAGGTAGCCGACCACCTTGGGGTGGTCGATGCCGGGGATGTCGGGCGTGCGCGGCGTGACGCCGGTGGCGAGGACGACCTGGTGAAACCCGGCATCCACCAGTTCCTGTGCGGTGACGCGGTGGTTCAGCTGCAGCGTCACGCCGGTGAGGGCGATCTGCCTGCCGAAGTAGCGCAGTGTCTCGAAGAATTCCTCCTTGCCCGGCACCTGCTTGGCGATGTTGAACTGGCCGCCGATCTCGCTGCCCGCGTCGAACAGCGTCACGTCGAACCCGCGCCGCGCCGCCGTCGTCGCGAACGCCAGCCCCGCCGGCCCGGCCCCGACCACGGCGACCCGCGCTTTCGTGTCGGCGGGCCGCTCGATCAGGATCGTCTCGTGGCACGCCCGCGGGTTCACCAGGCACGAGGTGATCTTGCCGCCGAAGGTGTGGTCCAGGCAGGCCTGGTTGCAGCCGATGCAGGTGTTGATCTCATCGGCCCGGCCCTCGGCGGCCTTGCGCACGAAGTCGGCGTCGGCGAGGAAGGGCCGCGCCATCGAGACCATGTCGGCCATGCCGTCGGCCAGGATCTGTTCGGCGACTTCGGGCGTGTTGATGCGGTTGGTGGTGATCAATGGGATGCCGACCTTGCCTTTGAGCCCCTGCGTCACCCACGCGAACGCGGCACGCGGCACCTTGGTGGCGATGGTCGGGATGCGCGCCTCGTGCCAGCCGATGCCGGTGTTCAGGATCGTCACGCCGGCGGCCTCCAGCGCCTGCGCGAGCTGCACGACCTCGGCCTGCGTCGAGCCGCCCTCGACCAGATCGAGCATCGACAGCCGGAAGATGAGGATGAAGTTCGCGCCGACCCGCGCCCGCGTGCGGCGCACGATCTCCAGCGCGAAGCGGATGCGGTTCTCGTAGGCGCCGCCCCATGCGTCGTCGCGCTGGTTGGTCTGCGCGGCGATGAACTCGTTGATGAGGTAGCCCTCGGAGCCCATGATCTCCACGCCGTCGTAGCCGGCGCTCTGGGCGAGGGCTGCGGCGCGCACGTAGTCCTCGATGGTCTGCTCGATCTCGTCGCCGGTCAGCGCCCGCGGGCGGAAGGGGCTGATCGGGGCCTTCAGCGCGCTGGGGGCGACCAGCTCGGGGTGGTAGGCGTAGCGGCCGAAGTGCAGGATCTGCATCGCGATCTTGCCACCCGCGTCGTGCACGGCCCGCGTCACGACCTGGTGCCTGTCGGCCTCTGCCTGTGTCGCCATGCAGGCGCCGCCGGGCATCGGACGTCCCTGGTCGTTCGGCGCGATGCCTCCGGTGACGATCAGGCCGACACCCCCGCGTGCGCGCTCGGC
>NZ_JBFPGY010000211.1:0-8951 GCF_041083715.1 Sphaerotilus sp.
GCGGGTTGCGTGTGCTGGCCATCCAGACCATCCGTCCGCGCCACCCGAAGGCGGGCGACTCGGACGATGCTCTGCATGTGGCCAGATCAGCGGAAGTCACGATGCTCTGGCAACTGGTGGCGCACACGCCAGCCTGACGCGGGTATGCGACCGGCTATTGAGCGAGACCAAATGCAAAGCAATCCATCCATTCCTGAAGTCCCGCGGGCCATTGCGGGCGAGGAAGTGGGGGGTGACGAGCCTGAACCCTGGCACTGGAAGCTAACGGTTAGGGCTGCTTCGTTCCCGACCTGACCCGTTTGGCCGCGCCCCCATGCAGGGAGGCCCGTCACTGCGGATTGTAATCGAGTTGGCCAGAATGCTGTACCGAATCCGGTTCTGTGCGATTATCGAACCTCTGTTACAGCTTGCAGGGCTGTCATTCATCGATGAAGAATACTGAACGCCAGATCGTTGACCTCAAAGACGACGCAGAAAAGATTGCTGCGATCCGCAAGATCCGCAAGTTGATGGATTTCTGGCGCATCACTCCGGCGGAGTTGCGCGGGCGGCCGATTGTTCGTGCGTATTCGCGGGAGCCTGCTGAAATTCGCTATCGGCATCCAGTGACGGCAGAAGTCTGGGATGGGCGGGGTTCGCAGCCCCAGTGGCTGCGTGATGCACTGATCAAGGAAGGCTACACCGTGGAAGAATTGCGTCGCACGGTGCCACACATTTCTCCGGCTGAAGCCAGCGACGCAACCCCGACGACCTGAGCCCAGATGGATCCAGTGCAAGAAAAAAGGCCTGAATCTCCACAGATCAGGCCTTTTGCTGGATATTTTGGCTCCCCGACCTGGACTCGAACCAGGGACCTGCGGATTAACAGTCCGTCGCTCTACCAACTGAGCTATCAGGGAATTGTTCAGATGTGAATGGCGTTCAACGCGCTTGTATTTGGCTCCCCGACCTGGACTCGAACCAGGGACCTGCGGATTAACAGTCCGTCGCTCTACCAACTGAGCTATCAGGGAATTGATTTGCGTTTTGTCGCCAACTGACAAGACATACATTGTATGGCAAGAGTTGGTGCAAGTGCAATAGTTTCAGCCAACTTTATCGAGAGAGGCCACTCTTGGTGCTGGATCGATGGCTGGCAGGGCCATGTGACAGACGCTGCCGCCGTTTGGATGGTTCTTGCAGTGCACATCTCCATCCAGTCCGCGCAGGATTTGCCTGCAGATCGCCAACTCCAGGCCGCTGCCATCGCCGGGGTCGTCAGCGGCCCGGCGTGACTGGACGAAGGCAGAGAACATCGTCTCGCACTCGGTTTCGGCCAAGCCCGGGCCGGCGTCGTGGATCCACCAGTGCAACACACCCTCGCTGTCGCGCGAGGCTCGCGCCTCGATCTGGCTGCCCGGCGGAGAAACGCGCACTGCACGCTCGATCAGAATGCGCGCAGCCTGCTGGAAACGCAGCGCATCGACGCAGGCCATCCCGTCTGCACAGGGTTTCACGACGATGTCGATCTGGCGGGTTCTGGCCTCGATGCGTGCATGTCGAATCACTTCTCCGAGCAGGTCGCTGGTATCGACATGGACCCGGTGCAGCGTCCCGGTGGCGCTTTTCACCTGGGACAGATCGAGCAGGTCATTCACCACCAGCAGCATCCGTTGCCCCCCATGCTGGATGTGGGTGAATAATTCATGTTGTGCACTGTCATGGCGGCTGCGCATGACGCCCAGTTCCGAGAAACCGATGATTGACTGCAGCGGGGTGCGCAGGGCGTGACTGAGATTGCCGATGAACTCGGACTCGGCACGGTGGGCTGCTGCCGAAGCAGTCACTGCGTCTGCTGCACGCTGTTCGGCTTCCCGGAAGCTGGTCACATCGGTGATGCTGCCAATCACACCGCCGGGGCGGCCATCCGGGCGTGTCAGTGCCACCTTGGCGATCAGTGCCTGCCGCTTGGCGCCGCTGCGCAGAACGATGTTCTCCATGTAGCTGCTTTGACCTGCACCGGCCCAGAGTGCCACGTCCCGTACCGGGTGGTAGGCGAGGTGGCTCAGCGTCGGGTCGGTGTCGGCGCGCTGTCCGATCAGGTCATCGCGGCGCACACCCAGGAAGTCCTCGAAGGCCTGGTTCACCAGCACGTAGCGGCCCAACGGATCGAGCACGAACATCGGTGCCGGCGCAGCCTCGATCACGGCACGCAGGTGGCGTTCGCTTTCCTCCAGCCGATTGCGCGTGCGGTCCAGCACCGCGGCCATGCGCTCGTGCGCACGCAGACTCCGCCAGCTCGCGACGGTTCCGGCCACGATCATCAGCATGCCAACGACATCCGCGACCAGCAGCCAACCCAGTTTTCGTCGCCAGGTTGCACTTACTTCGGCCATCGATTCCTCCACCACGACCAGCAGCGGATGCTTGCGGCTGGCCCGGAACGAGGTGACGACCGTGGTCGCATCCAGCCCCATGCCTTCGTAGCTGCCGTATTCCTGCTCCGGCAGGAATTCCTGCAAGGCGCGATGGCTCGGCACGCTGGTACCGGGCAGTCGCTGCACGCCTTCGGTGCCGGCCAGCAGCCGCCCCTGGTAGTCCAGCAGCGCCGCATTCAGCGTGCGCTCGCCGAGGATCTGCTGGAAATGGTTGGACAGGTAGTCCGGATTCAATGCGGCCACTGCCAGGTAGGTCTTGCCATCGGGCGTCGTGCTGTGGCGGACCAAGGTGATCAACCCGACCCCCGGCAACGAGCGGGGCATGCCAGCCTGGCGGGTGGCGTCGATCAGATCGCGACCGGGCAGCCACGGTCCCAGCCAGGCGTCATCGGCGCTGACCGGGCGCCCGAGCAACTGCACGTCGAAAGTTGCGCCGACCGCGCCGGCGTTGGAACTCACCAGGACCTTGCCGCTGGTGTCCAGCACGGAGAGGCTGCGCATGTACGGCAAGCCGCGCACCGCCTCGACCAGCCGCTCGGACAGGTTGCTGGCGGCCGGTTCGCCGCCGTGCAGGCGCTCGCTGACCATGGCCAGCGCGAGTGCCGTCGCATCCAGCGTGCGTGTGGTTTCGTCTTCCAGCAGCCTGGCCAGCATCTGGGTTCGCCGGGTTTCCTGTGCCAGCGTGTCCTGGCGTTGGTAGACCGCGAATGTACCGGACAGCAGCACGAGCAGCAGCAGCAGCCCCGTTCCGGCCCAGATCAGCTGGGTGCTGCTCAGCCAGGCTGGGCGCGTGGAGGCATGTCGGGCACTCATGGGCGCGTGGTCATCACGGCCTGGTGGTCGGTCGGATCACGATTTCGGACAAGCGGTAGCGGCGTGCCGCGCTTTCGAGGCGGCCATCCTGGCGCATGTCTGTGACGAACCGGTTGACGCGGTCCAGCCACTCGGCATCACCCGGGCGAATGGCATAGGCATAGGGGAGGACATGGAAAGATTGCGGCGGGCTGATCAGACGTGCCCATTCTGCGTTGTCGAGCAGGCGCCGGCTGTAGGGATAGTCCGTCATGAAGACATCGACCCGGCCCGCTTCCAGCTCCTGTTCCCGGGTGGTCGGTGGGCGGATCACCACGAGATTGGCCCGGTGCAGCGCATCGCGCATCACCGGTTCCATGAAGGTGCCGGCCTGCACGGCCACCTGCACACCGGGCTGGTCGATGTCTTCCCAGCGCCGCACCACGCGGCTGCTGCGGGTCGCGACGGCGTAGATGTCGCTCTGCAGATAGGGCAGGCTGAAGCGCAGCACCTTTTCGCGCTGTGGCAGCACGCCGACGGCAAACATCGCGATGTCGCACCGGTCCTTCAGCAGGTCATCGACGAGCGCGGTGAATGACGAATCGACATGGTGCAACCTGGTGCCCAGCTCCCGGGCGAATTCGGCCGACAGGTCGATGTCGAGCCCGGTGAACTGCCGTGTCTTGGGATTGCGGTAGCTGATGCCGTAGTAGTCCGGCCAGACGCAGACCCGCAGTTCGCCGCTGTGGTTGATCCGGTCGAGGACTTCACCGGCGCCTGCGGAACAGGCCATCAGACTGGCGAGCAGCGCCGTTGTCAGCGATGGCAGGCAGGACTTCATCTGAACACTTCCGGGTTGGCCAAGCACACAGTTCATGAGGCGATATCGCAGATATACGAATATTGACATTGGGAAGTGTGATGCCGCCTAGGGAGATCTCTCGGTGTCCGGTGCACGAAATACCGATTCGCGCCGATGCCCGTGAGGGAATGCACACGAATGCTGCCGGACCAGGCCGACGTATGCTTTCTGGACTCAGCCGGTGAGCCCGAGTCGCCGCTGCAGCAGCGCGCTGCTGGTCGTGTACAGCAGCGGTCCGCGTTCTTGTGGCCGCAGGCGGTCGCGTGCGGCATGGGCGGCGAGTGTCGCCTCATGGAAGCCACAGACAATCAGCTTCTTCTTGCCGGGATAGGTGTTGATGTCGCCGACGGCGTACACACCAGGCCATGCAGTCTCGAACGTGGCGACATCGACCGGCAACAGCTTGCGCTCCAGTGCGAGTCCCCAGTCGGCCAGTGGGCCGAGTCGCGGGCTGAGTCCCTGGCAGACGATCAGCACGTCCAGCGGCTGCTGCGCTTCAACGCCTTGCGCGTTCAGTACGGTCACGGCCTCCAGCCGATCGCTCTGGGCATGCGCGGCGGTGATCTGGCCGATGCAGACCTGCAGCCGCCCATTGGTGCGCAGCGCAGCGATGCGCGCCAGCAGCTCGGCTTCGGCACTGAACTGGTCGCGTCGGTGCAGCAGGGTCACCCCGGGCGATCGGGGGTGTTCGGCGAGCGCCGCGGCGCGTTGCAGCGCGGCCTCGTCGCCGCCGACCACGAGGACACGTTGGCCGACGAAGGGCGTCAGATCGTCCGGATGGTGAAAGACTTGCCGCTGCTCGTGCGCTTCCAGGCCGGCGACCTTGATGCGGCGGGGGGTGAATGCCCCCACACCCGCCGCAATGACGACGCTGCGCGCCCGAAACTGCGGCCCGGCGCCAGTGCCAATCTCGAACCGACCATCGTCCAGCGGGCGCAGCGTCTGCACCTCGTGGCCGAAATGCAGGCCGGGCTGGAAGGGGGCTGTCTGCCGCAGCAGGCGCTCGGTCAGTTCCCGGCCGGTGCACACGGGCACGCCGGGGATGTCGTAGATCGGCTTGTCGGCGTAAAGCGCGACACATTGGCCACCAGCCTGCGGCAGCACGTCCACCACCTGCACCGACAGGCCGAGCAGGCCGAGCTGGAAGGCCTGGAACAGACCGACCGGTCCGGCGCCGATCACCAGCGCATCGGTGTCGATCGGCGCGGCGGGCACGGGCGCGGACACGGATACGTCCAGCAGCGGATCAGCGTTGCAGGAACTGGATCTTGTCCTTGACGTCCTTCCACTCCTCGGCGTCGGGCAGCGGGGCCTTGCGCTTGGTGATGCTGGGCCACTTGGGCGTCAGGTCGGCATTGATCTTGATGAACGCGAGCTGGTCCGCGGGCACATCTTCCTCCGGGAGAATGGCATTGACCGGGCACTCGGGGATGCAGACCGCGCAGTCGATGCACTCGTCCGGATCGATGACCAGGAAATTGGGGCCTTCGCGGAAGCAATCGACGGGACAGACGTCCACACAATCGGTGTACTTGCAGCGGATGCAGGCTTCGGTGACGACGTGGGTCATGACGCGGTTTTCACTCGGTAGTAGGTAGAGGGCAAGGCGGGAGGCAAAACTGATCGATTTTAAGGGGTCGGTCCGACTTCGGTGGCTTGACCTTGCACAAGCACGGGTCTGGCTCCGGCGCCGACCGTGACCAGCGTGGGGCGGCCGCCGTGGCGCTCGCCGGCCTGCGCCAGTGTGGCAACCACGTGCTGGCTGATGCACTGGTCCGGCCAGCCGGCGCGCGAGACCACCAGCACCGGCGTGTCGACGGCCCAGCCGACCTCGCACAGCCGCTCGGCCAGCGAGGCGAGCTGGCGGCCCGCCATGTAGAACACCTCGGTGTCGGCGCTGCGGCGCGCCTGCAGCTCGCCCGTCTGGGTCATGGCGGTGCTGAACGCGACGCTGCGCCCCACGCCACGCCGCGTGAGCGGGCGCTGCGTGGCGGCGGCGGCGGCCAGCGCCGAGGTGATGCCTGGCACCACCTCGCAGCCGATGCCCGCTGCGCACAGGGCTTCGAGTTCTTCTTCGAGCCGGCCGAACACGCTCGGATCCCCGCCCTTGAGCCGCACCACGCGCGACGAGCGCTGCGCATGCTCGACCAGCAGGGCGTTGATGCGGTCCTGCCCGGTGCTGCTGGTGCTGAATCCGCGCTTGCCGACATCGACCCACTCGGCCGAGGGCGCCTCGTCGCGCAGGGCCGGATCGGTCAGCGCATCGAACAGCACGACTTCCGCCTCACGCAGCCGGCGCAGTCCCCGCAGCGTGATCAGATCCGCGGCACCCGGTCCGGCACCGATGAACACGACGCGGACCTGCTCGGTCGGCTGGTGGTCGAACAGGGGGGCCTGGTGCTGCAAGACACGCAACCTCAGGCCTGGACCAGCAGCGCACCGCTGGTGCGGTTGGTGGTCGGATCGACGACGATCAGCGCGCCGCCCACACGGTTGTCCGCATAGGCTTCGACCGGGAGTGCCTGCTGGGTCTGGATCTGCACGCGGCCGATCTCGTTGACCGCCAGCTCGTGCGCATCGACTTTTTCCAGCGTGTTGATGTCCAGTCGGTGGTCGATCGCGGTGATGCGCGCCTGCACCCAGCGGTTGCCGTGGCGCACCCAGTACTTGCGGCCGAGCACGGCAGGTTCGGTGTCGAGCCAGGCCAGCGTGCCGCTGAAGGTCTGCTGCGTCGGGGCACTGCCGGGCGTGAAGACCCAGTCGCCGCGCGACACATCGACCTGGCGGTCCAGCACGATGCCGGCGGATTGCCCGGCGGTGCAGGCGTCCACCACGCTGCCGGCGTGGCGCACCGACGCGACGATGGCGGTCTCGCCGCTCGGGAAGATCTGCACGGTGTCGCCAGCCTGCACCGAGCCGTGGGCGATGCGGCCCCACATGACGCGGTGCTGGTGGCCGGTGCCGTGGCCTTCGTCGCGGGCGACGTACTGGACCGGCACGAGCAGGTTGCCGTCGTGCGCTTCATCGGCGACGGGCAGCGTTTCGAGCAGTTGCAGCAGCGTCGGGCCGGTGTACCAGTCCCAGTTCGCGGACGGCGTGGCCACGTTGTCGCCGCGCAGCGCGGACACCGGCACGATGCCGCGCACGGTGATGCCGGCTTCCTCGGCGAACTTGGTCAGCGCCTTCGACACGGCGTCAAAGGCGGCTTGCGTGCCGACCTCGATCGCGTCGAGCTTGTTGATCGCGAACACGATGCTCGGCACGCGCAGCAGGCGGGCCAGCAGGCTGTGGCGGCGCGTCTGCGGCAGCAGCACCACATCATCGACCGACGTGTCGAGCTTGGTGATGTCCACCAGCACGACCGCGGCGTCGGAGCCGGCGGCCGCCGTCACCATGTTGCGGGTGTACTGCTCGTGGCCGGGGGCATCGGCGATGATGAACTTGCGCGTCTTGGTGGCGAAATACTGGTACGCCACGTCGATGGTGATGCCTTGCTCGCGTTCGGCTTCGAGGCCGTCGGTCAGCAGCGACAAGTCGATCGGCGCACCGGCAGCACGCTTCTCCAGCGCGTCGAGCTTGTCGGCCAGGATGCCGCGGCTGTCGAACAGCAGGCGGCCGATCAGCGTGCTCTTGCCGTCGTCCACGCTGCCGGCGGTCAGGAAACGCAGGGCCTTGTGGGCCAGTTCCTCGCTGGCGTCGATGTGTTCCACGTTGTTCACGTCAGTCATCAGAAATAGCCTTCCTTCTTGCGGCGCTCCATCGAGGCCTCGGAGGTGCGGTCGTCCATGCGGGTCGCGCCGCGCTCGGACACCGTGACCTGCAGCGTCTCGGCGACGATGTCGGCGGTGGTCGCGGCATCGCTTTCCACCGGGCAGGTGCAGGTCATGTCGCCCACGGTGCGGAAGCGCACGTCCACCGTCTCGATGGTGTCGCTCGCGTCCGGCGGCGTCACGTCCGTCACCGGCACCAGCAGGCCCTTGCGGCGGTAGATCTCGCGCTTGTGCGTGTAGTAGATGTTCGGCAGCGGGATGTTCTCGCGGGCGATGTAGAGCCACACGTCGAGTTCGGTCCAGTTGCTGATCGGGAAGGCGCGGAAGTGCTCGCCCGGCTTGATGCGGGTGTTGAACAGGTTCCACAGCTCAGGCCGCTGCTCCTTGGGCTGCCACTGGCCGAAGCTGTCGCGGTGCGAGAAGATGCGTTCCTTGGCGCGCGCCTTCTCTTCGTCGCGGCGGGCGCCGCCGATCATGCAGTCGAAGCGGTGCTCCTCGATCGTCTCCAGCAGCGTCACCGTCTGGTGGCCGTTGCGCGACTCCAGCGGGTGTGCCAGGCGGATCGTGCCGCGCTGCATCGAGTCTTCGAGGTGCCCGACGATCAGCCGCTCGCCCATCTCGGCGATGCGCTCGTCGCGGAACTGGATGACTTCGGGGAAGTTGTGGCCGGTGTCCACATGGACCAGCGGGAAGGGCAGCTTGCCGGCGAACACCGGGCGCTCGCCAGGTTTCGACAGTTTCTGCTTGAAGGCTTTCTCGGCGAGGTGCAGCACCACGCAGGAATCCTTGCCGCTGGAGAACAGCAGGCCGGGGCGCTCGAAGGCGCCGGCGACTTCGCGCAGGATGAAGATCGCTTCTTCTTCCAGCGCATCGAGGTGGCGGTGGTCCACGTCGGGGAGCAGAGGGGTCATGGTTGTCGGGGCGTTCATTCGGGTCAGGTGCAGCGGGTGGACGCAGGCGCTCAGAGGGTGGACTGCTTGACGTGCAGGCCGCATTCCTTGGCCTTCTCGTCTTCCCACCACCAGCGGCCGGCACGGAAATCCTCGCCCACCGCGATGGCACGGGTGCAGGGTGCGCAGCCGATGCTGGGCATGAACTGGTCGTGCAGCG
>NZ_JBFPGY010000212.1:0-8937 GCF_041083715.1 Sphaerotilus sp.
GCAGCGGCGAGTTGCTGCCAGGCGCGTTCCAGGTGGTCCGTGTCAGCGTCCCGCAGATCGGGGGCGCCATCGGACCAGAGCAAGCCATGGGCGGTGGTCAGGTGTGCGCGCGGCAGTGACCAGAGCGTGACCGCTGTTTCGTCGGAGCGCCACAGACGCTGCCAGCGCAGCGGCCCGAGCGTGCCATGGTCACCTTGCAGGCGGTGGTCGGGCAGGGCGATCACGGCATTGGCAAGATCGGAGGCGGCTGTCCCCAGGCGCAGACGCAGGCGTGCCATGCAGCGCGGGCAGCGCTCCTGCATCGCGCCGGCCACGTCCTCGTGCGCCCAGCGCCGGGCACCGACCAGACCGGCTTGCCCCAGCACCAGTTCCGGCCGCGGCCAGGGTGCAATCACATCCGTCACCCGGCGCCCGCTGACGCGCTGGAGGTGGCAGTTCAGTGCCCGTGCATGGGCGATCGATGGCCCGCTGCCGACCAGCCAGAGCCGGCGGCCATCGCGCACGGCCAGCAGGTTGGAGATGGCGCCGCGGTTGTCTGGTGTGGTGTCGCCTTCCGCGCCCGGAATCCGCCAGACGCCGGGCGCGATCGGCTGCACCTGGACGGCCGGTCCGGGGCATGCGACGGCCGGGCAGGCCTGCCCGGCCATGAGCAGCAGGACAGCCTGAAATGCCAGGCGCACGCTGGATGTCCAGTTTCGTTGCATTCGGGTTGCCCCTGTGTCAGCTTTGAAACGATATTGTCCCGTGGTGGAGCAATGTGCTACCGCGACACCGGCTGCAGGTGAATTCGAGGGCATTCGGATCATGGCAGGTGGCTGCATTCGCCCGCAGGCGCCTTGGGAAGTGGTTCACGTTCGCGGCAACCTCGGCATGGCTCTTGCAAAAACCGGACGAGGCGGCTGTATGCAGTCGCGTGTTCAATGTGAAGACCATGAGGGGGGACTTCATGAAACTGGTTGTACTCAAGGGCGGTGACGAAGCCGTGCCGCTGGCCCAGTGCGCCCGAACCAGCCCGACCTCGACCCGTGCACCGGGTGCGGTGGCCTTGTCGGGGGAAGGTTTGCACTGGGTGCTGATCAATGTATCGCCTTCGGTGGCGATGCAGCTGTCGACCGATGCCCGTCTGCTGCGGCATCCGGGTCTGCCGGATGCTGCCGTGCGCGCGGTCGTGCTGACCGATGCCCAGGTGGACCACGTCACCGGCCTGCTCAGTCTGCGCGATGGTGCGCCGATCCACCTGTATGCCACGCCGGCCGTGTTCGAGGAGCTGACGCATGCGCTGCCCGTGCTGCCGCTGCTGGAGCACTACTGTGGGGTGCAGTGGCATGTCATTCCGGTGGCGGGCGAGTCGCGCGAGGCGGTGTTCCACATCGAGGGTCAGCCCACGCTTGAATTCACCGCCGTCGCCACCGATGGCCCGTTGCCGCGCCATGCTGCACAGCCTGCGGCAGGCGAGGTGGGGGAAACCATCGCGCTGGCCGTGCGTGATCTGGTGACCGGGCAGCGCTTTTTCTGCGCACGCAGCCTGGCCGCAGCCGGATTCGAGGCCGTCGAGTGGATGCAGCAGGCCGACTGCCTGCTGCTCGGTGACGACCGGGTCGATCTCTGGCCGGACGACGGCCGTCCGGGTGCCTCGGGTGCAGGCATGCTGGCGCAGCTCGGCCGGGTTGGCGCCCGCCGCAAGGTGCTGATGGCCATGCCCGACTGGGACGCCGGACCCGGCCGGCTGCTGGGTGAACTGGCGCGGCACGGGGTCGAACTTGCGGCCGACCGGATGGAGATCGATCTCTGATCTCCGAATGGAACAATCCAGCGGCCCGCCTCGGTGTAAGCCCGGGCACGACGCCATGCGCGGGCACCTGTACAACGCAGGCTGTGTCCATCTCCACACCGGTTCACTGTCCATGCTGCGTCTCAATGGTCTGATCAAGCGCTACGGCGATCGCACGGCCTTGGCCGGCCTGACGCTGGCGTTGCCTGCGGGCCAGTTTGTCGCCTTGCTGGGGCCGAATGGGGCGGGCAAGTCCACGCTGTTCCAGGTGCTCACCGGCCTGTTCGTCGCCGATGAGGGCGAGGTCGAGGTGGCGGGCCAGTCGCTGCGCCACTCGGCGGTGCGGGCGCTGCGCGACATCGGCGTGGTGTTCCAGCAGATGTCGCTGGACCTGGATCTGTCGGTGGAGCGCAACCTGCGGTTTCACGCCGACCTGCACGGCCTGCCGAGCGCCGTGGCGACCGCGCGCATCCAGTCCGGCGGCGTGGCGCTCGGGATCGACAAGGACCTGGCGCGGCCCGTGCGCGAGCTGTCCGGCGGCAACCGGCGCAAGGTGGAACTGGTGCGGGCGCTGCTGCACCGGCCGAAGGTGGTGCTGATGGACGAGCCGACCGTCGGCCTGGATCCGAAGTCGCGCCGCGACCTGATGGCCGCCATCCGCGCCGATGTCGCCGAGCGGCAGAGCACGGTGCTGTGGGCGACCCATCTGGTCGAGGAGGCCGAGGCCGCGGACCGCGTGGTGGTCCTGCACCAGGGCCGGCTGCTGGCCGATGGCACCCCGGCCGAAGTGACCGAGGCCCTGGGCGGCGGCGGGCTGGAAGAGGCCTTCATCCGAGCCACCGCCCGGTGAACGTCCGAACAACACACTGGAGACGATGATGAACAAGAACAAGTCGGTGTCCACACGCAGCCTGCTGGGTGGTGCCGCGCTGGTGGCGATGTCCTGGCTGGCGCAGGCGCAGACTGCGTATGTGTCCAGCGAGAAAGACCACACGCTGACCGTGATCGACCTGAAGACGATGGCCGTCACCGGCACGGTGCCGACCTGCAAGCGTCCGCGCCATGTGCAGATCACCCCGGACGGCAAGAGGCTGATGGTCGCCTGCGGCGAGTCGAATGCGGCGGACGTGATCGACCTGGCCACGCGCCAGTCGGTCGGGCGTCTGGCCATCGGCGAAGACCCCGAAGCCTTCGATCTGTCCCCGGATGGCAAGACGCTCTACATCTCGCAGGAAGACGATGCCGCTCTGGGTTTCTTCGACATCGCCAGCGGCAAGTTCACCCGCACGGTCGAGGTCGGCAAGGAGCCCGAGGGTGTCAAGGCCTCGCCGGACGGCAAGGTCGTCTGGGTCACCTCCGAGGTGGCCAACATGGTCCACGTCGTCGATGCCGCCACCGGCAAGCTGATCAAGAACATCAAGGTCGGCAAGCGTCCGCGCCGCCTGGCCCTCACGCCCGACGGCAGCCAGCTCTGGGTGACCAACGAGATGTCGGCCAGCGTCAGCATCATCTCGACCAAGGACTGGTCCGTCGTCGACACGGTCAAGTTCGAGGTCAAGGGCGCACGCAGCACCGACATCACCCCGGTCGGCATCACGATGACCCGCGATGGCAAGCAGGCGTTTGTCGCGCTCGGCCGTGCCAACCACGTGGCGTTCATCGATGTGGCCAGCCACAAGACGACCGCGCTGGCGCTGGTCGGCAAGCGGGCGTGGAACGTGGCGCTGAACAAGGCCGAATCACAGCTGCTGGTGGTCAACGGGCTGTCGGACGATGTGACGCTGGTCGATGTCGCCACGGCCAAGCCGATCAAGAGCCTGCCGGTGGGTCGCGTGCCGTATGGCGCGGTGATCGTCGAATGAAGCGCCCGGTCCTTGCCGCGCTGCTGGCCGGTGCTGCCCTCGGGGCGGCGCAGGCGGCCACGTTCAAGCTGACCCTGCTCGTCCCCGCCGACGACGCCCGCCTGGAGCGCAGCCGCACCGAGCGTGCCTACCTCGGCCACCCGGGTGGCTCCGCCTCGGACGGCTTGCAGGTGGCGCTGAAGGAGGCGAAGTTCGAGCTGGAGGCCGCCGGCGCCGTGCTGGCGCTGGAGACGGTGCCGGTCGCCAGCGCTGCCGCCGCCAGGGACGCCGCGCAGAAAGCGGAGAAGGGTGGTGCAGTGGTCGTGCTGACGGACCTGCCCGCCGACTGGACGCTGGCCACGGCCGACGCTGTCAAGCTCCCCGTGATGAACCTGGGCGACGCCAGCGACCGCCTGCGCGAGCAGGACTGCCGCCCGCGCCTGCTGCACCTGCTGCCCAGCGAACGCATGCGCACCGATGCGCTGGCGCAGACGCTGGCCGCAGCGCGCTGGAGCCAGGTGCTGCTGCTGACCGGCCCGACACCGGCCGACGCGCAGCGCAGTGCCACGGCGCAGGCGTCGATCAAGCGCTACGGCCTGAAGCTGGCAGCGACCAAGCCGTTCAGGCTGTCGGCCGATCCACGCGAGCGCGACATGGCCAATCTGAAGCTGCTGACTGGCAACGCGACCTATGACGTGGTCTGGGTGGTGGACAGCGATGGCGAGTTCGCGCGCACGCTGCCCTACCGCACCAGCCTGCCGCGCCCCGTGGTGGGCGACGCCGGGCTGATGGCGCTGGCGTGGTCCGCGCAGTTCGAGCGCTTCGGTGCGCCGCAGGTTTCGCGCCGCTTCGCCAAGGCCACTGGCCGCCCGATGACCGCGCACGACTGGGCAGCGTGGATGGCCGGCAAGGCGATCGTCACCGCCGCGACCGAAGTCCCCAAGGGGCCGGCAGCGGCCTTCGCCAAGGCGCTGAATGACCTCGAATTCGACGGTTCCAAGGGCACGCCGTTGGGCTTCCGCGCCTGGGACGGCCAGTTGCGCCAGCCGATGCTGCTGACGGACGGGCAGGGTGTCGTCGCCATGGCACCGGTCGAGGGCGTGCTGCACCCGAAGAACAACCTCGACACCCTCGGCGCCGATGCGCCCGAAAAACTCTGCAAGGTGGCCCGTCCATGAACCTCGGCCATGCCTTGCAGGCGATGCGCGCCATCGTCTGGCGCGAGATCGCCAAGTTCGCCCGCCAGACCGGCCGGCTGGTGTCGGCGCTGGTGCGGCCGCTGCTGTGGCTGGCCGTGTTCGCGGCCGGGTTCCGCAATGTGTTCGGCATGGCGATCGCCGACCCCTACGAGACCTACATCCCCTACGACGTCTACATCGCGCCGGGTCTGGTCGGCATGGTGCTGCTGTTCAATGGCATGCAGTCCAGCCTGGCCATGGTCTACGACCGCGAGATGGGCCTGATGCGCCTGCTGCTGACGGCGCCGCTGCCGCGCCCGTGGATCCTGTTTTCCAAGCTGACGGCGACGGCGGTGCTGTCGCTCGCGCAGGGGCTGGCCTTCGTCGTGATCGCGCGGCTGATCGGCACCGAACTGCCGCTGATCGGCCCGCAGACGCCGCAGCTGCTGCTGGCCGCGGTGTGCAGCGCGCTGATGCTGGGGGCACTCGGGCTGCTGCTGAGCGTGCACATCAAGCAGCTCGAAAACTTCGCCGGCACGATGAACTTCGTGATCTTCCCGATGTACTTCATGTCCACTGCGCTCTACCCGCTGTGGAAGCTGGAGGAGTCGGGCGCTGGTTGGGTCTACCAGATCGCGCGGTTCAACCCGTTCACGCACGCGGTCGAGTGGATGCGCTACGCGATGTACGGCAAGGACGCGGGGATGTCGCCGTGGATCGTGCTGGGGACGCTGGCACTGTGCTTCGCCGCGGCCAGCTGGGGGTATGACCCGCAACGCGGGTTTGGTGCATTGACCAAGCGCGGCGGTGGAGGCCCGGCATGACGGCGTTGACAAGACTGTGGCGCGCCGCGGGCGGGCAGGGTGCGGTGGACGAACCACTGCTGCTGGAATGGTGCACGCTCGGTGGCCTGCTGGTCTTCGCGACCTGGCTGCTCGGGATGCGCGGTGTGTGGCGCCTGCTGCTGAGTTCCGACCCGACCGGGCTGACGCTGGTGATCATCGTGGTCTTCGTCGTCTCGACGCTGTGGTGCGGCAGCCGCTCGCGGGAGCTGCAGCGCCAGCGCCGGTTGATGCAGGCGGCCATGTCCACCCGCCACGAAGGCCTCACTGGTGTCGAAGGCTGGGCTGCGCAATACTGGTCCGCACTGGACGCCGCGCCGCGCGACGCCGGTGCACCGCTCGACTTGCTGATGGACCAGGCGCAAGGGCCGCACCACACCGCGTGGTGGGTCAACGGCATCCAGCTCAAGCTCGGGCTGCTCGGCAAGGTGATCGGCTTCTCGATCCTGGCGATCCAGATCGGCCAGATGCAGAGCTTCGACGCCACGCAGTCGCAGGACCTGCTGCGCAGCCTGACCTCCGGGCTGGGCGTGGCGCTGCTGACGACGATGGTCGGGCTGGTCGGCAACATCGTGCTGGGGCTCCAGCTGACGCGGCTGGACCGCTACGCCGATGCACTGATCAGCGACTGCCAGCGCGCCGGTCTGTCGATCGGCCACGACGCTGGCCGCGGGGGCTGAGGCGTGGCCACGCGCGGCGGCCGGGGCCGATCCGGTGGGCGGGAGGCCGAGGTCGACCCGTTCTACGACATGTTGTTCAACATGCTGATCGCCTTCGTCTTCTGCTTCATCATCGCGTTGCTGGCGATGAATCCGAAAGCACTCAAGACGGGCGATATCCCGGCCAAGGCCGAGTACATCATCACCGTGTCCTGGCCGGACATGAATCCGAATGACATCGACACCTGGGTGCAGGATCCCGGTGGCAACCTTGTCTGGTTCCGTGCCCGAGAGGCCGGGATGATGCACCTGGACCGCGACGACCGCGGGCTGTCCAATGACACCATCGTCGTCAATGGCAAGGAGGTGATCAACCCGATCAACCAGGAGGTGGTGACACTGCGTGGCATCGTTCCGGGCGAGTACACCGTCAATGCGCACTACTACGACAGCAAGGACGGGCAGCCTGTGCCCGTCACGGTGTCGGTGCTGAAGGTGAATCCACGGGCCGAGATCGCCTATTACGGACAGGCCACCATCGCACGCAAGGGCGATGAGGTCACGCTGGTGCGCTTCACGCTGCTGCCCGACGGCAGCGTGGGCAGCGTCAACACGCTGCCACGCACGCTGGTCCAGCGCATGTGACGCCGACCGACGACAACAACGACTGGAGCAACGAGACATGACACTCGCGGTGGTATTGGGATTTGTGGTGCTGGCCGTGCTGGCCGTGCTGGCGCTGCTGTGGTCGCGCTGGCCGGTGTGGCTCAAGGGGCTGCTGGTGGCTGGCGTCTGCGTGTTCTATTTCTGGGCCGACGAGGCCATTCACCAGATGTGGGGCTGGCCGAGCCCGGATACGCTGCCGGAGCGTTTCGTGCTGCTGGCTGCGGTTTTCGAGGAACCCACCAACAAGACACCCGGTGCGCTGTTCGTCTGGGTGCAGAGTCTGGAAAATGGCAAGCCGACCAAGGCGCCGAGGGCATACCAGCTGCCCTATGCCAAGGATCTGCACGCCCTGCTGAGCGAGGGCATCAAGAAGTCCCGCCAGGGCGTCACCCAGATGGGTACGGCCGAACCCAAGGCTGGCAAGCGCGGGTTGAACTGGCTGCGTCCGGGCTCTGACGAGCAGGTGGTCAAGATCCGCGACCTGCCTGTGCCGCAACTGCCGGAGAAATGATGCGCACCGACCTTGCCATGGCCGCTGTCGCCTGCGCGGGTGCGCTGCTGGCTGGCTGCAGCGAGCCGCCGGGGGCTGCACTGTTCCCGCTCGACCAGGGCCGTACCTGGACCTACCGCCTGACCAGTGAGTGGGAGAACAACACCGTCGAGCGCGAAACCATGGTGCTCAGCAACGAAGGCCGCGACAGCGCGCTCGCCTCGGGCCGTGCGTACCGCCGCCACAGCGACGCGGGCATCGACTACTGGCTGCGCGCCGACGCCACGGGTGTCTACCGCGTCGCGACCAAGAGCGACGTGGACGAGGAGCCGAAACCGGATCCGCAGCCGCGCTACGTGCTCAAGGCGCCGATCGCGGTGGGCACGAACTGGCCCGCCTCGACCACCACCTACCTGCTGCGCCGGCGCAATGATTTCCCGCCCGAGATCCGGCATGGCCATCCTTCGGTGCCCATGGTCTACACGGTCGCGGCATTGAACCAGAAGGTAGAGACGCCCGCAGGCACCTTCGATGGCTGCGTCAAGGTCCAGGGCGAGGCCAAGCTGAAGCTGTTCTCCGATCCGGTGCAGGGCTGGCGCGACATGCCGCTGACCACGCTGGAGTGGTACTGCCCGGGCGTCGGCCTCGTGCGTGTGGAGCGCATCGAGCCAGCCAATTCGACCTTTCTGCTGGGTGGAACGATGAAGATGGAGTTGATGTCATGGCAATGATGAGCCGCCGGCGGGTGCTGGGTGCGTTGAGCGCTGCGGCGTTCGGACCGACCAGTGCCCGGCTGATGGCCCAGCCGGGCGAGCGTTTTCCGACCCGGCCGATCACGCTGTGGGTGCCGTGGCCGGCAGGAGGGGCCACGGATCTGACGATGCGCCTGCTGGCCGAGATCGCAGGGCGCCAGCTGGGTCAGCGGGTGCTCGTGGACAACCGCGCTGGCGCAGGCGGCACGATGGCGATGCCCATCCTGCAGCAGGCGGCGCCGGACGGCTACACGATCGCGCAACTGCCGCAGCCCGTGCTGCGCGCGCCACACATCCAGAGAGTGCTGTGGGATCCGATCCGCGACACGACGCCGATCATCCAGATCTCGGGGGTGACCTTCGGCGTGCTGGTGCCGGGCAACAGTGCGCTCAAGACGCTGGACGACGTCTTCGCCTGGGCCAAGGCCCATCCGGGCGAGCTGACCGTTTCCACCAACGGGGTGGGTACGACGCCGCACGTGGTGTTCGACGAGCTGTTCGCCAGGCGCGGGCTGACCTATGTGCATGTGCCGTACAAGGGCACGTCCGAGCAGATGCTGGCGGTGTCGTCGGGTCAGGTGATGGTAGGCATCAACTCCAACGGGTTCGCACCGTTTGTCGATTCGGGGCGGCTGCGGCTGCTGGTGACGTTTGGCGAGCAGCGCACGAAGCGCTGGCCGACGGTGCCCACGCTCAAGGAACTCGGCCTGGGCATTGTCGCCACGTCGCCGTACGGGC
>NZ_JBFPGY010000213.1:0-8875 GCF_041083715.1 Sphaerotilus sp.
CGGAACTGGCCCAGGTGGGCCTGGTCGGCGAAGCGGTAGGCCTCGCGCACGCGGCGCACGTCGGCCTCGTCCAGGTAGTCGAGCTTGGCTGTGAGCACCGCGAAGGAGGCGGCACTCGCCCCGTGCGCGCCAGGCACCTGCTCGATCACGGGGCGCGGAGGCTTTCCGACCCGTGCACGAAACTTGTTCCTGACGGCCAGATCCGCATCATGGGCTTCACCCGGGTCGCTGGGCTGGGTATCCGGAAACGGTTCGGACGCGGCAGACTCGGATTTGCCTTCTCGTCGCCAGGAGGAGAAGAACATGCGGCGCAGAACATCGGCTGTGCGGGACACCATGGATCGACTCTAGCGTGTCCCGCAACGGTCCGGGCACCGTGTGGCCGATGCCCGACAAGCCGCGGGTCAGATACTGCTCAGGTCGGGACCTTGCGCAGCATCTCGATGCCGACCTGACCGGCGGCGATTTCGCGCAGCGCGGTCACGCCAGGCTTGTTCTTCGTCTCGACCTTGGGAGCATGGCCTTGGCTCAGCATGCGGGCGCGGTAGGTGGCGGCAAGCACCAGCTGGAAGCGGTTGGGGATCTTCAGCAGACAGTCTTCGACAGTGATACGGGCCATGGTGGGATCGTGCTTCCGCAGGTGAGGAGTCGGTCAAGACAGTTGAAGGGCGTCGAACACAGCCGGGCGGCTGAGACGCTGGGTCGAATATTTTAACCGCTGCGCGTGGACGATGGTTTTCAGGTCGAACAGGGCAGTCTCGAACAGGGCGTTGACGACGATGTAGTCGAAGTGCCGCGCCTGTGCCACCTCGTGCCGGGCATTGACCATGCGCTGTGCGATGACTTCAGGGGTGTCTTCGCCGCGGCGGAAGAGGCGCCGTTGCAGTTCCTCCCACGAAGGCGGCAGGATGAAGATCAGCACCGCACTCGGAAACAGCTGCTTGATCTGCAGCGCGCCCTGGAAGTCGATCTCCAGCACGACGTCCTGGCCGTCGCGCAGGCGCTGCTCCATCGCGGCGCGCGAGGTGCCGTAGCGGTTGCCGTGGACCTCGGCCCACTCGAAGAAATCGCCGCGCTCGACCATGGCGGCAAACTCGTCTTTCGAGACGAACCAGTATTCGCGGCCGTGCTCCTCCTGCCCGCGGGGTGCGCGGGTGGTGTGCGAGATCGAGACCATCAGGCGGGTGTCGATCTCCAGCAAGGCCTTGACGAGGCTGGACTTGCCGGCGCCGGACGGGGCAGCGACAACGTAGAGATTGCCGGGATAGTCGGCGGGCAAAGGTGTGACGGAATGGGGCACGGCGGACTCGCTGGGCTGGCGCGTTGAGAGCGTCTGGCGTTCAATTGTCCCCGAAGTCGCGTGGTCAAACGACAATAGCGGGGTGACGCCGCTCGAACGGCCAGTCAGCACCTGCACAGAATCGGGTGGCAAAGTGCTCCGTCTGGGCACAGCTGCCGCGCGGTACTCCGCAGCAGGAACAACACTTTCAAGCAGAACCCCATCAGACCTCCCGGAGATCCGTGAATGACGACCAAGCAGCCGACCATCATCTACACCCTGACCGATGAAGCGCCCTTGCTGGCGACTTGTGCATTCCTGCCCATCGTGCGCACCTTCACGGCGCCGGTCGGCATCCACATCCAGAAAGCCGACATCTCGGTGTCCGCACGGGTACTGGCCGAGTTCCCGGAATACCTGACGGACCGCCAGAAGGTGCCCAACACGCTCGCCGAGCTGGGCAAGAAGACCCTGGAGCCGGACGCCAACATCATCAAGCTGCCCAACATCAGCGCGTCGGTGTCGCAGCTGGTGGCCTGCGTCAAGGAACTGCAGGCCAAGGGCTACGGCATCCCCGACGTCCCGGAGAACCCGACCACCGACGAAGAGAAGGCGATCAAGGCACGCTACGGCAAGTGCCTGGGCTCGGCCGTGAACCCGGTGCTGCGCGAAGGCAACTCCGACCGCCGCGCACCGATGGCCGTCAAGAACTTCGCCCGCAAGCACCCGCATTCGATGGGCGAATGGAAACAGTGGTCGCAGACCCATGTGTCGCACATGGAGCACGGCGACTTCTACCACGGCGAAAAGTCGCTGACGCTGGACAAGGCGCGCAACGTCAAGATGGAGCTGCTGACCGAAAGCGGCAAGACCATCGTGCTGAAGCCGAAGCTGGCCCTGCTCGATGGCGAGATCATCGACTCGATGTTCATGAGCAAGCAGGCGCTGTGCGACTTCTACGAGGCGCAGCTGGAAGACTGCCGCAAGTCCGGCATCCTGTTCTCGCTGCACGTCAAGGCGACGATGATGAAGGTCTCGCACCCCATCGTCTTCGGCCACTGCGTCAGGATCTACTACAAGGACGCCTTCGAGAAACACGGCGCGCTGTTCGACGAACTGGGCATCAATGTCAACAACGGCATGGTGAACCTGTACGACAAGATCAAGACGCTGCCGGAGTCCAAGCGCGACGAGATCATCCGCGACCTGCACGCCTGCCAGGAGCACCGTCCGCGTCTGGCGATGGTGGACTCGGCCAAGGGCATCACCAACTTCCACTCGCCCAACGACATCATCGTGGACGCCTCGATGCCGGCGATGATGCGCCAGGGCGGCAAGATGTGGGGCGCTGACGGCAAGCAGTACGACAGCAAGTGCGTGATGCCGGAGTCGACCTTCGCCCGCATCTACCAGGAGATGATCAACTTCTGCAAGTGGCACGGCAACTTCGACCCGCGCACGATGGGCACGGTGCCGAACGTGGGGCTGATGGCGCAGCAGGCCGAGGAATACGGCTCGCACGACAAGACCTTCGAGATCGCCGAGGCCGGCGTGGCCAACATCACCGACCTGGACACCGGCGAAGTGCTGCTGAGCCAGACGGTCGAGGCCGGTGACATCTGGCGCATGTGCCAGGTCAAGGACGCCCCGATCCGCGACTGGGTCAAGCTGGCCGTCACGCGCGCCCGCAACTCCGGCATGCCGGCGGTGTTCTGGCTGGACCCGTACCGCCCGCACGAGAACGAGCTGATCAAGAAGGTGGAAACCTACCTGAAGGACCACGACACCACGGGCCTGGAAGTCCGCATCATGAGCCAGGTGCGCGCGATGCGTTTCACCCTGGAGCGCGTGGCCCGCGGTCTGGACACCATCAGCGTGACCGGCAACATCCTGCGCGACTACCTGACCGACCTGTTCCCGATCATGGAACTGGGCACGTCGGCCAAGATGCTGTCGATCGTGCCGCTGATGAACGGCGGCGGCATGTACGAGACCGGTGCCGGCGGCTCGGCCCCGAAGCACGTGCAGCAGCTGGTCCAGGAAAACCACCTGCGCTGGGATTCGCTGGGGGAATTCCTGGCGCTGGCCGTCTCGCTGGAAGAGCTGGGCATCAAGGAGAACAACGCCCAGGCCAAGCTGCTCGCCAAGACGCTCGACGCCGCCACCGGCCAGCTGCTCGACAACAACAAGTCGCCCAGCCCGAAGACCGGCCAGCTCGACAACCGCGGCAGCCAGTTCTACCTGGCGATGTACTGGGCCCAGGAACTGGCCGCCCAGACCGAGGACGCCGTGCTGGCAGCCCACTTCGGCAAGCTGGCCGCCGTGCTGACCGAGAACGAGACCAAGATCGTGGCCGAGCTGAGCGCGGTCCAGGGCCAGCCGGCCGACATCGGTGGCTACTACCTGGCCGATGCCGAGAAGACCAAGGCCATCATGCGTCCGAGCGCCACGCTCAACGCGGCGCTGGCGGCAGCACACAGCTAAGACCTGCAGTGGGCGGCAACGCCGCCTGCTCGACCACACCAGAAAAGCCACCCAAGGGTGGCTTTTCTTCGTTCCGGCAGACCGCTTATTCGATGTTCTGCACCTGCTCGCGCATCTGCTCGATCGCGACCTTCATCTCCACCGAGATCTGCGTCAGCTCCAGTGCGGCGGATTTCGAGCCCAGGGTGTTGGCCTCGCGGTGCAGTTCCTGGATCAGGAAGTCGAGCCGCTTGCCCAGCTCGCCCCCCTTGCGCAGCAGCCGGGTGATCTCGTCGAGGTGGGCGCCCAGGCGGCCCAGCTCTTCCGCCACGTCGATGCGGATCGCGAACGCCGCCGCCTCGGACATCGCCCGCTCGGCCAGCGACTGCGCGGACACGCTCTGGTTGGCGCCCGCCGTGGCCAGCGCCTCGTTCCAGCGCTCCAGGAAGCGCTGCTGCTGACGCGCCACCACCTGCGGCACCAGCGGCGCTGCCTGGGCCGCCAGACCGCGCAGGTGCTCGACACGCTCCATCAGGATCGCGACCAGCCGGTCTCCCTCGCGGGCACGGGCCTCGCCAAGCCGCTCGACGCACACGCGGGCAGCCACCAGCGCGACGTCGTCGAGCAGCGCCACCGGTGCGGTGCTGCGGCACCACTGCAGCACCTCGTGCACCGACATCAGCTCGGCATCCCGCAGCTGCGAGCGCACGGCCACCTGGAGCGCCGCCAGCCGGGCCAGCTGCTCGGGATGCGGCAGCGCCGCAGCGGCGTCGGGCGCACGGTCCTGGTTCAGGCGCAGCTCGATCTTGCCGCGCTTGAAGGTCCGGGTGAGCAGCTCGCGCAGCGCAGGCTCCAGTGCGCGGAATTCGTCGGGCAGGCGCAGCGCCAGATCCAGGAAGCGGCTGTTCACGGAGCGCAGTTCCACCGTGACCGACCCTGCGGATCCCGCTTGTGCGGCAGTGTTCTCGGTGTGTTCCCCGGCCTCGGGCAGCGCGCTGGAGGAGGCGCTGGCATAACCGGTCATGCTGTAAACTGACATCGCGAATTTCGCCCAATCAAAATACGATTATGTCAAAGCAAAAACCTGCCCCGTTGCCGCCCGGCACGGTGGTAGGCGGCTACCAGATCATCCGGAAGCTGGCAGCGGGTGGATTCGGGGTGGTCTATCTCGCCGAAGATGCCGAGCGCCGGCTGGTGGCCCTCAAGGAATACCTCCCGTCTTCGCTGGCCGAGCGCTCCGCGGGTGAGCTGATTCCGCGCGTCAAGCCGGAAAAGCAGCCCCTCTACCGCCTGGGCCTGAAGAGCTTCTTCGAGGAAGGCCGCTCGCTCGCGCAGATCAGCCACCAGAGCGTCGTCTCGGTGCTGAACTTCTTCCGCGAGAACGAGACGGTCTACATGGTGATGAACTACCTGCAGGGCGACACGCTGCAGGACTTCATCGTCACTGCCCGCGATCTCAAGCGCGACAAGGTCTTCCGCGAATCGACCATCCGCAGCCTGTTCGACGAGATCCTGCGCGGCCTGCGCATCGTCCACCAGCACAAGATGCTGCACCTGGACATCAAGCCGGCCAACATCTTCGTCACCAACGAGAACAAGGCCGTGATGCTCGACTTCGGCGCGGCACGCGAAGTGCTGTCGAAGGAAGGCAACTTCATCCGGCCGATGTACACCCCCGGCTTTGCGGCGCCCGAGATGTACCGCCGCGACGGCTCGCTCGGCCCGTGGACCGACATCTACGCCATCGGCGCCTGCATCTATGCCTGCATGCAGGGCTACCCGCCGAACGACGCGCCGCAGCGCATCGAGAAGGACCGCCTGAGCCTGTCGCTCTCGCGTCTGCGCAACGTGTACTCGGACAACCTCATCGAGGTGACCGAGTGGTGCATGTCGCTCGACCCGCTGGCACGGCCGCAAAGCGTCTTTGCGCTCCAGAAGGAGCTGTCCAGGGAAACCGAACGCCGTTACACCAAGCTCAGCTTCAGCGAGCGCCTCAAGCTGCAGCTTGAAAACATCAAATCCGGCGCCAAGGCGTGAGCCCCGCCGTGCCGGAATCTTCCTCGGAACCCCTGTCCATGCGTTTTTCCGTCTACCAGATCAGTCGCCGTGGCGGGCGAGAGAAGAACGAAGACCGCATGGGCTACTGCTACACCCGTGACTCCGGCCTGTTCGCGCTCGCGGACGGCATGGGCGGGCATCCCGAGGGCGAGGTCGCCTCGCAGATGTCGCTGCAGACCATGGCCGCGATGTTCCAGCGCGACGCCAAGCCAGTGATCCGCGAACCGCGCCGCTTCCTGACCGAGTCCATCCTGGCCGGCCACCACGCGCTCATCCGCTACGCCACCGAACGCGCCCTGCTCGACACGCCACGCACCACCATCGTCGCCTGCATCCTCCAGGGGCGCGAGGCGTACTGGGCGCACTGCGGCGACTCGCGGCTCTACCTCGTGCGCGGCGGCCGGCTGCAGGCCCGCACCCGCGACCATTCCTACTCCGAGCTGCAGGAGTCGCTCAACGGCGTCGTGCCGCTGGGCGACAAGGTCAACCGCAACGTGCTGTTCACCTGCCTGGGCAGTCCTGGCAAGCCGGTGATCGATCTCGTCGGCCCCGTGACGCTGCAGCCCGGGGACAAGCTGCTGCTGTGCTCCGACGGCCTGTGGGGTGCCCTGGACGACGACACCATCACCCGCATCCTGGCCGGAGGCACGATCAGCGACGCGGCACCTGATCTGGTGGAGCGCGCGCTGCGCATCGCTGGCGAGAAGAGCGACAACGTCACCGTGATCGCCGTCGAGTGGGAGTCCGCCGAGGACGACGAAACCCTCACCGGCATCGAGACACGCGCGCTGGGCGACGATGTCTTCGCCTCCACCATCCAGGCCGGCGCCGGTGCCGGCAACCCCGACGATCTGCTCGACGAGGCCGAGATCGAACGCTCGATCCGCGAGATCAACGAAGCCATCAAGCGCAGCGCCCAGAAGCGCGGCGGCTAGGCCGGCACCCCGGCCTCCGCGACCACGTCCTTCCCGCGCATGCGGGAGTCCACGCATCGCCACGACCCGAGAATTTCCCGCATGACCACCACCACCCGCCCGAACCACCGTGCCCCTGATGCCCTGCGCCCCGTCCAGCTCACCCGCGGCTACACCAAGCACGCCGAAGGCTCGGTCCTGATCGCCTTCGGCGACACCAAGGTGCTCTGCACGGCCTCGGTCGAAGAGCGTGTGCCGCCACACAAGAAAGGCTCGGGCGAAGGCTGGGTCACGGCCGAATACGGCATGCTGCCCCGCGCCACCCACACCCGCAGCGCCCGCGAAGCCGCCAAGGGCAAGCAGACCGGCCGCACGCAGGAGATCCAGCGCCTGATCGGCCGCTCGCTGCGCAGCGTGTTCGATCTGAAGAAGCTCGGCGAGCGCACGATCACCATCGACTGCGACGTGCTGCAGGCCGACGGCGGCACCCGCACGGCCGCCATCACCGGCGCGTTCGTCGCGGCCCATGACGCCGTGGCCACGCTGCTCGCACAGGGTCTGGTCACCGAGACGCCGATCCGTGACCACGTCGCCGCGATTTCGGTGGGGTTGCTGGACGGTGTGGCGCTGCTGGACCTGGAGTACGTCGAGGACTCGGCTTGCGACACCGACATGAACGTCGTGATGACCGGCTCCGGTGGTTTCGTCGAAGTGCAGGGCACAGCCGAAGGCTCGCCCTTCAGCCGCGCCGAGATGGACACGCTGATCGCACTGGCCGACCAGGGCATCCGCGATCTGGTCGCACTGCAGCGCCAGGCCCTGACCGCACCGATCGGAGGCTGAGGCGATGGGCGGCCTGCGACACCGTCTGGTGCTGGCGTCCAACAACGCCAAGAAGCTGAAGGAACTCGGTGCGCTGCTGGCACCGGTGTCGGTCGAGCTGGTGACCCAGGGCTCGCTCGGCATTCCGGAAGCCGAGGAACCGCACCACACCTTCATCGAGAACGCGCTCGCCAAGGCCCGCCATGCCGCGGCCGCCAGCGGCCTGCCGGCGATCTCGGACGACTCCGGACTGTGCGTGGACGCCCTCGGCGGCGCACCGGGCGTGCAGTCGGCCCATTACGCCGCGGTCGAGTTCCCCGCCGGCATCGACCGCGAAGCACAGCGCGCACTGCAGGACGCAGCGAACAACCGCAAGCTGCTCGCCGCACTGGAGGGTGCCGCCACGCGCCGCGCCCGCTTCGTCTGCGCACTGGTGGCCGTGCGCTCGGCGGATGACCCGGAGCCGCTCATCGCCTTCGGGCGCTGGGAAGGTGAGATCCTGGCCGAGCGGCGCGGCGCGGGCGGCTTCGGCTACGACCCGCTGATGTGCATCCCGTCGAACGGACTGACCGCCGCCGAGATGCCCGCGGAGGTCAAGAATGCCCAGAGCCACCGCGCGCTGGCCTGTGCGCAGATGCTGACGCTGATGCGCGGGGTGTGGCAGCTTGGCTGAGTTCATCCCGATCCAGCCAGCCCAGGCCACCGCGGACACCGCGGCGGCGGCCAATGGCGCCGACGTGGTGGCCCGCTACCTGCGCCCAGGCACGCTGCAGCTGGGTGCGCCGCCGCCGCTGGGGCTGTACATCCACCTGCCGTGGTGCCTGCGCAAGTGCCCCTACTGCGACTTCAACTCGCACGAGGCGGCCAGCGGCGGGCATCCGGAAGCGGCGTATCTGGACGCCCTGCGCGCCGACCTCGAAGCCGCGCTGCCGCTGGTCTGGGGCCGCAGCGTGCAGTCGATCTTCATCGGTGGCGGCACACCCAGCCTGTTCTCGCCCGAAGGCATCGAGCGGCTGCTGGGCGACGTGCGGGCGCTGGTGCCGCTGGCGCCGGGCTGCGAGGTGACGCTGGAGGCCAATCCCGGCACCTTCGAGCGCGCGCGCTTCCGCGCCTTCCGCGGCGCGGGGGTGACGCGGCTGTCGATCGGTGTGCAGAGCTTCGACGATGCCAAGCTGCAGGCGCTGGGCCGCGTGCACAGCCGTGCGCAGGCGCTGGCTGCCGCCGAAGAGGCCGCGCAGGCCTTCGACACCTTCAACCTCGACCTGATGTACGCCCTGCCCGGCCAGACGCTCGCCGAGGCCGCCGAAGACCTGCGCACCGCGCTGGCGCTGCAGCCACC
>NZ_JBFPGY010000214.1:0-2700 GCF_041083715.1 Sphaerotilus sp.
CAGAACGTCCCGCTGGAGCCGGTCCTCATCAAGAAAGCCTCTCTGGAGAAATAACCATGGCAGCCCCCCAAGTCGATCTGCAGACCACCCTCGGCACCATCCGCATCGAACTCGATGCCGAGAAGGCCCCCCTGTCGGCCGCCAATTTCCTCAGCTACGTCAAGAGCGGCCACTACGACGGCACCGTCTTCCACCGCGTCATCAAGGGCTTCATGGTCCAGGGTGGCGGCATGGAAGCCGGGCTGAAGCAGAAGCCCACGCAGGCCGAGATCAAGAACGAGGCCAACAACGGCCTGAAGAACGAGAAGTACACGCTGGCCATGGCGCGCACCAACGCGCCGCACTCGGCCACGTCGCAGTTCTTCATCAACGTCGCGAAGAACGACTTCCTGAACTTCACCGCCGAGAACGCCTCCGGCTGGGGCTACGCCGTGTTCGGCCGCGTGGTCGATGGCATGGCCGTGGTGGACCAGATCGAGAAGGTCCGCACCGGCAAGCGTGGTTTCCACGACGACGTGCCGGTCGACGACGTGGTCATCACCCGCGCCGTGATCGTGGAGTGATCCAGCCGGCGCCGATCCGCACGCTCCGCGCCGCGCCGCACTGGCGCAGCGTGGACATCGTGTCCGATCTGCACCTCGGCCCGGCCACGCCGCACACCACTGCGGCGCTGGCCCGCTACCTGCAGCACACCCCTGCCGACGCAGTCATCGTGCTCGGTGACCTGTTCGAGGTCTGGGTCGGCGATGACGTGCTGGACGAGGCGGACAGCTTCGAAGCCAGTGTGCTGCGCCAGTTCGCCGAATGCGCCAGCCACCGCACGGTGGCGATGATGGTCGGCAACCGTGATTTCCTCCTGGGTCCGCGCGCCGCGGCACTGGCAGGCTGGCGGGTGCTGGACGATGTGTGCGTGCTGGAGGCTTTCGGACGCCGCACGGTGCTGGTCCACGGCGATGCGCAGTGCCTCGCCGATGAGGATTACCAGCGCTTTCGCCGGCAGGCCCGCGGTCCGGCGTGGCAGCAACAGTTCCTCGCCCAGCCGTTGGAGCGCCGCCGCGCGTTCGCCCGCGGACTGCGCGACGACAGCGAGCACCGCAAGCGCACGCTGGGCATGGCGGCCTACCCCGATCTGGACCGGGATGCCATGCGCGCGCTGCTGCGCCAGCACGGTGCCACGACGCTGGTCCACGGCCACACCCACCGCCCCGGCGACGAAGCGCTGGGCGACGGGCTGGTCCGCCATGTGCTGACCGACTGGGACCTGGACCACGACCCGGCCGCGCCACGCGCCGAGGTCCTGCGCATCACGGCGGACGGGGTGGAGCGTCGGCGCCTGCCGCTGCCATGCTGAAGCGCTGGCTGGACGCCTGGCGCGCGCGTCGCGCGCAGCGGGTGCTGAACAAGCGGGCGATTCCGGATGAACTGTGGCTGGAGACGCTGCGCGCCTATCCCTTCCTGAAACGGCGCCCGCTGCAGGACCTGCTGTCCCTGCGCGAACTGGCAACCTTGTTCCTGAGCGAGAAGGAGTTCAGCACCGCGGGGGAGTTGGAACTCACCGACGCAATGGCCGTCGCCGTGGCGGCACAGGCCTGCGTACCCGTGCTGCACCTGCCTGGCGGGCTGTCGCTGTACGGCGGTTTTGTCGGCATCGTGCTGCACCCGCAGGAGGTCGTCGTGCAGCGCAGGTGGAGCGACGAGGCCGGCGTGGTGCACAGCGGCGACGAGGTGCTGGCCGGCGAGGCCATGGAGGGCGGCCCGGTCATGCTGTCGTGGCAGGACGTGCAGATGGCCGGCGAGCCCGACCGGGCCGAGGATGGCTACAACGTCGTGATCCACGAATTCATCCACGTGCTCGACATGCGCCATGGCGGCATCGATGGCATGCCCGCCCTGCCGAACCGGGCGATGCGGGAGCGCTGGCTGGACGTGATGGCACGTGCGCTCGCCCAGCACACCGCGGAAGTGGCCGCCGAACAGCCAACGTGGCTCGACCCCTATGCCGCACAGGGTCCCGAAGAATTCTTTCCGGTCACAGCCGAAGCGTTCTTCGTCGCACCGGACGGGCTGCACGCCGAGTTCCCCGAGGTCTATGCGCTGCTGCACCAGTATTTCGAACAGGATCCCATCCGCTTCCTGCACTGAAGCGCGCATGGAAAAAGGGCCCGCAGACCCTTTCCATCGCGACGAACGCCGCACCCGCTACCGGCTTCACGCCGTCGCCGGCTCCGCCTTCGGCTTGTCGCTCTTGTTGCGCGGCTCGATGTCGAGCTGCACTTCGCCAGCCTCGTTCACGTCCACCGTCAGCCGACCACCGTCGGTCAGGCTGCCGAACAGCAGTTCGTCGGCCAGCGCGCGGCGGATCGTGTCCTGGATCAGGCGCTGCATCGGGCGGGCGCCCATCAGCGGATCGAAGCCCTTCTTGCCGAGGTGCTTGCGCAGCGCGTCGGTGAAGGTGACCTCGACCTTCTTCTCGCTGAGCTGGCCTTCGAGCTGCAGCAGGAACTTGTCCACCACCCGCAGGATGATGTCCTCGTCCAGCGCCCGGAAGCTGACGATGGCGTCCAGCCGGTTGCGGAACTCGGGCGTGAACATGCGCTTGAGATCGCCCATCTCGTCCCCGACTTCACGCGAATTCGTGAAGCCGATGGTCGATTTCTGCAGGTTCTCGGCCCCCGCATTGGTCGTCATGATGATGATGAC
>NZ_JBFPGY010000215.1:0-8856 GCF_041083715.1 Sphaerotilus sp.
TGCGAGGGCAACCGCCAACAGGCCGTGGGACCGAGGCTTCGGAACTTCCAGCGGGGTCAGCGGATCGACCGCTGCGGCGGGCAGCGCAGTGGCTGGCGGGCGGGGAACGGCCGCGTCACGGGGATGGTCGGGCGGGACTTCAGACCACTGGCCCGCCGGCATCGGGGCGGGAATGAGTCCCAGTTGCTGCATCAGCGCCTGCACGTTCTGCGGGCGGTCGGCGGGCCGGATGGCCAGTGCCTGTTGCCAGGCTGCGAGGAAGGCGGGGTGGTAGTGCTGGCCGTGCGTGGTGGCCAGGCGCGCAGCCACCGCGGTCAGCGGCTCCAGACCGTCCTGCACCGTGCGGGTCTGCGCAGCCGGCGGCGGCCCGCCGGTCAGCGCCGCATGGACAACGGCCGCCAGCGCATACAGGTCGGTCCAGGGCCCTGGGCGCAGGTCCGGCCCCTCGGCCACCTGTTCGATGGGCGCGTAGCCAGGTCGGAGGTTCTCTTGTGCACTGTCCGGCTCCAGCAGCACGGGCCGGCCGTTGCGCAGCAGCCGGATGTTGTCCGGCACCACATGGCGGTGCAGGATGTGCTGGTGGTGCAGGCTGTCCAGCGCTCCCAGCAGCGGCACCAGCACGCCCATGAGCCATGCCTCGGTGGGTGGTGCCGGCAGTTGCCGCAGGGCCTGTGCCAGCGTCTGGCCGGCATAGAACGGCATGACCATGTAGGCCGTGCCATGGCCCTCCCAGTAACGGAATACCTTGACCAGGGCGGGATGATCGAAGCGCGCGAGCAACTGGGCCTGCCGCAGGAACTGCTGCAGGCCGACGCCGAACGCATGGGCATGGACCCGGCCGCGGACCTGCACGTGCCCGTCTTCGGCACGCGACGCCAGCGAGGCGGGCAGGTATTCCCTGATCGCGACTTCGCGTTCCAGTTCGTGGTCGAAGGCGCGGTAGACGACGCCGGTCCGCCCGGCACCGACCAGACCGCGGATCTCGAATTCACCCAGCCGGGTGCCGATGCTCAGATTGCCGTCCTCATCCACAGTGCTGTCCGATGGGTTGCGATGCGCCGGCAGCATAGCCCGATACAGCAGACACGTCCTGTGACTTTGATTGGCTGCTTGGTGTAGTGCCGGCTTGGGTGTGCCGGCATGAGGCCCATGGACTGCGCTGTCCACGCCGGATCCGCCGATCCCGTAAGCTCCGCATACGCTTTCGACCGACAGGAGAACTCCCATGCCCCGTGCCATCCAGATCTCCGCCTTCGGCGGCCCCGACGTGATGCAGCTCGTCGATCTGCCCGTCGGTGAACCCGGCCCGGGCGAGGTGCGCATCCGCCACCTCGCGATCGGCCTGAACTTCATCGACGTCTACCAGCGCACCGGCCTCTATCCCAATGCGCTGCCGCTGCAGCTGGGCATGGAGGCTGCCGGCGTGGTCGAGTCGGTGGGCGAGGGCGTCACGCACCTGCAGACGGGTGACCGTGTCGCCTACGCCAGCCAGCCGCCGGGCAGTTACTGCGAGGTGCGGGTGATGCCCGCCAAGTGCGTGGTGGAGCTGCCGGACGGCATCGACTTCGAGACCGGTGCCGCGATGATGCTCAAGGGCATGACCGCCGCCTACCTGCTGCGCCGCACGCAGCCGCAGGGGGGGCTGCAACCCGGTGACTTCGTGCTGTTCCATGCCGCTGCGGGTGGGGTGGGCCTGATCGCCTGCCAGTGGGCGCGCGCGATGGGGCTCAACCTGATCGCCACGGCCGGCAGCCCCGACAAGTGCCTGCTCGCGCTGCAGCACGGCGCCGCCCACGCCATCAACTACCGCAGCGAGAACTTCGCCGCCCGTGTGCGCGAGATCACCGAAGGACGTGGCGTGAAGGTCGTCTACGACTCGATCGGCAAGGACACCTTCGAGGGGTCGCTCGACTGCCTGGCCCCCTTCGGTCTGCTGGCGACTTACGGCAATGCGTCCGGTCCGGTGCCGCCGGTCAATCTCGGCGTGCTGGGCGCCAAGGGCTCGCTCTATGTCACGCGCCCGACGCTGTTCACCCACATTGCCACCCGCGAGGGCACGCAGGCACTGGCCGAGGAGCTGTTCGCGATGGTCAGCTCCGGCGAGGTGACGATCCCGATCGCGCAGCGTTATCCGCTCGAGCACGTCGCGCAGGCCCACCGCGATCTGGAAGCCCGTGCCACCACCGGCTGCACGATCCTGACGCTGTAATCCCTGGACTTGATGCAGCTCAAGCTGGCGAACCAAGTGTTTTCCATAATGGCTCCGCGGACCACCGCGCGGAGCCTGCATGACCCAGTCCCAGTCGATCGATGCCTTTCCGGACGAGTTCCGCGCTGCGGTGGTGCGGGCGGTGCACGGGCCGGTGGTCGAGGTGCGCTGTCGGTTGCTGCCGGGACTCGGGCATCTGCTGCGCGCGGGTGCCGCGGTCGGCGACGATGCCGGTGGTTGGTCGCTGGTCGTGGTCCAGCATCTGAGCGAATCGCTGGTGCGCTGCATCGCGCTGCAGCCGACCGAGGGGCTGGCGCGCGGCCTGTCGGTGGTCGACACGGGCGCGCCGCTGTCGGTGGCTGTCGGCCCTGCCACGCTGGGGCGCCTGCTGGGCGCGATGGGTCAACCGCTCGATGGCGGCGCGCCGGTCGAAAGCCCTGAACACCGCCCCGTGCTCGCCGCGCCACCGTCGCTGGCTGACACGTTGCCGGGTGACCGCATCCTTGAAACCGGCATCAAGGTGATCGATCTGCTGTGCCCTTTCGTGCGCGGCGGCAAGACGGGGTTGTTCGGCGGCGCCGGGGTGGGCAAGACCGTGCTCATGATGGAGTTCATGCACGCGGTCAGCCACGAGCACCATGGCGTGTCGGTGTTCGCCGGGGTGGGCGAGCGCATCCGTGAAGGGCACGAGCTGTGGCACGAGATGCGCGACGCCGGGGTGATGGACCGCGCCGTGATGGTCTTCGGCCAGATGGACGAGACGCCCGGCGTGCGCTTCTACACCGGCTACACCGCGCTGACCTGCGCCGAGGCGCTGCGCGACGCCGATGGTGGCGAGGTGCTGTTCCTGATGGACAACCTGTTCCGCTTCGTCCAGGCCGGCACCGAGATCTCCGGCCTGCTCGGGCGCATGCCATCCAGCGTCGGCTACCAGCCCACGCTGGTGACCGAGGTCGCCGGGCTGGAGGAGCGCATCCTCTCGACCCGCCACGGCGCGATCACCGCGGTGCAGGCCGTCTACGTGCCGGCCGACGACATGAGCGATCCATCGGTCGCGGCGATCCAGTCGCACCTGGACTCGGTCGTCATCCTCTCGCGCGAGCAGGCGGCGCGTGGCATCTACCCTGCCGTCGATCCACTGGCGTCGAACAGCCGGATGATCGACAGGCGCCTGATCGGCGAACGCCACTACCGCGTCGCTGGTGCGGTGCGCCAGCATCTGGCACGCTACAAGGAACTCGAAGACATCATCGCCATGCTCGGCGTCGACGAACTGTCGCCTGAAGACCGCCAGGTCGTCACGCGGGCGCGGCGACTGCAGCGCTACCTGACCCAGCCCTTCCAGGTCGTCGCCGGCCACACCGGGATGGGCGGCGTGTCCGTCCCGCTGGAGACGGTGCTGGCCGACTGCGAGCGCTTCCTTGGCGGCGCCTACGACACGCTGAGCGAGGACGCCTGCTACATGAAGGGGGCCATGCCTGTGCTGCCCGCCCTGGCGGCGGTGGCGGTGGCTGCATGAGCCGCACGCTGCGTCTCGACCTGCTCGACGGCCGGCGCATCCGGCAGATCGAGGGCGTGGCGAGTCTGGTCGCGGCGGATGCGAGCGGACAGTTCGGTGTGCTGCCCGGTCATCGGCCGCTGGTGACCATGCTGGCACCGGGTCTGTTGCGCTACCGCGTGGCTGGTGCAGCGCCGGACGACTGGCGCTGGATCGCCACGGTCGGCGGGACGCTGCGCTGTGCGGACGGGCAGATCGCCATCGTCAGCCGCCGCATCCTGGGCGACGACACGCCTGCCCCCGAGGCGCTGCAGGCCGAGCTGGACGCCGTGCTGCAGGAGGAACAGGCCTGGCGCGAGAGCGCCCGCACCAGCCAGGGCCGCATCGAGACCGCGCTCTACCAGCGCCTGCAGCAGCTCGCCGAACAGGCGCGCCCCTGACCATGACCGGCGACGACCAGCATCTGCGCCACCAGCTCGAACGCCAGGTGCGTCGCCTGCGCGCCGCGCGCCGCGCCGGCCTGCTCGGGCTGCTGATCACGGGCGGCACGGCGGGGCTTCTGCTGGTGGTGCCGCTGGTGCTGGGCGCCTACCTCGGGCGCTGGCTGGACGAGCAGTCCGTCGGCTACTCGGTGCGCTGGACCGTCAACGGCATCCTGCTCGGGCTGGCCGTGGGTGCGTGGAACGTCTGGCAATTCTTCCGGGAGCCTGGCGATGAATGACCTGGACGGCGCGGTCTGGCTGCACCTCGGCCCGCTGGCGCTGCGCGAGCCGCTGCTGCTGGCGATCGCGGTCAGTGCCCTGCTGGTGGGTCTCGCGCTGTGGCTCGGGCGCCGGCTGGCGCGCGAGGCGGCCGATCCGCTCGATCGGCCCGGCCCGCCCAGCCGCCTGCAAGGCTGGCTCGAAGCCACGTACAGCCTGATGCGCGAGGCGGTGGCCGAGGTGGTCGCCCCCGGAGACGTGGACCAGGTGCTGCCCTTCGTCGGCACGCTGTGGCTGTTCCTGCTGATCGCCAATCTGATCGGGCTGGTGCCGGGGCTGTCTTCGCCGACCCGCGACCTGTCGGTCACCGCCGCGCTGGCGCTGGTGGTGATGGTGTCGGTCCATGTCTACGGCATCCGCGCCGCCGGCCTGCGCCGCTACCTGGCGCACTACCTGCAGCCGAGTCCGATCCTGCTGCCCTTCCACCTCATCAGCGAGCTGACGCGCACGCTCGCGCTGGCGATCCGGCTCTTCGGCAACATGATGAGCCTGGAGATGGCCGCGATGCTGGTGCTACTGGTGGCGGGGCTGCTGGTGCCGATCCCGCTGCTGGTGCTGCACGTTGTCGAGGCGCTGGTGCAGGCCTACATCTTCGGGATGCTGGCGTTGATCTACATCGCCAGTGCCCTTGAAATCCAGTCCCTTCCGGAGCGTCCCGACCATGAATGACCTGCACCTGTTCAGCCTGGCGTCCACCATCGTCGCCGGGCTGGTGATCGCGCTGGGTGTGTTCTTTCCCGCCCTCGCCATGGGCCGGGCAATCGCTGCCGCGCTCGACGCACTGGCACGCCAGCCCGAGGCCGAGAAGTCGATCAGCCGCACGCTGTTCATCGGACTGGCGATGATCGAGTCGCTGGCGATCTACTGTCTGGTGGTGGCGCTGATCATCCTGTTCCGCAATCCGCTGCTCGAATACGTGCTGCGCTGAGGTCCGGCCATGAACCTCGACGCCACCACGCTGGTGCTGCAGACCATCAACTTCCTGGTGCTGCTGTGGCTGCTGACGCGCTTCCTGTACCGGCCGCTGCAGGCGGCGCTGGATGCGCGCCAGGCTGCGGGCGTCCAGCGCCGTGACGCGCTGGCCGCCCGCGAGGCTGCACTCGCCCGCGACACCGCCGCGCTGCAGGCCGAGCGCGACGCCGTGCAGGCCCAGCGCGACAACGCCCTGCAGGCGCTGACCGCCGAGATGGGCGCCGAGCGCCAGCGTCGGCTGACCGCGCTGCTGCAGCAACTCGACACCGACCGCGCCCAGGCCCTGGCCTGCGATGCCCAGCGCCGCACGCAGCAGGAGCAGACCGCGCAGGCCGACCAGCGCCGGCAGGCCGCCGAACACGTCGCGCGCTACTTGCAGCGGTTGGCGAGTCCGGCGGTCGAGGCTGCCGTGATCGCCCTGCTGCTGGCCGATCTGGCCGGGCCGCAGCGCGAGGCGGCGCGCGCTGCATTGCACGGCGCGGTGGTGCACTTCGCGGCCACGGTCGCGATCGAGACCGCGTTCGACGTGCCGCCAGACCTGTCGGTGCAGGTGCAGGCGGCGCTGTCCGACCTGTGCGGCTGCACGCTCGCCGTGCACTGGCAGCGGGACCCGGCGCTGCTGGCCGGGGTGCGCATCCAGCCGGGCGGCCATGCCAGCGACTACGCACTGGAGGCGAGCCTGCGGCGCGGCGTCGATGCCTTTGTGCAGGCTGCGGCTGCGGCATGACGGGTGGCGCACAGATCGGCCTCGCGGTCGAGGAGGTTGGCACCGTCATCGGGCTGGCCGACGGCATCGCCTGGGTGCAGGGCCTGCCGACGGCCGAGGTCGGTGAGGTACTGCTGGGTGCCGATGGCAGCCGGGCCTGGGTGTTCCAGCTCGACGAGCGGCTGATCGGCTGCATCCTGCTGGAGCAGTCGGGCCAGATGGCGGCCGGCCTGCGGATGCGCCGCAGTGGTCGGCGGCTGGCGCTCTCCTGCAGCGAGGCGCTGCTCGGCCGGGTGATCGACCCGCTCGGACGCCCGCTCGACGGCGGTCCATCTGTTCCCGCCGGCACACCCTGGCCGATGGAGGCGCGCTCGCCGGCCATCATCGAGCGCGACTTTGTGAGCCGTCCGTTCTACACCGGCAACACCATCATCGACACGCTGCTGCCGATCGGCCGCGGCCAGCGCGAGCTGCTGATCGGTGACGACGGCACCGGCAAGAGCGCGCTGGCGCTGGACGCGGTGCTGCACCAGCACGACCAGGGTGTGCGCTGTGTGCTGGTGCTGATCGGCCAGCGGCGCACGCAGGTGGCCGAGACGGTGGCCGTTCTGCGGGCGCGCGGTGCGCTGGCGCACACGACGGTGGTGGTGTCCGAGGCCGGCAGTCTGGCGGGGTTGCAGTACCTGGCGCCGTTCGCCGGCTGTGCGCTGGCCGAAAGCTGGATGCACGCCGGCCATGACACCCTGATCGTCTACGACGACCTCGGCAAGCATGCCCAGGCCTACCGCGAGCTGTCGCTGCTGCTGCGCCGTCCGCCAGGGCGCGAGGCGTATCCGGGCGACATCTTCTACCTGCATTCGCGGCTGCTGGAGCGCTCGACACAGCTGAGCGCGGCGCTCGGCGGTGGCAGCATGACGGCGCTGCCGATCGTGCCGACCCAGCTTGGCGAGGTCGCCAGCTACATCCCGACCAACCTGATCTCGATCACCGACGGGCAGGTCTACCTCAGCAGCAAGCTGTTCGCGGCCGGCATGCGCCCGGCGATCGACATCGCCACCTCGGTTTCGCGCATCGGTGGCAAGGCGCAGCACCCGGCGGTGGCCCGCGAGTGCCGACGTCTGCGGCTCGACTACCTCCAGTTCCTGGAGCTGGAGCTGTTCACGCGCTTCGGCACCCGGCTGGATGCCGACATGGCTGCCCGTGTGGCGCACGGGCACCTGTTGCAGGCGCTGTTCAGCCAAGGGCGCCTGCAGCCACGGCCGGTCGGGGTGCAGATGGCGTGGCTGGTGGCGCTGAACGAAGGCTGGCTGGCCGCGGCTCCGGTGGCGCAGTGGCCCGCGCTGCTGGATCGGCTGGCCGAAGCGGCGGGCGTGGCAGGCGCTGCACCCGCGCTGGAGGCCGCGCGCGGCGCCTGGGTCAGCGCCGTGCGCGGCTGGCTGGCATGAGCGGCACGGCCTTGCGCGAGCGCGCCGCGCTGCTCGACGAGCTGCACCAGATCGTGCTGGCGATGAAGAACCTCGCACTGTCCGAGCTGCAGCGCCTGGGGCGGCAAGTCGAGGCCTTGCGGCCTGCGCTGGCGACGGTGTGCACCGCACTGCAGGACGTGAGCGATGCCGGGGTCGGCCATGCGGCGGTGCCATCGCAGGATCGACCGGGCGGTGCGGTCGGCTGGTGGGTGATCGGGGCAGAGCGCGGGTTCTGTGGCGCACACAACAGCCACCTCGCGCAGGTTGTGCGCGACCTGCGCGGTGCCGATCCTCGCACCTGCTTCTGGCTTGCCAGCCGGCGGCTGCAGACGCTGCTGGAGGATCTGCCTGGCGCTGTGCCTGTGCCGCTGGCCGCCTGCGCGGCGATCGAGGAGGTGGACGACACGCTGGACGACTGGTGGGCCATGCTCGATCCGGTGCTGGCGGCCTGTCGGGAGCTGTGGCTGCTGTACCCTGACGAATCGGGGTTGGTGCGCCGCCGGCTGTGGCCGCCCGAACCACCCGATCGGCCTGCGTCCCTGCGGACCGCGCCAGCGCCGGTGCACTACCTGTCGCTGCAGGCACTGACCGCGGCGCTGACCCGGCAGCTCCTGCAACTGCGTCTGCGCGTGGCGCTGATGGCGGCGCTGACCCAGGAAAACCATGCCCGTCTGGCGCAGATGCAGCGCGCCCAGGACCACCTCGACGAACTTGGCCGCAGCCTGCGCCAGCGCTATGCGCAGCAGCGCCAGGCGCAGATCACGGACGAGCTGGAAACGCTGATGAGTTCGATCGATGCATGAGCGCCGCACGGCCTCAGGCCGAGGTATCAGCCTCGTCGCTGTCCTCGTCGATGACGGTGGCCCGGTAGGCATGCCAGCTCGCGTGCCCCACGATCGGCCCGATGAACAGCAGCCCGAGGAACCACGGCAGCATCGCCACCACCATCAGCACGGCGATCAGCACCGCCCAGAACACCATCACGACCGGCTGGTCCAGCACCAGCCGCAGGCTGGTCAGCCCGGCCGTGATGGCGTCCACCTGGCGGTCGAGCATCATGGGGATGCTCACCACGCTGATCGAGAAGATCAGCCCGCCGAAGACGGCGCTTACACCTAGGTAGGCGACGATGAAGCCGATGTTCTCCGGGTCGAGCAGTGCCAGCAGCGAGCCCTTCAGATCGGGCATGCCGTCGAAGCTGACCGCGAAGACCACCAGCGTGGCGCGTCCCCACAGCATCTCCA
>NZ_JBFPGY010000216.1:0-8650 GCF_041083715.1 Sphaerotilus sp.
GTGCGCCGCGGTGCGTCGTGCACGACGGTGACGTGCTCGCTGGCGAGGTAGTCGGCCTCGGTTGACGGTGCGGTGCGGTGCTGCGGATCATGGAAGACGCGGTAGTGGTCATCGAACAGGCGCCGCTGCAGGATGTCGGTGGCCTCGGGCGGGCGCGGGGTGAGCACGAGCGTGCAGGTCTCGTCGCGCAGCATCGCGGCCTGCGGCGCGCCGGACGGAATCACCCGCAGTGTCAGGCCCGGCGCCTCGGCGCGCAGGCGGCGCAGCAGCGGCGGCAGCAGCACGTCGCGCTGCAGGTCGTTGGCGGCGATGGTGAGCGTGGTGTCCAGTCTGGCCGGGTCGAAGGCACCCGCGGTGCTGAAGGCGTGCAGCTCGTCGAGCAGGCGCCGGGCGCGCTCGACCAGCAGGTCGGCGTGCACGGTGGGTGCGATGCCGCGGCCGCTCTTGACGAACAACGGATCGCCGACGATGGCGCGCAGCTTGTCCAGCAGGTGACTCACCGCCGACTGCGTCACGCCGAGCCGCGCTGCGGCGCGGGTGACCGAGCCTTCTTCGTGCACGGCCACCAGCAGGCGCAGCAGCTGACCGTCGAGATCGTGGTGGTCCATTGCGGGGGGGTCCTTCGAATCATCGACATGACTCATGCCAGACATGAGTATCCACTGCTTTATCGATGGGTTGGATCCCGGAATACTGCAATCACTGCCTTTGCTGCATTTTCAGGAGACCGACGATGACCACCCCCGAGATCCCCGGCATTCCGGGCACCACGCTGTTCGATGGCCGCCTCGCCCGCAAGGGCTATGCGCTGAACCGCATGTGCTATTCGTTCAACGACGCGGCCAACCGCGCGGCCTTCGTGCAGGACGAGGACGCCTACTGTGCCCGCTTCGGTCTCAACGACACGCAGCGGGCTGCGATCCGCGCCCGCAATGTGCTGCAGCTCATCGACGCCGGAGGCAACGTCTACTACCTCGCCAAGTTCGCCGGCATCTTCGGGCTGGACGTGCAGGACCTCGGCGCCCAGCAGACCGGCATGACCAAGGATGCGTTCAAGGCCAAGCTGGCCGCCTACGCCCACTGACCCGCCACGCCCACCGATTTCAAGGAGACTTCCCATGGCACAACTTCTCGGCGGCGTGTTGACGTCGCATGTTCCGGCCATCGGCCGCGCGATCCACAAGGGCTTGCAGGACGACCCGTACTGGAAACCGTTCTTCGCCGGTTTTCCGCCCGTGCACCAGTGGCTCGCGCAGGCGCGGCCCGACGTGGTGGTCGTGTTCTACAACGACCACGGCCTGAACTTCTTCCTCGACAAGATGCCGACGTTCTCGGTCGGTGCAGCCCCCACGTATTCCAACGCCGACGAAGGCTGGGGCATCCCGCAGGTGCCTGCCTTTCCTGGCGAGCAGGACCTGTCGTGGCACCTCATCGAGCGCCTGATCGACGACGAGTTCGATGTGACCACCTGCCAGGAAATGCTGGTGGACCATGCCTTCACGCTGCCGATGGCGCTGCTGTGGCCGGACCAGGTGTGGCCGGTGAAGGTGGTGCCGGTCTGCATCAACACGGTGCAGTTTCCGCTGCCGTCGGCGGCGCGCTGCTGGAAGCTCGGACAGGCGGTGGGCCGCGCAATTCGCACCTGGGACAGCGATGCCCGCGTGATGGTGCTGGGCACCGGCGGCCTGTCGCACCAGCTCGACGGCGAGCGGGCCGGCTTCATCAACAAGGACTTCGACCTGCAGTTCATGGACAGCCTGGCGAGCGCGCAGCCGGACTGGGCCACGCAGTTCAGCATCCCGCAACTGGTGGAGAAGGCCGGCACGCAAGGCATCGAGCTGCTGATGTGGCTGGCCACGCGGGCGGCGCTCGGCGAACAGGTGGAGGAGGTGCACCGCAACTACCACATTCCGATCTCGAACACGGCGGCCGGGCTGATGGTGCTGCAGGCGAGCTGATCCGCCATGGTGCCGCTATGCTTGCGGCCCATATGAACGATGCCTCCCCTGACACCCCTCCGGTCCGCCGCACCCGCAAGGCCAAGACCGTGGACACCTCCGTTGCGCCGGAACCGGGCCGCACCAACGATCCGGAGGCGACGATGGCCAACATCCTCGAAGTGGCGACCACCGAGTTCTCCGAGAAGGGGCTGGCCGGCGCCCGCATCGACGAGATCGCCGCGTTGACGCGCACCAGCAAGCGGATGATCTACTACTACTTCGGCAGCAAGGAAGGTCTCTACATCGCCGTGCTGGAGGAGGCCTACCGCCGCATCCGCCACATCGAGACCGACTTGCACCTCGAGGACCTCGACCCCGAAGCGGCACTGCGCAGGCTGGTGGCCTTCACCTGCGATTACCAGCGTGCCAATCCCGAGTTCATTCGCCTGGTGATGAACGAGAACATGCACCGGGGCGAGTTCCTGGCCCGCTCCGAGTCGATCCAGAAGCTCAACGTGCCGGCGATCCACGGCCTGCGGTCGGTCTACGAGCGCGGAGTGGCCGCAGGGGTGTTCCGGCCGGACATCGATCCGGTGGACCTGCACATGTCGATCTCGGCGCTGTCGGTCTTCAACGTGGCCAACCGCCACACCTTCGCGCTCATCTTCAAGCACGACTTCGACGACCCCGCCAGCATCGCCGTGCGGCGCGACAGCATCGTCGAGATGATCGTGCGCTTCGTCCGCACCAGCCGCTGACATCGGGAGTCCGGCACCTGGCAGTGGCCGCCCTGCCAGGGCTATCAGGGTTTCTATTGATGTGAAAACGAACTAGTTCGTACATTATTCGTCTCCATTGGGACTTGGTCAGCAGCAAAGAGCCGCCGCCGGTCTGTCCGAAACACTCACTGGAGCACTCACGTTGAATTACCAGTTCGACTTCGGTCCTGTCATCGCAGGACTTCCCGATCTGCTGTGGGCCTGCGCCGGCACGATGGGGTTGGCGCTCGCAGGCATGCTGCTGGCCACTGTGATCGGCATCGGCGGCGTGCTGCTGCGGGATTCACGCTTCGCCATGCTGCGCTGGCTGGTGATCGGCTTTGTCGAAGTGGTGCGCAACACGCCATTCCTGGTGCAGATCTACTTCATCTTCTTCGCGCTGCCGCTGGCAGGTATCCGGCTCAATCCGACCCCCACGGCGATCATTGCGCTCGGAATCAATGGGGGCGCCTACGCGATCGAGATCATTCGTGGTGGTGTTCAATCCATCGCCAAAGGACAGATCGAAGCCGGCATGGCGCTGGGATTGCCCAAGCTGCTGATCTTTCGCAAGATCGTGCTGGTGCCTGCGCTGCGCGCCGTGTTTCCTTCGCTGGCAAGCCAGTTCATCCTGCTGACCCTGACAACCAGCATTGCCTCCGCGATCTCGGCCTATGAATTGACTTCGGTGGCGCAGCGCATCGAATCGGATTCGTTCCGCAGCTTCGAAGTCTATGGCGCCGTCACGGTACTGTATCTGGCGATTTCCTCGCTGATGTTGGGTGGCTTTGCCGTCGTCACGTCCCGCCTCTTCCGCTATCCGGTGAAGTAAATGCACGGCATCAACATTTCCGAGTTCCTGTTCCTGCTGGGTGGTCTGCGCTGGACGATCGGCCTGGCAATCATCGGCCTGGTTTTCGGTGCCATCGCCGGGCTGGGCATTGCACTGGCCAGAACCTCGCCGATCGCCACGCTTCGAAAAGTCACCAGCGCCTACATACTGGTGTTCCAAGGCACTCCGCTGCTGATGCAGCTCTTCGTGACCTACTATGGCCTGGCGCTGGTCGGGTTGAAGCTCGAAGCCTGGGTGTCCGTCGCGATTGGATTCACCTTGCATGCCAGCGCATTCCTGGGCGAGATCTGGCGTGGCTCCATCGATGCAGTTCCTCGTGGTCAGACCGAAGCCGCCAATGCCCTGGGTATCAGCTATGGCACCCGCATGCGCAAGATCGTGCTGCCCCAGGCCCTCCGGATTTCGTTGCCGGCCACGGTGGGGTTTCTCGTGCAGCTGATCAAGGGTACTTCGCTGGCGGCCATCGTTGGTTTCACCGAACTGGCGCGCAGTGGCAGCATCGTGGCGAACCAGACCTTTCAGCCGCTGGTCGTCTACGCGATCGTCGGTGTTCTCTATTTCATGATCTGCTGGCCGTTGTCCTATTACGGGACGTATCTGGAACGAAAACTGGCCTCGGCCGCCAGGTAAACATGCGTCGATCGCATGATTCAAGATCCAAGACCGATTCACCCTGTCCCATGAACCCAGGAAATCTTCCCATGACCAACGGATTCAAGCTTCTCAACCAACGCCGCGTTCTGCTCAAGGCAGCCGCTCTGGTCGCCGCAGGCGTCACCCTGTGCACAGGTGCCTTGGCGGTCACGCCCGCCGAGATCAAGGCCAAGGGCAAGCTCGTCGTCGGCATCCAGGCGGCCAATCCTCCTTGGGGCTTTGTCGATGCCGCCACCGGCAAGGCCGACGGCATCGATGCCGACATGGCCAAGGCCTTCGGCAAGGAACTGGGTGTCGACGTTGAATTTGCCGGGCTCGAAGTGGCCAACCGCATCCCCGCACTGACCTCCGGGCGCGTGGATGTGCTGTTCGCCACCATGGCCATGCTGCCCGACCGCGCCAAGGCCGTGCAGTACAGCAAGCCCTATGTAGCGAACAGCATCTACCTGGTCGCGGCCAAGTCCACGGTGATCAAAGCCGACGCGGACATGGCGAAGATCGCCATCGGTGTGCCGCGTTCGAGCACCCAGGACACCGACGTGACCAAGCACGCGCCGGCTGGAACGAACATCCTGCGTTTCGACAATGACGCCTCGACCATCCAGGCCCTGCTGTCCGGACAGGTGCAAGCCGTCGGTGGCAATGCGTTCTACGCCAAGCGCCTGAATGATGCCAAGCCTGGCACCTTCGAGAACAAGCTGGAGTTCACCAAGCTCTACAACGGTGCCTGCTCGCGTCTCGGCGAAAAGGAACTCAACGCCACGCTCAATGCCTTCATGGACAAGATCAAGGCGAATGGCGAACTCGCGAAGATCCAGGAAAAGTGGATGGGTTCGTCGATGGTGCATTTCCCTGAAAGCATCGAAGGCGTGCCCTTCGTCGCCAAGTAAATCCATCAGGAATCGGATTCGTCTAAGAAGGAACTGGTGTCATGAATCAAACCGCCATCGCGCCTGCCGCGTCATCCAAGCCGATGATCGTGATGGAGCACATTGAGAAGTGGTACGGCTCCTTCAAGGCGCTGACCGATGTGAATCTGTCGGTTCGCCAGGGCGAGAAGATCGTGCTGTGCGGCCCGTCAGGGTCGGGCAAGTCGACGCTGATCCGCTGCATCAACCACCTGGAGTCCTACGAGAAGGGGCAGGTCATCGTGGACGGCATCCAGCTCACCGGCGATGCGAAGAGCATCAATGCGATCCGCAGCGAAGTCGGCATGGTGTTCCAGCAATTCAACCTGTTCCCGCACTTGACCGTGCTGGAAAACTGCATGCTCGCACCCATGTCCGTGCGGCACTTGAGCGCCAAGGATGCAGAAACCATTGCGCTGCGTTTTCTGAAGCGTGTGCGCATCGACGAGCAGGCCCACAAGTACCCCGCCCAGCTCTCCGGTGGCCAGCAGCAGCGCGTGGCGATCGCCCGTGCACTCTGCATGGAGCCCAAGGTCATGCTGTTCGACGAGCCGACTTCTGCGCTGGACCCGGAAATGGTCAAGGAAGTGCTGGACGTGATGGTCGGATTGGCCAACGACGGGATGACGATGATCTGCGTGACCCACGAAATGGGTTTTGCCCGTGCTGTGGCCGATCGCGTGATCTTCATGGCCAGTGGCGAAATTCTTGAGGAAGGCCCGCCAGCCGAGTTCTTCTCGAATCCCAAGCACGAGCGCACCCGGGCGTTCCTCGGCGACATCCTCGGTCACTGAGCTACCGCGGCAAAGGGTTTGAAACCCAAGTAAGGGGAATCCCATCATTAACGGCAACACCTCTCTGATCGCCCACATCGGCTACCCGACCTTCGCTTTCAAGGCGCCGATGATCTACAACCCATACTTCGAGCAGGCGGGCATCGATGCCGTCGTGGTGCCGATGGGCTGCCAGACCGCGGATTACCCGGCCTTCCTGCGCGCGGTCTTCACGCTGACGAACATCCGCGGCGCGCTGATCACCATGCCGCACAAGGTGACGACGACTGGTCTGGTGGATGTCGTCTCGCCGACGGCGCGGATCGCGGGCGCCTGCAATGCCGTGCGCCTGGGCGCGGACGGCCGCCTCGAAGGCGACATGTTCGACGGGGAGGGCTTCGTGCGCGGTGTGCTGCGCAAGGGCTTCGCGCTGCAGGGCAAGCGCGTGCTGGTGGTCGGCAGTGGTGGCGTGGGCTGCGCCATCGCGGCATCGCTGGCGGCGGCCGGCATCGGCGCGATCGCGCTGTTCGACCGCCACGCCGAGTCGGCCGAAGCGCTCGGCGCACGGCTGCGCCAGCAGTACCCGGCGCTGGAGGTGTCCACCGGCTCGAACGACCCGGTCGGCCACGATCTGGTCGTGAATGCCACGCCGATGGGCATGAATGAAGGCGACCCGCTGCCGCTCGACATTGCGCGCCTGTCGCCCGACACGTTCGTCGGCGAGGTGGTGATGAAGACCGAAATGACGGCGTTCCTGACCGCGGCGGCGGCGCGCGGCTGCCGGGTGCAGGTCGGTTCCGATATGCTCTTCGAGCAGATTCCCGCCTACCTCGAATACTTCGGCCTGCCGACCACCACGGCCGATGTACTGCGTTCGGTGGCGAGGCTGAGCTATTGACCCTCTCCAACTTCTAGGACCCGCCATGACCCTGGCCTCTGTTGCCGACCGCGAAGCCATCGGCGAACTCCCCAATCCGCTCGGCTTGCTGGGCATCGAGTTCGTCGAATACGCCACCAGCCGCCCGCAGGCGCTGGGGCAGGTGCTGGAGCGCCTGGGCTTCGTGCCCGTGGCGCGCCACCGTTCGCGCGAAGTGCAGCTCTACCGCCAGGGCGACATGCACATCATCGTCAACGCCCACCAGGGTGGCCTCAGCGGGCAGGCCGCACCGAGCGAGACGCCGGTGATCTCTGCCGTGGCCTTCCGCGTGCGCGACGCGGCCTCGGCCTACCGGCGTGTGCTCGAACTCGGCGCCTGGGCCGTGCCGACGCAGGTCGAGGTGATGGAGCTGAACATCCCCGCGATCCACGGTGTCGGCTCCAGCCGCATCTACTTTGTCGACCGGCACCGCGAGTTCTCGATCTACGACGTCGACTTCGTGCCCATTCCCGGCGTCGAGCAGCACCCGCCCGCACAGCAGGGCCTGCACCTGTTCGGCGTGGTGCAGTACATCGGCCTGGACCGTGCCGATGACTGGACCGCTTTCTATGGCGAGCTGTTCGGCTTCGCCGAGCTGCCACGGGAGCAAAGCTTCGGCGTGCTGACCAGCGGGCGCATCCTGGCCAGTCCGTGCGGACAGTTCCACTGGCAACTCATCGAACCCGATCCGGACGCCGCCACCTTCGAACATGACGAGCTGCTCCAGCGCATCGCCTTCGGCTGCGACGATGTGCTCGCGGCGGCGGCCATGCTGCGCGAACGCGGTGTGGAGTTTGTCGAATCGACCCACGGCGTGCGCACCGACGAGCGTGGCGCACTGACCCGACCGCTGCTGGGCGGACTGGTGTTCGAGCTGGTCCGTGACAAGCGCTGAGGCCGCCATGACCCCGCAGATCGCCCGGAATGTCGCCGATTTCGGCATGGACACCATCACGCTGGCCGGCCCGCTCGAAGCCAAGCTCCAGGCGGTGCGTGCCGCCGGATTCACCCAGATCATGCTGGCTGCCCGCGACATCGTCGGTCACCCCGGCGGCATGGACGTCGCGGTGCAAGCGGTGCGCGACAGCGGCCTGCGCGTCACCGGCTTCCAGGTGCTGCGCGATTTCGAGGGGCTCTCGGGCCACCTGCACAGCTACAAGGTCGAGATCGCCAAGCAGATGATCCTGATGGCGCACGCGCTCGGCGCCAAGGTGCTGCTGGCCTGCTCGTCCACCTCGCAGCACGCCACCGGCGACGTGGACGCCATCGCCCGGGATCTGCGCAAGCTGTCGATGCTGGCCATTCCCTATGGGCTGCGGGTGGCCTACGAAGGCCTGTCCTGGGGGCGGCACATCAACGAATACCACCAGTCCTGGGACGTGGTGCAGCGCGCCGATTGTCCGAATCTGGGCATCGGCATCGACTCGTACCACATCATGGCCACGCAAACGCCGCTGGACGCGCTCGACGACATCGATCCGGCCAGGATCTACCTTGTCCAGCTGGCCGATTTCATGTGGAACGAGGTCCGCACCGCGCAGGAGCGCATGGACACCGCGCGCCATTTCCGGGTCTTCCCCGGCGAGGGCGTGCACTCGGAGGCGCTCACCGCGTTGGTGCTGAGGCTGGATGCGCTCGGCTACCGCGGCGACTACAGCTTCGAGGTCTTCAACGACGACTACCAGCAGCTCCCGCTGCCCTTCGTCGCGCAGCGGGCCTGGGACTCCGCGGTGTGGCTGGCCGAAGGTGTGCTGCGCCGCTCGGTGCCGCTGCCTGGGCAGATGCGGCTGCGGCGCGTCTGATCACCTGAAGCACCGCTGAACACCTGACCGGCGGACAGGCGGTGCC
>NZ_JBFPGY010000217.1:0-8716 GCF_041083715.1 Sphaerotilus sp.
TGAGCACGTCGTTCCAGTTGTCCAGGAAGTAGGCGATGTGGTGCAGCCCGCTGCGCGCGCCGCCGACGAAGGCGATGTCGTGCGGCGTGGTGGTGCGGCTCATCCAGGTGGCGGCCTGGATGTTGCCTTCCGGGCCGACCAGCACCTGCTCGGTCAGGAAGAAGTCCAGCGCCTCGGTCATGAAGCGGGTGTTGTCCGCGACCGTGTTGATGCCCTCGGGCGGGTTCATCTCGCACATCAGCAGCGTGTGGTCGAGCCAATGGGCGCCAGCGCCCTTCAGGCCATCCGGCCACGGGTCGGGGTTGGTGGTGCCGACGTCCGTGCCCACGTACTCCTTGGTGGCGTACAGGCGCATCTCGTGGCCGCTGGGCAGGTGGAACTGCAGCATGCGGCCCGTGGACGGCAGCGTGCCCTCGTCGAGCATCGTGGTCTTGACGCCCCAGGCCTCGATCTTCGCCTGCAGCTCCTCCAGGTCCGATTCCTTCTCGACCTTGTAGGCGACGTGGTTCAGGCCCGCCTGGTCGCTCGGCGTGAGGATGAGCGAGTACTTGTCCCACTCGTCCCAGCACTTCAGGTACACGTTGCCGTGCTTGTCTTCCATCGTGGTCTTCAGGCCCAGCACGTTCTGGTAGTGCTTGACGGCAGCCGCCATGTCCATGACCTTCAGGCTGGCGTGACCGATGCGCATGACACCCATGATTTGTCTCCTAGGGGTTCAGGGTTGTGGGGAGGGGGTGGATTGCGGAGCCGCCGCCTTGGCGTACCCGCGGGAAAACGGCTTCTCGAACTTGCCGATCACTTCGATCTGCACCGCCGTGGTCGGCGCCACGCGGCAGGCCAGCGTGCAGCCGTGCTGCTCTTCCTCGGCGGTGACGTGCGCGCGGCTGACGGGACCGAGCGCGGTCACCTGGCCTTCGAGCACGCGCACCTTGCACACGCCACAGCCGCCGTTGACGCAGCCCACCGGGATGCCCTTGCGGCCGAGCCGCAGCATCCCGTTGAGCAGGCTCTCGGTGGTGGCACAGGGGAACTCCTCGCCGGTCTGCACCACATGGACGGTCACCTTGGGGCGGAAATCGAACATCGTGTTCTGCTCCTTCGGGCCCGTCAGACGCGCCTGAACAGCGGGCTGCGCTGGGCGTTGGCGTCGGCGGCCGAGATGAACTTCTCGGTGTGGATGCCGTCCTCGAACAGCCGGCCCTGCATCAGCGTGGCGATGCAGGCCTCGACCATCGGCGGCGGGCCGCACAGGTAGGCCTTGTGGCCGGCGAACTGGCCGCCGAAGTGCGCCTTGGCGGCGTCGTGGACGAAGCCGCGCGCGCCGCTCCAGTCGTTGCCTTCTGCCTCGTTCGACAGTACCGGCACGTAGGTGAAGTTCGGGTGCTGTGCGGCCAGCGCCACGAACTCGCCGTGGTAGTACAGCTCGGCGCGGGTGCGCTGGCCGTAGATGAGCGTGATCGGCTCGGTGCAGCCCTGGCCGAGCAGGTCGAGCACCATCGCGCGCGGGCTCGACAGGCCCGACCCGCCGGCCATGAACACCATCGGCAGGTGCGCCGACTGCCGCACGAAGAAGCGCCCGTAGGGGCCGGACAGCCGCAGCCGGTCGCCCACCTTCAGCTTCTCGTGCAGGCAGGTCGTGCCCGCGCCGCCCGCGACGATGCGCACGTTCAGCTCGATCTCGCCACTGCGCTGCACGTCGGCAGGCGCGTTGGCGATCGAGAAGGCGCGCGACTGGCCGAGGCCGGGGATCTCCAGTTGCACGTACTGGCCAGCCTGGAAATCGATCGGCGCGACCGATGGATCCAGCGCGAGGTGCAGCGCCTTGATCGTCGGCGTCAGCGCGACGATGCGTGCCACGGTGGCCGCGAAGTCGCGCACCGGGATGGCCCGCGCGTCGGGCTCCTCCTCGATGTCGGCCTCGATGGTCACGTCGTCCTGCAACGTCGCGCAGCAGGCCAGCGTCTTGCCCTCGTCGCGCTCGAAGTCCATCAGCGCGAACGGGTTCGCCGCGCCGTGGTCGACCTCGCCGCCGCAGACCTGCACCTTGCACGTCCCGCACAGGCCGTGGCCGCAGGCGTGCGGGATGTAGAGCCCCTGGCGCAGCGCGGCGTCGAGGATGGTCTGGCCGTCCTCGACGTCGATCACGGCGCCGAGCGGCTCGATGGTGAGTTGGTGGCTCATCGAACGGTTCCTGCGCGTGGCGCCGGCTTCAGTTGCAGGAGCCGTTCAGGCCGTGCAGGCCCGGCGTGCGGAAGCGGATCACGTCCTTGTGCGTCAGGCCGTTCTCCGCCAGCGACTTGGCCGGGTCCGGCTGCCACGGCTGGCCGGACTTGGTCCACTCGACGGCCGCCCAGTCGATCTTCGCGAAGTCCGGGTGGTAGCCGTAGACACCCGGCAGCACGGCCTCGCCGACCGCCCCGAAGGGCATGTCCGGCGGCAGCGGCAGGCACACCGGCGCGCAGATCATCAGGTGGTCTTCCCAGCCGATGTAGAGCAGCGGCGCGGGGAAGTTCTCGCGCACGTCCTTCATCGGGAAGTCGTACGGCGCGGCATTGGGGTTGGCGACGACGCTCATGCCGAGGCTCCTTTCCAGGCGGCGAAGTTCTTCTGGTCTTCCGAGCCTTCGAAATCGAAGTTGTCCCGGCCGATGTCCATCTCGTACCACTGCAGCACGGCGATGAGCGGGTCGAACCCTTCAGCCGTCGGGTTCACGTCCGGCTTGAAGCAGTGTCCCTGGTAGATCTGATGGACCGGCAGCCACGACTGCACGTACTTCTCCGGCTCGTCCTCGAAGATCTCCTTGCAGTGGTCCGAGCAGAAGTGGTACTTGTTTCCGAAGTAGTTCGTCTCGCGGTAGCAGATCTTGGTGGCGTCACCCGGCTCGGTGAACAGCATCGGGATCTGGCACGTCGTGCAGAGCATCGGCAGCGTCTTGTTGTAGAAGCGGTTGCCGGCGGCGGCCTGCTCGCGCCAGTAGTCCCAGCGCGGCTTGTAGGTCGACTCGAAGCTGTCCGGGTACTTCTCGGCCAGCCACTGCATCTCGCTCTCGTTCGGGATCCAGGTATGGAACGGCGCGGCGGCGTTGTAGTTGTAGAAGGTGGCCCAGGCCTGGTGGCTGATGTGGTCCTTGCCTTCGCAGGCGTCCTTCCAGCCCTTGGGCTCGCGGATGCCGTAACGCGCCAGGTCCTTGAACAGCGCGCCACCGTTCTGCTCGGCGTACATCTCCCAGGCTTCCTTCCAGCTCATGACACGCTTCGGGAGCATGTAGTCCTGCATCATCGCCACGATGGTCAGCAGCCGGTAGCCGCGCCAGAACCACTTGTCGATCCACTTCTGCACGATCGGCACGTTGGCCGGGTCCTGCTCCAGCAGGAACTTGATGCACTCGATGCCCAGCGTCATGTGGCGCGACTCGTCGGACTGCGCCGAGAAGCCGAAGGTCACCGTGGACATGTCGCCGTTGTGCGCCGCGCCCGACATGAAGGGCACGAACAGCAGGTTCGTCAGCACGTACTCGAACGAGAAGCTCACCGCGGTCAGGAACTCGAACGGGCCGCCGGTGCAGGCGTCCTCGAAGAAGCTCTTCGGCACCGAGAGATACCAGACGCGGTCGAACCAGTGGCTCGAATGGTGCATCCCGTTGAAGTACTTGTTGTAGTGCGAGAGCGCGTGGGTCTCGGTCTGGAAGTGGCGCAGCTCGTCAATCGACTGCATCTGCGCTGCCACCCGCGCGCCTTCGCCGGTGAACTGGCGGCCGACGTGGGCGAAGCCGCGGTGGGCGTAGTACTCCAGCGGCGTCACGCCCTGGATGAAGAGCTTGAGCGCGTTGACGTAGCGCGCGTCGGCGATGCCGAGCTGGCCGTTGTTCTGCGCGAAGGCCTCGATGACGGCGTAGAGCTTCTTTTCCTTCTCGCCCTGGTACTTCCAGTAGGCGTCCATCGTCAGGCGGAACGGGTCCTGCCACTGGTCCCAGTCGTGGATCTTGATGCCTTCGTAGGTGTCGTACGGGAAGACCTTGTCCATCGGCTGGTAGGTGGTCTCCCAGCCGAGGCCGCGGGTCATCGCGGCGTAGCGTTCCTTGAGGCCGAGCTTCTTCTTGGCGACGCGGGTGTCCATGCTTGTCTCCGTGCGGTTCGGTGGATCAGTTCATCCAGCTCAGGGTGAGCTGGTCGTCGTCCTCGTCGATGTGGCCCGACAGCGTCACGAGGTTGACGTGGATCTGCTGCAGGTCGTAGGGGCGGCCGGTGATCTCCTCGATCGTTTCGCGGCGGATCGTCAGGCGCTGCGGCACGTCGATCTTGGTCAGCCCGGTCGGGTGCGTGACGACGGCGGTGGGGTTGTCGGCCACGATGGCCTCGACCACCGGCCGGGATTCCTCGTTGGCCTGGAAGGCGATGAAAACGTTCGACATGGGAAGGGTGTCCTGTGGGCGAGGGCGGTTCAGACCGCGAGGCCGGCCTTGCGGCAGCGGGCGTCGAGGGTGGCGCGGGCGTCGGCCAGCGCGGCGTCGCCGTGTTCGCCCATGGCGAGCTGGGCGATGGGCGCCAGGGCGGCCTGGGCGCGGGCGCTCCAGTGCGCGGTCCACGTCGACAGCAGCGTCCGGTTGTCGTCCGACTCGGCCGCAGCGGTCTTCACCACGGCGTCGATCCAGCGGGCGCTCTCGGCGTGCCAGTCGGTCATGAACGCGGTCATCATCGCGACGGCGGTGGCGCCCCTGAGCGTCAGGTGGTCGTCGATGAAGCTGCCGTAGACCAGCGGGTAGAGCAGGCCGTCGATCGCCAGGTTCTGCGCGACGAACAGCTCGAACGGATCCTTCACGACCAGCGTGTCCTCCACCAGCCGGCGCAACTCCTGCCAGACCGGCGCGGCCAGCCAGGCCTGCTTGCCCACGTCGAGCACCTCCGGCTCGCCCAGCACCAGCCCGAGCCGGGTCAGGTACTGCGCCACGCCCAGGTTGTCCATCGCGTGGAACATGGCCGGCGCAGTGAACGCGGTGCCGTAGCCATAGGCGCAGACCGAGGCGTTGTTCATGTTGGCGCCCCAGGCGGCGTGGCGCAGCGGCATCAGCACGGTCAGCGCCTGCTCGCGCACCGCGTCGGGCATCGCCGCGACCATGCCTTTCGATTCCACGAACTGGAAGTTCGACTCCATCGACTCCTGCTGCCGGGCGCGGGTCATCGTCCAGTTGGCGTAATAGAACTGGCGCGGATCCTTCAGCACGTACCAGTCCTTCAGCTGGATCGCCGTGCGCGCCGTGTCGAACAGCGCGTGCTCCGGCTGCCAGGTCGGGCGGTAGTGGAAGTTGGCCGCGGGCTGCGCGCCGATGGTGGCTTCCAGGTAGCGCGAGGCCGCCTTGTCGCCACCAAGGTGCTCGGCCACGCGGGTGAAGGTCTGGCGCAGCGGCTGGATCTCGCGCGCCTGCAGGTCGATGTTCATCGGGCTTGTCTCCTGGTGTGGGCCTGGTGGGGACTCAGTGGTCCAGCCGGATCACGCGGTGCGTGGCGCAGAACTCGGCGAACGCCGCCTCGGGCAGCAGCAGCTCGACCAGCAGCTCCGGCCAGCCGATCGCGAACTCGAAGGCCACGAGTCCGTCGGCCCGGTGTTCCAGGACGCGGACGTACTTCTTGCGGGGATCGAGGGGCGGGCTTGCGGACATGGGCAGGACTCCGGGTGGTCCCCATTCCATTGCAAGCGACAGGCCACTTCAGGCCAGTTTTCCTGAAATCTCGATATTTCTAGGGTAAGCACCGAGCGGGTGCATCCCGATTCTTCTGGACTGGGCTTCGAACGGCACGGTTTCGGCGTGCTGCCGGTTCGCCGAAGAGGGTCGGCCTGGAGATCCATTCACGGTGGATTGACCATATGGACAAGTCCATCGGCGTGAATTGATGATTTGGTGAACTGTCGAGAGGCCGGGGCTCAGGGATAGCGGCGCGAGACCGACTCGGCCACGCACACCGGCTTGGCGGCGCCCTCGCGCTCGATGGTGGCTTCCACGGTGACCTGCCAGCCGCCGTCGATCGGCTCGCAGGCCAGCAGCCGGAACACGCCGCGCACCCGGCTGTCCGCCGGCAGCGGCGCCGGGAAGCGCACCTTGTTCAGCCCGTAGTTGAGGCTCATGCGCAGGTGAGGAATCTCGAAGGCGTTCTCGCCCATCCACGACAGCAGTGACAGCGTCAGGAAGCCATGCGCGATGGTGCGGCCGAACGGGCCGCCCGCCGCCCGCGCCGGGTCGGTGTGGATCCACTGCAGGTCTTCGGTGGTGCAGGCGAAGGCGTCGATGCGGGCCTGGTCGATGAGCAGCCAGGGGCTGGTGCCGAGCACCTCGCCGATGCGGCCGGGCAGATCGGCGAGCGGAATGGACGGGAGGGCGTGGGCGGGCATGGCAGTTCCTTGGAGCCTGGGGGTCGGATGATCTTAGGCAGGCCGTCTGCAGCGGGTCATGCGCGTCAACCCCGAGCCGCTGTCCCGCGGGCGACGTCCCTGGACTCTAGAATCGAGGGACAGCATGAATCTCGAGAATCTGTCCGCGGAGCCCGGCATGTCCAAGCACCTGAAATACCCGCCCGACACCGACCTGCGCCGCCTGCTGCGCTTCGCGCCGGACGAGGGCGCGATCTGGCTTGGCGAGCGGCGCATGGTGCTGCTGCACACCGCCTCGCTCGGTGCGCTGCGCAAGGACCTGATCAACTCGATCGGCCCGGAGCAGGCCCGGCGCATCTTCACGCGCATGGGCTACGCCAGCGGCCTGAACGACGCCGAGTTCGCCCGCAGGACGCGGCCCGGCGACGATCCGGCAGCCGCCTTCCTCGTCGGGCCGCAGCTGCACATGCTCGAAGGCGCGGCGCGGGTCACCCCGCTGAAGATGACCTTCGACCGCGAAGCCGGCCGCTTCGAAGGCGAGTTCCGCTGGGACCATTCCTGGGAGGCCCATGCGCACCGCCACACCTTCGGCCCCGCCGATGCGCCGAGCTGCTGGATGCTCACCGGCTACGCCTGCGGCTACACATCCGCGTTCATGGGCCGGCTGATCCTGTTCAAGGAGGTGGCCTGCACCGCCTGCGGTGACGACCACTGCCGCATCGTCGGACGGCCGATCGAGGACTGGCCGGATGGCGAGGCCCACCGTGTCTACTTCGAGTCCGACTCGCTGGTCGAGAAGATCGAGGCGCTGAGCCTGCAGGTCGAGGCGCTGCGCTCGACGCTGGCGCCGGCCGGGCCGTGCGGCTCGATGGTGGGGCAATCGCCCGCGTTCCGGCGCGCCTTCGAGCTGCTCGGCAAGGCGGCGGCGACGCAGGTCACCGTGCTGCTGACCGGCGAGACCGGCGTCGGCAAGGAGCGTTTTGCCCGCACGCTGCACGAACTGAGCGAGCGCCGCGCCGGCCCCTTCGTCGTGGTGAACTGCGCGGCGCTGCCGGCCGAGCTGATCGAGGCGGAGCTGTTCGGCGTGGAGAAGGGCGCCTACACCGGCGCGCACGCCGCCCGCACCGGCCGCTTCGAGCGTGCGGACGGCGGCACGCTGTTCCTCGACGAGATCGGCGACCTGCCGGTGCCGCTGCAGGCCAAGCTGCTGCGCGCGCTGCAGGAGGGCGAGATCGAGCGCCTGGGCAGCGAGACCACGCGCAAGGTCAACGTGCGGCTGGTGGCGGCGACGAACGTCGATCTGGATGCGGCGGTCAAGGCCGGGCGCTTCCGGCGCGACCTGCTCTACCGGCTCAACATCTACCCGATCCGCATCCCGCCGCTGCGCGAGCGCGGCGCCGACATCGAGCTGCTCGCGCAGACCCTGCTGGCGCGCTTCACCGCGCTGCACGGCAAGCGGCTGCAGGGCTTCAGCGAGCGGGCCTTGCAGGCGCTCGGCCGCCACGCCTGGCCGGGCAACGTGCGCGAGCTGGAGAACATCGTCGAGCGTGGCGTGATCCTGGCGGCGCAGGGCGGTGCCGTCGAAGCCGAGGACCTGTTTTCGCTCAGCCCCGGCCATGATGACCCGTCGATCGGCCGCACCGGGCTCGATCCGCACGGACAGCTCGCCGCGCTGCCGCCCGACCCGGACGAGGACCTCTGCGAACGCATGCTCGCCAGCGGCCTGCCGCTGGAGGAGCTGGAACACCAGTTGCTCGCCTTCGCCGTGGCCCGCGAAAGCGGCAACCTGTCCGCCGCGGCCCGCCGCCTGGGGCTGACCCGCCCGCAGCTCGCCTACCGGCTGCGCCGCGGCCCGATGCCGTCCGAACCTGGAGCCGCCTGATGCTGCCATCCGAAAAATTCCTCGCGGCCTTCCGCAGCACCGACGAGGTGCCACGCACCCTGGTCGAGCGTGCCTACCTCGGCCTGCGCCACGACATCGTCTGTGGCGCGCTGGCGCCAGGCGAGCGGCTGCGGGTCGAGCACCTGAAGGACCGCTACGAGGTCGGCGCCGGCACACTGCGCGAGGCGCTGTCGCTGCTGCTGTCGGATGCGCTGGTGACGGCCGAGGGCCAGCGGGGCTTCCGCGTCACGCCGATCTCGCTGGCCGATCTGGAGGACGTGACGAACACCCGCGTGCTGCTGGAGACCGAGGCACTGCGCCTGTCGATCCGCCACGGCGACGCGGCCTGGGAACTCGGCCTTGTCGCCGCCTTCGATGGCCTGAGTGCGGCCGAGCGCACGCCCGAAAGCCTGCGCTCGGGCGACTGGGAGCACGCCAACCGCGGCTTCCACGAGGCGCTCATCGCCGGCC
>NZ_JBFPGY010000218.1:0-2648 GCF_041083715.1 Sphaerotilus sp.
AACCAAGGAAATTGCGGTACAGCGCCAGACCGTGGTCGGCGCTCTTCTCGGGGTGAAACTGGGTGGCGAAAATGTTGTCGCGGGCCACCGCACAGGTGAACGGCGCACCGTAATCGGTCTCGCCCGCGGTGTGGCGCGGATCGTCGGGCGCGGTGAAGTAGCTGTGGACAAAGTAGAACCACGCGCCATCCGGCACACCAGCCCAGACGGGATGCACCGCCCCGTCATGCGCGATCTGGCGCACGCGGTTCCAGCCCATCTGCGGCACCTTGTAGCGGCTGCCGTCGGGTTGCAGACGGCCCTCCAGCTGGAAACGCTTCACGCGGCCAGCGATCAGGCCGAGGCCGGGCGTGTCCTGCTCCTCGGAGTGGTCCAGCAGCATCTGCATCCCGACGCACACGCCCATCAGCGGCTTGGTCGCGGCGGCTTCGAGCACCGCGTCCTTCAAGCCCGAGTCGTGCAGCTCGCGCATGCAGTCGCGCATCGCGCCCTGCCCCGGCAGCACGACACGCTCGGCGGCGCGCACCTCGTCAGGCCGCGACGTCACGACGACCTCCAGCCCGGAGCCTTGCGCCACATGCAGCACCGCCTGCGACACCGAGCGCAGGTTGCCCATGCCGTAGTCGACGACGGCGACGGTGCGGCGGTTCGTGCCGGTCATCACAGGCATCCTTTGGTGGACGGAATCACACCCGCCGAGCGCGGATCGGGCGTGATCGCCATGCGCACCGCGCGGCCGAACGCCTTGAACATCGTCTCGCACTGGTGGTGGGCGTTGTGGCCCTTGAGGTTGTCGATGTGCAGGCTGACCAGCGCGTGGTTCACGAAGCCCTGGAAGAATTCAAAGACGAGCTGCGTGTCGAGCGCGCCGATCATCCCGGAGGTGAACTTGACGTCCATCTCCAGCCCCGGACGGCCCGAAAAGTCGATGACGACACGCGACAGCGCCTCGTCCAGCGGCACGTAACTGTGGCCGTAGCGCGTCAGGCCCTTCTTGTCGCCGACCGCCTTGGCCACCGCCATGCCCAGCGTGATGCCCACGTCTTCGACCGTGTGGTGGCCGTCGATGTGCAGGTCGCCGTCGGCCTCGATCTCCAGGTCGATCAGGCCGTGGCGGGCGATCTGGTCAAGCATGTGGTCAAAAAAGCCGATGCCGGTGGCGAGTTTCGACACGCCAGTGCCGTCGAGGTTGACCCGCACGCGGATCTTGGTCTCGTTGGTGTTGCGCTGGATCTCGGCGATCCGGGGGGTGACGTCAGTGCCGATGCTGCTTGGAGTGTTCATGGTGCTCATCTTCAGACCGACGCCCGCAGCGCGTCGATCATGCGGGTATTTTCTTCCGGGGTGCCGACCGTCAGGCGCAGGCAGTTGGCCAGCAGCGGGTGCAGCGCCGCGACATGCTTGATGAGCACGCCGCGCTGCTTCATGCCCTCGAAGGTCGCTTTCGAGTCGGCGACGCGCACGAGGATCATGTTCGCTTCGCTCGGCCACGCCTGCACGCCGGGCAGGTCGCCCAGTGCCGCCTGCAGCCGCTCACGCTCGTGGCGCAAGACCGCGGCCTGCCGGTCGTACTCGTCGGCATGTTCCAGCGCGAACAGCGCGGCTTCGGCGTTCAGCACGCTGACGTTGTACGGCGGGCGCACCTTGTCGATCTCGGCGATCAGCGCGGCCGGCCCGACCATGTAGCCCAGGCGGATGCCGGCCAGGCCGAACTTGCTCAGCGTGCGCATCACCAAGACGTGGTCATGTTCGCCCGCCCGCGGCAGCCAGGTGCGCGAGGAGAACGGCTGGTACGCCTCGTCGAACACGACCAGCCCGTTCTGCGCGCCGACCGCGGCCACGATCTTCTCGATCACGGCGTCGTCGAACAGGTTGGCGGTCGGGTTGTTCGGGTAGGCGATGTAGATGATCGCAGGGCGGTGTTCTTCGATGGCGGCCAGCATCGCGGCCTCGTCCAGCGCGAAATCGGCAGTCAGTGGCACGCCGACGAAATTCAGCCCCTGCAACTGCGCCGACATCGCGTACATCACGAAGCCTGGCACCGGCGCGAGGATCGTCGCGCCGGGCACGTCACAGGCCAGCGCCAGCAGCGAGATCAGCTCGTCCGAGCCGTTGCCGAGCATCAGCGCACAGCCGGCGGGCATGGCGATGTGGTCGGCCAGCGCGGCCTTCAGATCGTCGATGCGCCCGCCGGGATAGCGGTTGATCGCCACGGCGCCGAGGCGCTGCCCCAGTTCGGCCTGCAGCGCGAGCGGCAACGTGAAGGGGTTCTCCATCGCGTCCAGCTTGATGAAGCCGGCGCTGGGCTGGACGGCATAGGCATGCATGCCCTGGACATCGGCGCGCAGGGTCTGGGAAAGTCGATTGCTCATGGGTCGCTCCTGCGCGGGTCAGTCAGCACGTTTCAGGCGGAACTCGGCCGCCTGCGCGTGCGCCTGCAGCCCTTCGCCGTAGGCCAGCTCGGCGGCAATCAGGCCCAGCGTCTGCGCGCCCTGCGCGCTCACCTCGATCAGGCTGGAGCGTTTCTGGAAGTCGTAGACACCCAGCGGCGACGAGAACCGCGCCGTGCCCGAGGTCGGCAGCACATGGTTCGGGCCGGCGCAGTAGTCGCCCAGCGATTCGCTGGTGTACGCGCCCAGGAAGATCGC
>NZ_JBFPGY010000219.1:0-8638 GCF_041083715.1 Sphaerotilus sp.
CAGCACGGCCAGCCGGGCCACTTCCGGTGCCTGGGGGTCGCCATGCTGCCCGCATTCGAGCGTGACCCCATAGCCGCCACAGGCGCGCATGTACTCGGTCGTGCCCACGCCGAACTGCGGATCCGGCGCCGCACGGCCGAGCGCAGCCGCCGCGGCACTGGCCCGACGGCGCTCGACGCCGCGGGCATAGGTCTCCAGCCAGCCCTCCACCAACAGCGCAGGACCGAGTGCGGCCGCCAGCGCGGCCTCGGCCCGTGCATGGGCGAAGGGTTCGAGATCCCCGGTGTTGTCGCGCGGGCCGACCATCACGAAGGGTGCACCGGCGGTGTGGAAGGAATGCAGATCCAGGAGCACGTCGTGTGCCTGCAGCAGCGGGCACAGCACCCGTGCCACCCGGTCCTCGAAATCCTGCGGAATGGCGGGTGGCACCAGCTTGCGGTTCAGGTTGCGCTCGCCTTCGCGGGCGTGGCGGGCGTGGGCCAGCGCGTTGGTCACGGGCACCACCGTGAGCTGCCCCCGACGCAGCAGCAAGCGTCCCTCGTCGAAGGCGTCGAGCAGGCCGCGCAGGGCCTGCGTGCCGCAGGTTTCGTTGCCATGGACAGCGCCGAGCACGACCAGCCGCGGTCCGGGCTGCAGGCCGAGGTATTGGTGAACACGCAGGCTGGTCGGGTGTGCGGGAGAGCGGGTCATGGATGCGAGCATAGCGCCGACGACGACATTCCCCGGCTCCACATCTTCCCTTGGGTCAGCACACGCCAGTTATCCCCGGAGCCTGTGTATAACCCTGGGGACAGCCTGTGATCGGTGACGCCAAGTGCCTGTCACAGTGTGGTTTTCGTTGGAATGCTCACACTTTGAGCAGCAGGTCGAGAACGGATGACCTCCTGCCAACCCACATCTCTCCGGAGTGCCATGCCCTACGCACACACCCTCGGCGGCCATGTCTGGCAGTTCGCCGATCTGGCCACCCTGATGGCGCGGGCCACGCCCTTGCGCTCCGGCGATGTGCTGGCGGGTCTCGCCGCCCGCACGGCCGCCGAGCGCATGGCCGCCCGCATGGCACTGGCCGATCTGCCGCTGAAGACCTTCCTGAACGAAGCGCTGGTCCCGTACGAGACCGACGAGGTCACGCGGCTGATCCTCGACCACCACGACGCCACCGCCTTCGCCGAGATCGCCCACCTCACCGTGGGCGACTTCCGCGACTGGCTGCTCGGCGACACGGCCGACGAGGCCACGCTCGCCCGCGTGCGCCGCGGCATCACGCCGGAGATGGCCGCCGCGGTGAGCAAGCTCATGCGCCACCAGGACCTGATCCTCGTGGCGCGCAAGTGCCGCGTCATCACGCGCTTTCGCAACACGCTCGGCCTGCCCGGGCGGCTGGCGATGCGCCTGCAGCCGAACCACCCGACCGACGACCCGCGCGCCATCGCCGTCTCGATGCTCGACGGTCTGCTCTACGGCGCCGGCGACGCGGTGATCGGCATCAACCCGGCAGGCGACGGCCTCGGCCCGCTGACAGACCTGATGCGGCTGGTGGACGAGGTGATCCAGCGCTTCGAGATCCCGACGCAGTCCTGCGTGCTGACCCACGTCACCAACCAGATCCAGGCGATCGAACACGGCGCGCCCGTCGATCTGGTCTTCCAGTCCATCGCCGGCACCGAGGCGGCCAACCGCAGCTTCGGCATCGACCTGGCCGTGCTGCGCGAGGCGCGGGAAGCCGCGCTCAGCCTGAAGCGCGGCACCATCGGCGACAACGTGATGTATTTCGAGACTGGCCAAGGCTCGGCACTGTCGGCCAACGCCCACCACGGCGTGGACCAGCAGACTTGCGAAGCACGTGCCTACGGCGTCGCCCGCGCCTTCGACCCGATGATCTGCAACACCGTCGTCGGCTTCATCGGGCCGGAGTACCTGTTCGATGGCAAGCAGATCATCCGCGCCGGGCTGGAAGACCACTTCTGCGGCAAGCTGCTGGGCCTGCCGATCGGCTGCGACGTCTGCTACACCAACCACGCCGAGGCCGACTCCGACGACATGGACACACTGATGACCCTGCTCGGCACGGCCGGCGTCACCTTCCTGATCGGCGTGCCCGGCGCGGACGACGTGATGCTCAACTACCAGAGCACGTCCTTCCACGACGCGCTCTACCTGCGCGAGGTGCTCGGCCTGCGGCGCGCGCCCGAGTTCGAGGCGTGGCTGGCCCGCATGGGCATCGCGGACGCCGCGGGACGCATGCTGCCCGTCGCGTCCGGCCACGCCCTGCTGACGCACCTGGAGCGCCTGGGATGAGCGATGCGACCCCACTGACCACGCCCGACCCGTGGGCACACCTGCGGGCGCTGACACCGGCCCGTGTCGGCCTCGGTCGCAGCGGATCGAGCCTGCCGACGCACGCGCTGCTGGCCTTCGGCGCAGCGCATGCCATGGCCCGCGACGCCGTGCACCTGCCGCTGGACGCCGACGCGCTGTGCGCGGAGATCGAAGCGCTCGGCCTGCCGACGCTGCGCGTGCACAGCGCGGCGCCGGACCGCGCGACCTACCTGCTGCGTCCGGACCTCGGCCGCCGGCTCGGGCACGAAAGCGCCGTGCAGCTCGATGCCCGCGGTGCGCTCGACGCCGACCTGCTGCTCGTGGTCGGCGACGGACTCTCGTCGGCCGCGGTGCAGCGCCAGGCCGTGCCGCTGATCGACGAGCTGCTGCGGCAGCGGCCGGATGGCTGGCGGCTCGGCCCGGTCATCGTCGCGACCCAGGCCCGCGTGGCGCTCGGCGACGACATCGGGCAGCGGCTGGCCGCACCGATGGTCGCGGTGCTGATCGGCGAACGGCCGGGGCTGAGTGCGCCGGACAGCCTGGGCGTCTACCTCACCCACGCCCCGCGCGTCGGTCGCACGGACGCGGAGCGCAACTGCCTGTCGAACGTGCGCGCCGAAGGGCTGCGCCATGCGGAAGCGGCGCGCAAGCTGTGGTGGCTGGCGCAGGCGGCGCGGCAACTGCAGCGCACCGGGGTGGACCTGAAGGACCGGAGCGATCTGCTGGGCGGATAGGCGCACAGGCAGACCGGCCGGCCGCCGTATATTGCGTGGCCACGCAGCCTGCCCTTCGACGTCCGGACCCCGACCCATGCCCCCAGCCGATCTCCCGCCGGACGCCTTCCGTGCCATGCCCCCGCTGAAGCTCGGGGCACGCCTGTCGGAGCAGCTCGCCGAGGCGCTCATGGCGGGCATCCGCAGCGGGCAGTTCGTGCCCGGCCAGCGGCTGCCGACCGAAGGGGCGCTGGTGGCACGCTTCGGCGTGAGCCGCACGGTGGTCCGGGAAGCGCTGTCGCGGCTGAAGACGCTGGGACTGGTCGAGTCGCGCCAGGGGTCGGGCGCCTTCGTGCAGCAGATGCCGGCGCTGGATCCGCTGGTGCTGGCCCCCGACGGCTCGATCGACGCGGTGGTCCAGATGATCGAGGTGCGCCGTGCGCTGGAATCCGAGGCCGCCGCCCTGGCCGCGGCACGCCGCACGCCCGAGGCACTGCAGCAGATCCGGCGCGCCGTGCAGGTGCTGGACGACGCGGTCGCCGCCGGTGGCGACGGCGTGGCCGAGGACGTGGCCCTGCACACCGCCATCGCGCAGGCGGCCGGCAACCCCTTCCTGCTCTCGACGCTGGCCTATCTGCACGGCTTCCTGCTCGACGCCACCCGCGTCACCCGCGCCCACGAAGCCCGACACGCCGACCTGGCGCAGCAGGTGCGGGACGAGCACGCAGCCATCGTCGCCGCCATCGAAGCCGCCGACGTGGACGCCGCCCGCACGGCCGGCGCACAGCACATGCGGCACGCCGCCCGGCGCATCCGCCACGCCGAGGGTATTTCCGGCTGATGCACGTTCGAGGGATGGCGATAATTTGTACGACAACCTGACAAATCAATCCCCCTCTTTCCCAAGAACTCGCCATGAATGACCTTCCTATCGGCTTGATCGGCCTCGGCGCCATGGGCCGCGGCATGGCGGCGTCGCTGCGCCGCGCCGGCTACCGTGTCCACGTCTGCGATGTGCGCCACGAAGCGGCGCAGGCCTTTGCCGAGGAAGGTGGCGTCGCCTGCACCAGCCCGGCCGAGGTCGCCGCGCACTGCGAGATCGTCGTCAGCGTGGTGGTCAACGCGGCCCAGACCGAGGCCGTGCTCTTCGGCGAGCACGGCGCGGCGGCGGCGATGCGGCCGGGCAGCGTCTTCGTCATGTGCTCCACCGTGGACCCGCGCTGGTCCGTCGCGCTGGAGGCCCGGCTCGCGGCGCTGGGCGTGCGGTACCTGGACGCGCCGATCTCCGGCGGCGCCGCCAAGGCCGCGTCGGGCCAGATGACGATGATGACCGCCGGCCACCCCGACGCCTACGCCCAGGTCGGCGCGGCGCTCGACGCGATGGCCGCCAAGGTCTACCGGCTCGGCGACCAGGCCGGCAACGGCAGCAAGGTGAAGATCATCAACCAGCTCCTGGCCGGCGTGCACATCGCCGCGGCGGCGGAGGCCATGGCGCTCGGCCTGCGCGAAGGCGTGGACGCCGCCGCGCTCTACGAGGTGATCACGCACAGCGCCGGCAACAGCTGGATGTTCGAGAACCGCATGGCGCACGTGCTCGCCGCCGACTACACGCCGCTGTCGGCGGTGGACATCTTCGTGAAAGACCTCGGCCTCGTGCTCGACACGGCGCGCGCCAGCAAGTTTCCGCTGCCGCTGTCGGCCACGGCGCACCAGATGTTCATGCAGGCCTCCAGCGCCGGCTTCGGGCGCGAGGACGACTCGGCCGTGATCAAGATCTTCCCCGGCATCACCCTGCCGCAGCCGCAGGTCGAGCCATGAGCCGCCGCCCCCTGCTCGGCTGCATCGCCGACGATTTCACCGGCGCCACCGACCTCGCCAACAACCTCGTGCGCAGCGGCATGCGCACCGTGCAGACCATCGGCGTGCCCGACGAGACCGGCGGCCCGGTGGATGCCGACGCCCTCGTGGTCGCGCTGAAGTCGCGCACCATTCCTGCGGACGAGGCCGTCGCGCAATCGCTGGCCGCGCTGCGCTGGCTGCAGTCGCAGGGCGTGCAGCAGGTCTGCTTCAAGTACTGCTCCACCTTCGACTCGACCCCGGCCGGCAACATCGGTCCCGTGACCGATGCGCTACTCGATGCGCTGCACGGCCCCGGCCAGGGCTTCACCATCGCCTGCCCCGCCTTTCCGGACAACCAGCGCACGGTGTTCAAGGGCCACCTGTTCGTCGGTGACGTGCTGCTGTCGGACAGCGGCATGCGCCACCACCCGCTCACCCCCATGACCGACGCCAACCTCGTGCGCGTGCTGCAGGCGCAGACGCAGCGCCGCGTCGGGCTGGTGCCGCACGAGGTCGTGGCCCGCGGCGCCGAGGCCATCGCGCAGCGCTTCGCCGCGCTGCAGGCCGATGGCGTCGGCATCGCCGTGGTGGACGCGATCGGCAACGACGACCTGTACCGGATCGGTGTGGCGCTGGCCGGCATGCCGCTGGTGACCGCCGGATCGGGCATCGCCATCGGCCTGCCACAGAACTGGCGCACCGCGGGCGCACTGGCACCAGATGAAGCCGCGGACCGCCTGCCGGCCGCGACCGGCCTGCGGGCCGTGGTGTCGGGCAGCTGTTCGCTGGCGACCAACGCGCAGGTGCAGCAGTTCCGTCAGCAGGGCGGAACGGCCTTTGCCGTGAACCCGCTGGACATCGCGGCCGGCCAGGACGTGGTCGCGCAGGCGCTGGAATGGGCCGCGCCCCGGCTGGCACAAGGACCGGTGCTGGTCTACGCCACGGCCGAGGCCGAGGCGGTCCGCGCCGTGCAAGCCAGGCTCGGTGTCGCCGAAGCGGGCGAACTGGTGGAGCGCACACTCTCGCGCATTGCCGCCGGGCTGGTGCAGGCGGGTGTGCGGCAACTGGTCGTGGCAGGCGGAGAAACGTCCGGCGCGGTCGTGCAGGCATTGGGCGTGCGCCAGATGGCCATCGGGCCGCAGATCGATCCGGGCGTGCCCTGGACCGCGGCGGTGTCGCCCGTCTGCGCGGGCGACACCGTGCACGTCGCACTGAAGTCCGGCAACTTCGGCAGCCTCGACTTCTTCACCAAGGCCTTCGCGCGGCTGGAAGAGCAGGCCCGCCCATGATCGACACCGACGACCTGCGCACCGCGATCTGCCGCGTCGGCGCCTCGCTGTTCGCCCGGGGCTACGTCCACGCCAGCGCCGGCAACATCAGCGTGCGCACCGACGACGGTGGCTTCCTGATCACACCGACCGACGCCTGCCTCGGCACGCTCGTGCCCGAGCGGCTGGCCGCCGTGAACGCGGACGGCGTGCAGACCAGCGGCGACCGCGCCTCGAAGACGCTCACGCTGCACCGGCGCATCTACGCCGCCGACCCCGAGGCCCGCTGCGTGATCCACACGCACTCGACCCACCTCGTGGCCCTGACGCTGGCGGGCGTGGCGGACCCGGACGACATCGTTCCGCCGATCACGCCGTACTTCGTGATGAAGGTCGGCCACGTGCCGCTGATTCCCTACCACCGGCCGGGCGATCCCGCCGTCGCCGACCTGGTCGCCGCGCGGATCGAGGCGGCGCGCGCCGCCGGCACGCCGCTGCGCGCGGTCATGCTCGACCGGCTCGGCCCCAACGTCTGGCACCGCAGTCCGGCCGAGGCCAGCGCGGTCCTCGAAGAGCTGGAAGAAACCGCGCGGCTGTGGCTGCTGACCCGCCCCGCCCCGCTGACCGGACCGCAGATCGAGGACTTGCGGCAGCATTTCGGCGCACGCTGGTGATCCGGACACCGCCAGCGCCCCTCACCACGCACCTGGACACGCCATGCCCCGTTTCGCCGCCAACCTGTCGATGCTCTACAACGAGCACGCCTTCCTCGACCGCTTTGCCGCCGCCGCCGCCGATGGCTTCCCGGCCGTCGAATACCTCTTCCCCTACGCCTTCGAGGCCGCCGAGATCGCCCGGCGGCTGGCCGGCCACGGACTGCAGCAAGTGCTGTTCAACGCGCCCCCCGGCGACTGGGACGCGGGCGAGCGCGGCATCGCCTGCCTGCCGGGGCGCGAGGCCGAGTTCCGCGACGGCTTCGCGCGGGCGCTGGACTATGCCCAAGCACTCGGCTGTCCGCGCGTCCATGTGATGGCCGGTCTGGCGCCGCAAGGCGTGGAGCGTGCGCAGCTGCAGGCGGTCTACGAGGGCAACCTCGCCTGGGCCGCCGGGCAGGCCGCCGCCGCGGGGCGGGCGGTGCTGATCGAGCCGATCAACCCCCGCGACATGCCCGGCTACTTCCTGAACCGCCAGGACGAGGCGCACCGCATCGTGCAGGCGATCGGCACCGCGAACCTGCAGGTGCAGTTCGACCTCTACCACGGCCAGATCGTCGAGGGCGACGTGGCGATGAAGCTGCGCCAGTACCTGCCCACCGGGCGCGTCGGGCACCTGCAGATCGCGGGCGTGCCGATGCGGCATGAGCCGGACCTCGGCGAGCTGAACTACGCGTACCTGTTCGACGTGATCGACGAGGTGTCGGCGGCCTGCGGCTGGCAGGGCTGGGTGGGCTGCGAGTACCGGCCGGCGCGCGGCGCGGTCACCGGTGGCACCTCGGACGGCCTGGGCTGGCTGCGGCGCGCGTCGGCCGCCTGAGCGCCGGCCCGCCCCGCTGGCCTATCCGCGCCAGGGCGGCGCGGCGATGCGGCCGGTGTCGCCCGGGATCGGCGCGAACCCGCCCTCCGCCCAGCGGCGGGCGGCGTCGGCGATGCGCTGGCGGTCGGTGGACACGAAGTTCCACCACATGCGCACAGGCTGCGCCAGCGGCGCGCCACCGATCACGACGAACCGTGCCCCTGCCGGCCCCGCCTGCACCGCGGCCCCCTGCCCGGTGGGCAGCACGGCCATCTCGCCCGCGCCGACCGGCTCGCCGTCGACCACCAGGCCGGTGGTCGGGCCATACAGCGCCATCTCGGGTGCCAGCGCCGGCAGGTTCAGCACCGCCTGCGGCGGCAGCGTGACGTCAAGGTAGAGCGTGGGCGACGCCGCGCGCACCGGGCTGCTCACGCCCCAGGCCTGCCCGACGAGCACCTGCGCCTGCCCGCCCTCGGGCAGCTCCACCACCGGAATGTCCTTGGCCGGCACGTGCTGGAAGGCGGGGTCGGTCTCCTCCAGCTCCGGTGGCAGCGCCACCCAGAGCTGCAGACCGTGCGCCGGGCGGGCGTGGCCGCGGTCGTCGTCGTGGGCGCGCTCGCTGTGGACGATGCCGCGGCCGGCGGTCATCCAGTTCACCGCGCCGGGCTCGATCGCCTGCACCGTGCCCAGGCTGTCGCGGTGGATCTGGCGGCCCGCGAAGAGGTAGGTGACGGTCGCCAGGCCGGTGTGCGGGTGGCCACCGACGTCGCTGTCCACCTCGGGGGCGAGCGTCACGGGCCCGAAGTGGTCGAAGAACACGAACGGACCCACAGCGCGCCGCGCCAGATCCGGCAGGATCCGGCGCACGCGCAGGCCCGCGGCCACCTCGCTCTGGCGGCCAGACAGTCGAAGCAGCTCGGTCATGGCGGACCTCCTTCAGGCCGCAGTCGATTCACCGAGGCGGCCATCGCGGAAATCGCTCAGCGC
>NZ_JBFPGY010000220.1:0-2635 GCF_041083715.1 Sphaerotilus sp.
CTCGATCCCGTACTTGGCAATCGCCGCCAGCGTGTCACCGCCACCCGCGATCGAGAACGCTGCGCTCTCGGCCACCGCGCGGGCAACCGTTTCCGTGCCGTGCGAGAAGGCTTCGAACTCGAACACGCCGACCGGGCCGTTCCACACGATGGTGCCGGCGGCCTTGAGCTGCGCGGCGAGGATGGCGGCGGTCTGCGGGCCGATGTCGAGGATCAGATCGTCGTCGGCCACGTCGGTCGCAGCCTTGACGGTTGCTTCCGCAGTCGGCGAGAAAGTCTTGGCGCAGACCACGTCCACCGGGATCGGCACCGCCGCGCCACGCGCCTTCATCGCCTCGATCACGGCGACGGCTTCGCCCACCAGGTCCGGCTCGGCCAGTGACTTGCCGATCTTCAGCCCCGCTGCCAGCATGAAGGTGTTGGCGATGCCACCGCCGACGATCAGGCCGTCCACGTTGGCCGACAGCGCCTTCAGGATGGTCAGCTTGGTGCTCACCTTCGAGCCGGCGACGATCGCCACCAGCGGGCGCTTCGGGTTGGCCAGCGCCTTGCTGATCGCGTCGATCTCGGCCGCCAGCAGCGGGCCGGCGCAGGCGATCTTGGCGTACTGGGCGATGCCGTAGGTCGAGGCTTCGGCGCGGTGCGCGGTGCCGAAGGCGTCGTGCACGAACACGTCGCACAGCGCGGCCATCTTCTGCGCCAGCTCGGCATTGTTCTTCTTCTCGCCCTTGTTCAGGCGGCAGTTTTCCAGCATCACGAGCTGGCCCGGCGCCACGTCCACGCCGTCCACCCAGTTGGCGACGACGGGGATCTCCCGGCCCATCAGCTCGCCCATGCGTGCTGCGACCGGCGCCAGCGAGTCGGCGGGCTTGAACTCGCCTTCGGTCGGGCGGCCCAGGTGGCTGGTGACCATCACGGCGGCGCCGGCCTTCAGCGCCATCTCGATGCAGGGGATCGAGGCGCGGATGCGGGTGTCTTCGGTGATGTTCCCTGCGTCGTCTTGCGGGACGTTCAGGTCGGCGCGGATGAACACGCGCTGGCCGGCGATCTTGCCGGCGGCGATCAGGTCTTGAAGGCGAAGGACGTTCATGCCAATGGCTCCTTGATGTGAAAGAGAAAAGACGGAATGCGCGGGCGCTACCAGCCCAGCCCGATGCGCAGCGGCAGGAAGACGGCCATGCCGACCACGATGGTGCCGAGGATGCCGCGCTTCCAGAAGTAGTAGGCCAGTCCGACCGCAGCACCCAGCAGCCGCGCGTCCGCCAGCGTCGCGATCAGCACGCCGCGCGTCAGCAGCACCTCGGGCACGACGATCGCCACCAGCGCGGCCAGCGGCGCGTACTTCAGCGCCCGCTTGGCCCAGGCGGGAATCGGCACCTCCTCGCGCGGCAGCATCAGCAGGCTGCGCGTCAGCACGGTGACCAGCGCCAGGCCGACGATGGTGAGCGCGGCATCCCAGGTGTTCATGGCGCGGACCTCCGCGCCACCGACAGCCGCCCACCGCCACCGCCGGGCCGCTCCATCAGCAGCCCCGCGGCCACCGCGGCCGCCACCGCCACGACGATGTGCAGCTTGTACGGCAGCGCAAAGGCGGCCACCGCCGCCAGAGCCGCCACCACCGCGCAGATCCAGGTCGCCCGGTCCACCAGCAGCGAGCAGGTCAGCCCGATCAGCGCCAGCGTGCCGGCAAAGCCGAGGCCCCACTGCGGCGGGATCACGTCGGCGAGCACGATGCCGGCGATCGACGGGATCTGCCAGCCGATCCAGACCACCACGGCGCCGCTGACGAAGTATTCGAGCTGGCCGGAGCGGGGCTCCGGATCGGGCCAGGCCTTGACGAACAGGGCGTAGTTGATGTCGGCGGCCAGGTAGGTCAGCGCCACGCGCTGCCCGCGCGGCAGGTGCCCGAAGTACCAGCGCCACTGCGCGCTGTAGATGACGAAGCGCAGGTTGACGATGCAGGCGGTCAGCAGCACGACCCAGATCGGCGCGCCGGTGGCGATCAGCGGCAGCGCGGCGAGCTGCGAGGAGCCGGCGAACACCGTCAGCGACATCAGCAGCGCCAGCCAGGGATCGAGCCCGCTCTTGACCATCGCCACACCGGTGACCAGGCCCCAGGCGGCCATGCCGGGGACCATCGGCAGCATGTCACGCACGCCGCGCGCGGCCTCGGGATGCTGGCGCAGCGACCGCCAGCGCTGGCGCAGGGTCACAGGGAGGGCCGGGGGATCGCCTTGGGGGTGCATCCCCGCATTTTCACACTGGCAGCGGCCCGATTGGCCGCGGGATCGTCAGTGCGTCGGTTTGGCAGCGTGGCCGGCAGCGGCTGCGGCGGCTTTCTGCGGTTTCTTGCCATCGTCGAGGATCTCCTCGTCCGGCGGATCCTCCTTGGCGACCTTGGGCTTGGCGCCGGGTGAAGCCGGTCGCGGCTCGGTGGGTGCGACGCCTTCAAGCTTGTTCTCGCGCATGTACTCGTCCATCTCGCGCCAGCCAGCGTAGACCGCCGCCTTCTCTGCCTTCGGATTGAGGGTGTAGCAGTCCTCGATCGCACGCATGGCATGGCGGCAGGCGCTGCCGACCGCCTTGGCCTCGGCTTCGGTGTGGGCGTGGACAGCGCTGGCGGATTCGATGCCCAG
>NZ_JBFPGY010000221.1:0-28434 GCF_041083715.1 Sphaerotilus sp.
GTTTCATGTTGCTTGAGTTGCTCAAGGGCATGAAGCTGACGGGGCGTCACTTCTTCCAGCGCAGTGTGACTGTGCAGTTTCCGGAAGAGAAGACGCCGCTTTCACCGCGTTTCCGCGGTCTGCACGCGCTGCGCCGTTATGACAACGGCGAAGAGCGCTGCATCGCCTGCAAGCTCTGCGAGGCGGTGTGTCCGGCGATGGCGATCACCATCGAATCGGATGTTCGCGCGGACGGCAGCCGTCGTACCACCCGCTACGACATCGATCTGACCAAATGCATCTTCTGCGGTTTCTGCGAAGAGAGCTGCCCGGTCGATTCGATCGTCGAAACGCACATCTTCGAATACCACGGCGAAAAACGCGGTGACCTGTACTTCACGAAGGACATGTTGCTGGCCGTCGGCGATCGCTACGAAAAAGAGATTGCAGCCAACAAGGAGGCGGACGCCAAGTACCGGTAAGGCAAGGCGCCCACACTCGCGGCCGCAGTCCGTTGACTGCACCGCGGAACTGGGCTTGCACCAACCGCGTACCCGACTACGACATGGACACGACCACCGCGCTCTTCTACGTCTTTTCCGCCGTGCTGCTGCTCTCGGCATTCCGAGTCATCACGGCCAACAGCCCGGTGCATTCCGCGCTGTTCCTGGTGCTGTCTTTTTTCAGCGCTTCGTGCATCTGGATGCTGCTGCATGCCGAGTTCCTGGCGATTTCGCTGGTGCTCGTGTATGTCGGCGCCGTCATGGTGCTGTTCCTGTTCGTCGTGATGATGCTTGACATCAACATCGAGGTGCTGAAGCAGGGTTTCTGGACGCACTTCCCGGTGGCCGCACTCGTGGGTGTGGTCATCGCGCTGGAGATGGCCTGGGTGCTGCAGCGTGGCTTCAACACACCAGTTGCGAAGCCGATGGAGGGCGTGGTCGGCATGCCCAACACCAAGCTGCTGGGCATCGAGTTGTACACCGATTACCTCTATCCGCTGGAAATCGCTGCGGTGCTGCTGCTGGTGGCGATCATCTCCGCCATCGCGTTGACGCTGCGTCGCCGCAAGGACGTTCGCGGCCAGAACCCGTCGGAGCAGGTCAAGGCCAAGAAGGCCGATCGCCTGCGCATCGTGAAGATGGATGCCGTGCGCGAACTGCCCTCTGTCCCGGCTGCCTCGATCGCAGTCGATGCTGCCGCCCCGAAAGGAACCGCATGATCACGCTCGGACACTATCTGACGCTGGGCGCGATCCTGTTCGCGATCTCGGTGGTCGGCATCTTCCTGAACCGCAAGAATCTGATCGTGCTGCTGATGGCCATCGAACTGATGCTGCTGTCGGTCAATCTGAATTTCGTGGCCTTCTCCCATTACCTGGGTGACATGGCCGGACAGGTGTTCGTGTTCTTCATCCTGACGGTGGCAGCGGCCGAGTCTGCGATCGGTCTGGCCATTCTGGTCGTGCTGTTCCGCAACCGTGCCACGATCAATGTCGATGAGCTGGACTCGCTGAAGGGCTGACGCCAAGGGGAACAACAGAAAATGTCTCAGCTCTCGCAATCGATGCTGTTGGCTGTGCCGCTCGCGCCCCTCGCGGGGGCCGTGCTGGCCGGCTTCTTCGGCAAGTCCATCGGCCGGACGGGTTCGCACGTCGCCACCATTCTGGGCGTCCTGATCGCCTTCATCCTGTCGGCCATCACGCTCAAGGCCGTTGCGCTCGAAGGCGCACGCTACAACCAGACCGTCTACGAATGGATGGTGCTGGGCGGCCTGAAGATGGAAGTCGGCTTCATGGTCGACGGCCTGACGGCCATGATGATGTGCGTGGTGACCTTCGTGTCGCTGATGGTGCACATCTACACCATCGGCTACATGGAAGAGGATCCGGGCTACCAGCGCTTCTTCTCCTACATCTCGCTGTTCACGTTCTCGATGCTGATGCTCGTCATGAGCAACAACTTCCTGCAACTGTTCTTCGGCTGGGAGGCGGTGGGTCTGGTGTCCTATCTGCTGATCGGTTTCTGGTTCAAGAAGCCGACCGCAGTGTTCGCCAACATGAAGGCGTTCCTGGTCAACCGGGTCGGTGACTTCGGCTTCATCCTCGGCATCGGCCTGATCGCAGCCTACGCTGGCACGCTGAACTACACCGAGACCTTTGCCAAGGCTGGCGAACTGGCCAAGATCGTCTTTCCCTACGACACCTGGGGTGGCGACTGGATGCTGATCACGGTCATCTGCATCTGCCTGTTCATCGGCGCGATGGGCAAGTCGGCGCAGTTCCCGCTGCACGTCTGGCTGCCCGACTCGATGGAAGGCCCGACCCCGATCTCCGCGCTGATCCACGCCGCCACCATGGTGACGGCCGGCATCTTCATGGTCACGCGCATGTCGCCGCTGTTCGAGCTGTCGGACACTGCGCTGAACTTCATCCTGGTCATCGGTTCGATCACGGCGCTGTTCATGGGCTTCCTGGGCATCATCCAGAACGACATCAAGCGCGTGGTCGCGTATTCGACGCTGTCGCAGCTCGGCTACATGACGATGGCGCTCGGGGCCTCCGCCTACTCGGTCGCCGTGTTCCACCTGATGACGCACGCCTTCTTCAAGGCGCTGCTGTTCCTGGGTGCAGGCTCGGTGATCATGGGCATGCACCATGACCAGGACATCCGCAACATGGGTGGCTTGCGCAAGTACATGCCCATCACCTGGATCACGTCGCTGCTGGGCTCGCTCGCACTGATCGGCACACCGTTCTTCTCGGGCTTCTATTCGAAGGATTCGATCATCGAAGCGCTGGCCGCCAGCCATCTGCCGGCTGCGCAGTGGGCGTACATGACCGCGGTCATCGGTGTCTTCGTGACGGCCTTCTACTCGTTCCGGATGTACTTCCTCGTCTTCCATGGCAAGGAGCATTTCCACCACAAACCGTTCCCGGGCGAGCATGACCACCATGACGAGGACGACCACGGCCATGCACATGCGCACACGCCGCACGAGTCGCCCTGGGTCGTGACCGTGCCGCTGCTGCTGCTGGCGATCCCATCGGTCGTGATCGGCTACCTCACCATCGAGCCGATGCTGTACGGCGACTTCCTGAAGGATGCCGTGTTCGTCAACTTCGAACACCATCCTGCGATGGAAGAACTCGCGCACGAGTTCCATGGTGCGGCGACGATGGCGGTGCATGCGTTCAGCACGCTGCCGTTCATGCTGGCCCTGGGCGGCGTCGTGACGGCGTACGTGTTCTACATGCTGGTTCCGGCTGTTCCGGCGTTCTTCGCCCGGGCACTGGCACCGCTGGTGACCGTGATGGAAAACAAGTACTACATGGACTGGATCAACGAGAACATCTTCGCTGCAGGCGCCCGTCTGCTGGGCCGCGGTCTGTGGAAGATCGGCGACGTGACGATCATCGACGGCCTGGCTGTCAATGGTTCCGCGCGTCTGGTGGGATGGATCGGGTCGCTCGTGCGCCTGTTCCAGACCGGCTACATCTACCACTACGCACTGGTCATGCTCGTCGGCGTCTTCGCGCTGATGACGTGGTTCGTGCTGCAGTACCGCTGAGCGGAGGTAACAGACCATGGCATACCTCTCTCTTGCGATCTGGATTCCCATTGCCTTCGGCGTGCTGCTGCTGGCGATCGGGCGTGACGACCAACCCCAGGCAGCCCGCTGGATCGGTCTGATCGGTGCGCTGATCGGCTTCGCGGTCACGCTGCCGCTGATCACCGGCTTCGACACCACCACCGCTGCCCTGCAGTTCCAGGAAAACCTGGCCTGGATTCCGCGGTTCAACATCCGCTACCACCTGGGTGTCGACGGCATCTCGGTGTGGTTCGTGCTGCTGACGGCCTTCATCTCGGTCATCGTCGTGCTGGCCGGCTGGGAAGTCATCACCGACCGTGCCCACCAGTACATCGGCGCCTTCCTGATCATGTCGGGCCTGACGGTCGGCGTGTTCTCGGCGGCCGACGGCATGCTGTTCTATGTGTTCTTCGAAGCGACCCTGATCCCGATGTACATCATCATCGGCATCTGGGGGGGACCGCGCCGTGTCTACGCCGCGATCAAGTTCTTCCTGTACACGCTGGCTGGTTCGCTGCTGCTGCTGCTCGCCCTCGTCTTCCTGTACTACAAGTCGGGTGGCAGTTTCGACATCCTGACCTGGCACAAGCTGCCGCTGCCGATCGGCGCGCAGACCATGCTGTTCTTCGCTTTCCTGGCAGCGTTCGCGGTGAAGGTGCCGATGTGGCCGGTGCACACCTGGTTGCCGGACGCCCACGTCGAAGCCCCTACCGGGGGCTCCATCGTGCTGGCCGCGATCATGCTGAAGCTCGGTGCCTATGGTTTCCTGCGCTTCTCGCTGCCGATCGCTCCGGATGCCTCGCACGAATGGTCCGGTCTGCTGGTCGGGCTGTCGCTGGTCGCCGTGATCTACATCGGTCTGGTGGCGATGGTGCAGACCGACATGAAGAAGCTGGTCGCCTATTCGTCGATCGCGCACATGGGCTTCGTCACGCTGGGCTTCTTCTACTTCAGCGAGCTGGGCATCTCTGGTGGTCTGGTGCAGATGATCTCGCACGGCTTCGTTTCGGGCGCGATGTTCCTGTCCATCGGCGTGCTGTATGACCGCGTGCATTCGCGTGAAATCTCTTCTTACGGCGGCGTGGCCAACACCATGCCCAAGTTCGCCGCATTTGCTGTCTTCTTCGGCATGGCCAATGCTGGCTTGCCGGGTACGGCGGGCTTCATCGGCGAATGGATGGTGATCCTCGGGGCTGTCAGGTTCAACTTCTGGATCGGCATGCTGGCGGCCTCGGCACTGATTTTTGGTGCTGCGTACACGTTGTGGATGATCAAGCGCGTCTACTTTGGCGAAGTTGCCAATGACCACGTGCGTGAACTCACCGACATCAACGCCCGCGAGTACCTGCTGCTGGCCGTGCTGGCGATCTGCACCCTCGCGATGGGTCTGTACCCCAAGCCGTTCACCGACGTCATGCACGTGTCGGTGAACGAGCTGATCCGCCACGTTGGCGTGTCGAAACTGTGATCCTGGAGCGCTGCACCCCATGACTGCAATGAATTGGCTCGCGGTGTATCCCGAGATCTTCCTGCTGGTGATGGCCTGCGTGGTCGCGCTGGCCGACCTGTTCGTCACCGATCCCCGGCGCACGCCGACCCATGTGCTGACCCTGCTGACGCTGGTCTGCGTCGGCGGCATGCACTGGGTACTGTTCAACGAGGGGCAGACCACCTATGCGATGAACCGCATGGTGGTCACCGACCCGATGGGGCATCTGCTGGCCCTGTTCGCGACGATCGCGGTGGCGGTGACCCTCGTTTACGCCCGCCCCTATGCGGCCAGCCGCGAAATGCTCAAGGGCGAGCTGTACACGCTGAGCCTGTTCTCGCTGCTGGGCATCTCGATCATGGTGTCGGGTAACAACCTGCTGACGCTGTACCTCGGCCTGGAAGTGATGAGCCTGTCGCTGTACTCGCTGGTCGCACTGCGCCGTGACCATGCCCAGTCCACCGAAGCGGCGATGAAGTATTTCGTGCTGGGTGCGCTGGCTTCGGGCTTCCTGCTCTACGGCATGTCGATGATGTACGGCGCCACCGGATCGATCGATCTGGGCCAGATCTTCGATGCCATCGGCAAGGGCGATGTGAACCGCCAGGTGCTGGTGTTCGGACTGGTGTTCATCGTGTCCGGTCTGGCCTTCAAGCTCGGAGCCGTGCCGTTCCACATGTGGCTGCCTGATGTCTACCAGGGTGCGCCGACGGCAGCGACGCTGCTGATCGCCGGTGCGCCCAAGATCGCTGCGTTTGGCATGACGATGCGTCTGCTGGTCGACGGCATGCTGGGTCTTGCGGTGGACTGGCAGCAGATGATGGTGGTGCTGGCGGTCTGCTCGCTGCTGGTTGGCAATCTGGCGGCCATCGCGCAGACCAACCTGAAGCGCATGCTGGCCTACTCGACCATTGCGCAGATGGGCTTCCTGCTGCTCGGCCTGCTGGCGGGGGTCGTCAACGGCAACACGCTGTCCGCGGCCAATGCCTACAGCTCGGCCATGTTCTACATCATCACCTACGTGGTGACGACGCTGGGCACCTTCGGGCTGATCATGCTGATGGCCCGCGCCGGCTTCGAAGCGGACGAGATCTCCGATCTGGCTGGTCTGCACCGCCGCAGCCCGACGCTGGCTGCCGTGATGGGCATCTTCATGTTCTCGCTGGCGGGTGTGCCGCCCATGGTCGGTTTCTACGCCAAGCTGGCCGTGCTGCAGGCGCTGATCTCGACCAACGACACGATGCATCTGCAACTGGCGATCTTTGCGGTGTTGATGTCGCTGATCGGCGCTTTCTACTACCTGCGCATCGTCAAGGTCATGTACTTCGAGGAGCCCAAGGACACGTCCGAGATCGTCACGCCCGCAGGTGCGCGTGCGGTGCTGTCCCTGAATGGCGCTGCGGTGCTGCTTCTCGGGGTCCTGCCCGGTGGCCTCATGGCCATGTGCGCGCAGGCCATCGTCAAGACGCTGGCTACCTGATGACCTCTGCTGCAGCCATCTGGCTGGTCCTGCTGCTCGCAGCCGTACTGGCCAATCTGCCGTTCATCAATGAGCGAATCTTTGCGCTCGGGCCCCGCAAGGCGACCAAGGCCGTGTCGTGGCGTCTGCTGGAACTGATACTCTACACCGCTGTGGTCACGGCGGTCGGACGCTGGCTGGAAGGCCGCAGCGGCCAGATGGCCGAGCAGGGCTGGCAGTTCTACGCCGTGCTGTCGTGCGTGATGCTGACACTGGCCTTCCCGGGATTCGTCTGGCGCCATCTTCGCCGCCGGCACTGAGAGACGGATTCCCATGGCATTGCCGGAACTGGACGGACTGCCCGCAGGCGATGTGCACCTGCGCGAGGCCTGCGTGCAGTCGCGCGAGGTCTACCGTGGACGATTCCTGCAGGTGCGCCAGGATGACGTGGCGCTGCCGGACGGCAGTGCCTCATACCGCGAATACATCGTGCACCCTGGCGCGGTGATGGTCGTACCGGTGCTGGACGACGGGCGCTTGGTGATGGAGCGGCAATACCGCTATCCGATGCACCGTGCCTACCTCGAGTTCCCGGCTGGCAAGCTGGAAGCCGGCGAGCCCGGCATCGTCTGCGGGGTGCGCGAACTGTTCGAGGAAACGGGCTACCGCGCAGCCGAGTGGGCATACGCCGGGGAATTGCACAATGCCATTGCCTACTCCAGCGAGCGCATCGAGGTCTGGTTCGCACGTGGGCTGGTGGCGGGGGAGCGGCAACTGGATGCGGGGGAGTTCCTCGACGTGTTCGCCGCCACCGAAGACGATCTGGCCGGCTGGATCGCCGACGGCTCCGTGACCGATGCCAAGACCATGGTCGCGTTGCTCTGGCTGCAGCAATGGCGTGCCGGCCGCTGGGCATTGACCTGGAAGAAAGCCGAAGACTGGGGCCGCGACCGATAATCGGCCGGCCATGAAAGTACTCAATCTGCAGTGCGTGTCCGGCCATGCCTTCGAGGGCTGGTTCGGTTCGGAAGAGGATTACCAGTCGCAGCAGTCCCGTGGATTGCTGACCTGTCCGATGTGCGGGCTGGCCAAGGTCTTGCGCATGCCCTGCGCGCCAAGGCTGAACCTGTCCGGAGCCAGAACGCCTTCCACCGGTATTCCGATGGCACCGACCCGTCCGGGGACGGTGGTTGCGTCCAGGCCCAAGCCTGAACCCGATGCACGCAATGCCCAGACGCCTGAGCGTGCCCAAGCCGAGGCCATTCTGCTGCAAGCCATGCGCCATGTCCTGGCCCATACCGAGGACGTCGGACCGCGCTTCGCGGAGGAGGCCCGGCGCATCCACCACGGCGAGATCGAACAGCGCAACATCCGCGGCGAGGCGACGCCCGTCGAGGTGCAGGCCTTGCGGGAAGAGGGGATCGACATCGTTCACCTGCCGATCCCCGATGCACTCAAGGGTCCGTTGCAGTGAAGCTCGCTGTTTCCAGCATCCGGCCCGGATTCATCCGCTGATCAGGGTCCAGCGCCCATTTGATCGTGCGCATCAGGGACAGCGCGACCGGTGACTTGCGCTGCGCCAGTTCCTCCCGCTTCAGGGCACCGATGCCGTGCTCGGCCGAGATCGAGCCGCCGTGCGCCTGCACCGCGTCATAGACCAGCGTGTTGACCGCGTGCTCATGTCGGTGCAGGAACTCTGCCGGAGATCCCCCCACCGGCACCTGCACGTTGTAGTGCAGATTGCCGTCTCCCAGATGCCCGAAGTTGACCAGCCGAGCGCCCGGAAAGGCCTGCTCCAGCGCTGCATCCGTGCTGTTGACGAACGCGGGGATGCGCGAGACGGGCAGGGCGATGTCGTGCTTGATGTTGAGACCCTCCTCGGCCTGCGCCATCGAGATCGACTCGCGCAGATGCCACATCGACCGCGACTGTGCGACCGAGGTCGCCACGGCTGCGTCGGTGATGACACCGGCCTCCAGTGCGGCCTCCAGCAAGGCCTCGAACACGGTCCGGGCATGTTCGGCGCTTTCCGCGTCGGAGACTTCCAGCAGCACGGTCCAGGCTGCGGGCGGCAATGGTTGCGGGATCTGCGGGAAGTGCTTGCGGACCAGTGACAGCGCACAGTCGCTCATCACCTCGAATCCAGTCAGTGAGGCTGCCGCGCGGGCCTGCGCCAGCTGCAGCAGGGCCACGCACTGCTCCACCGACGCGCAGACTGCCAGCGCTGTCATCGAGGCGGCTGGCTGCGGATACAGGCGCATCACCGCGGCGGTGATCACGCCCAGCGTCCCCTCGCTGCCGATGTAGAGGTGGCGCAGGTCGTAGCCGGTGTTGTCCTTGCGCAGGCCGCTGAGCCCCTCCCAGACTTCGCCGGCGGGCGTCACCACCTCCAGCCCGAGACAGAGTTCACGGGCATTGCCGTAGCGCAGCACCTGTGTGCCGCCCGCATTGGTCGACAGATTGCCCCCGATGGTGCAACTGCCTTCCGCGGCCAGACTCAGCGGCAGCAGCAGCCCGGCGGCTTCCGCGGCTTCCTGTGCGGCCTGCAGCACGCAGCCCGCCTCGACCGTCATCGTCAGGTTGGCTGCATCGATGCCGCGCACCCGGTTCAGCCGGCCCAGGTTCAGCAGCACCTGCGTGCCGCTGTCGTCCGGCACCGATCCACCGACCAGACTGGTGTTGCCGCCCTGTGGCACCACGGCCACCCCGTGGTGGTTACACAGGCGCATCACTTCGGCCACTTCGGCTGTGCTGCCAGGCCTGACCACCGCCAGCGCACGGCCGTGCCAGCGCTTGCGCCAGTCGCGTTCGTACGCCACGAGATCACCGTCGCGCAGCACGTGGGCTGCCCCGACGGCAGCGCAGAGTTCCGCGATCAGCGGAAGGTCCGGATTCGACATGGTGTGTCCTCTCGCCGTTCAGGCCACCGCAGCGATCAGCCGCCCGGCCGCGAGCCGTGCCCGCACATGCCAGGCACAGGCGGTGAACAGCAGGACCGACAGCACGATCTCGAGACCCGCCAGCGCCACTTCGCGCCCCGGCGCGCTGTTGACCCGCACGGCGCCTTCGGCGGCATAGAGCCAGACGGCCAGGCTCAGCCAGCGGTAGGTGTAGAGCTTCATGCGCCACAGACCCGGCAGGGCCAGCACCAGTGGCACTACCTTGATGGCGAGCGTACCGCCACCGGTGCGTGCCAGCACCAGCTCCCAGAGCAGACCCAGCGCGACAAGCGCCAGACCCGCGGTGAAGGCGAGCCAGCGGCTGCGCCGGACCGCTGAGGTGGGAATACCGGCCGCGCTGGCGGGACGGTCTGCAGGGGGGGGAATGGACAGGACGGGTTCGGTCATCGTGAGGTCATCGGTTCAGCTTTGGCATGATAGCCATCATGAATCCCTTCAGCAGTCGCTGGGCTGCCCTCCAGCACTGGCCGTGGCTCGACACGCTGCGCACCCTTCGTCAGCGTTTCCGTGAAGACCGGCTCGGCATCACGGCGGGCAGCCTGACCTTCACGACCATGATCTCGCTGGTGCCGCTGGCGACCGTGACCTTCGCGCTCTTCACAGCCTTTCCGATGTTCGCGAGTTTCCGCAAGGCGCTGGAGGTCTATTTCCTGCAGAACCTGGTGCCGGACGCCATCGCCCGCCCTGTGCTGAAGCAGATCACGCTGTTCGCCAGCAAGGCCAGCCAGGTCGGGACGATCGGCCTGGTGGTGCTGGTCTTCACGGCCATCGCGCTGCTGCTGACCATCGACCGATCCCTCAACGCCATCTGGCGGGTGCGCCAGCCCCGACCACTCGCCCAGCGCGTGCTGGTGTACTGGGCCACCGCCACGCTGGCCCCGCTGGTGCTGGGCGTGAGCCTGTCGATGACCTCGTACGCCGTGTCCGCTTCCAGCGGACTGGTCGATGCGTTGCCGGGAGGCGTGTCGTTTCTGCTCGGCCTGATCGAGCTGGGGTTGATGGCCGCCGGCATGTCGGCGTTGTTCAAATTTGTTCCCAACACGCAGGTCCGGTGGAGCCATGCAGGGTTGGGTGGCGTGTTTGTCGCGGTGGGCTTCGAGCTGGCCAAGCGCGGACTGGCTTGGTACCTGGGGCTTGCTCCGACCTACACCACGATCTACGGTGCGTTTGCCACGGTGCCGATCCTGCTGAGCTGGATCTACCTTGGCTGGGTGATCGTGCTGCTTGGCGCGGTGATTGCGGCCTACGCGCCAAGTCTGCAGATGCGTGTGGTGCGCCACGCGGTGACGCCGGGATGGCGGTTCATGCTCGCGCTGACCGTGCTGCGCGAACTGGCCGGTGCGCAGCAGAGTGCAGCGCGCGGCGTGGCGCTGGTCGAGTTGTGCGAACGCCTGCACCTCGATCCGCTGCAAGTCGATCCGGTGGTCGAGCAACTGCAGCGCCTGGACTGGGTTGGCAGCCTGTCCGAACCGGGATTGGCGCGCCATGTGCTGCTGGTCGACCCGGCCCGCACGCCAGTGGCGCCACTGGTACAGGCCTTGCTGCTGTCCGCACGCTGGCAGGATGAACCATTCTGGCGCCATGCCGGTCTGTCCGGCATGCGACTGGCCGACGCGCTGGGCCGGGAGCCTTCTCCGCCTTGACTGCTGCCTCCGTGTGGGCACGTTACCTGGGTGAAACTGCCCCCCGTTCATCCCTTTTTTATGCAGTTCGGGCGCATGGGTAATGCCTAATCTCTCGCCAGACCGTCATGTGACGGCATCGGACCGAGCGTGTTACCGGGGGTACCCAATGCGCAGCAACTTGCCAGTCACCCAGACTGAATATCCATTTCCGACTGGGCGAGCGCTGGTTTCGACCACAGATCCGCAGGGACGCATCCTCTACTGCAATCCCGCGTTCATCGAGGTCAGTGGTTTTGTCCGCGAAGAATTGCTCGGGCAGCCCCACAACCTGATCCGCCACCCCGACATGCCGGAAGAGGCGTTCCGAGACATGTGGGCCACGATCGCTGGTGGCGCGCCCTGGTCTGGAATGGTCAAGAATCGCCGCAAGAACGGCGACTATTACTGGGTCATGGCCAACGTCACGCCGCTGTTCGACAGCGATCGGCTGGCGGGATACATGTCGGTGCGCACCGAGGCCAGTCGCCAGCAGATCGAAGCCGCGGAGCAGCTGTACGCTGCGATGCGGGCAGCGCAGTCGTCGGGTGGTGCAGGCCGGCACCGGCTGCGCAGCGGCCAGGTCGAGCTGGACACCTTGGCGGCCAGGATTGGCCGCCGACTGGCCGTCCGTTCGTCCACCAGACTGTTTCTGCTTTGCCTTGGATGTGGTCTGACCGGCCTGTTCGCGGGGCAGGTGGTCGTGCCGGGAAGCAGTCTGGGCGCATTGTCATGGGTGGCTGCAGCCGGGCTGGTGGCGGGTGGAGCGGCGATCGCTTCCTGGCACATCGGCCTCACCAGCGTGCAGCCCATGCAGCGCCTGCTCCAGTTCGCCAATCGCATGGCTGCGGGTGATCTGAGCCGCCGTCTGCCGGCCGACCAGCCCGGATTGGCCGGGCAGCTTGAACGGGCGCTCAACCAACTGTCGGTCAACCTGCTGGCGATCGTTGGAGACACCCGCGCCGGGGTGGATTCGCTGCGGGGGACCGCGGGTGAAATGGCCCGTGGCAACCTCGAGTTGTCCGAGCGCACCGAGTCCCAGGCGTCCAGTCTGGTGGAAACCTCGGCGTCGATGACCCAGATCACCGCCACCGTGCGCCAGAGCGCCGAAAGCGCCCATGGCGTGGCCGGCATGGCATTGCAGGCGGCGGACATCACCTCGCGCAGCACCGCGGCCGTGCACCGTGTGACCGAGACGATGCAGACCATCAGCCAGGCCTCGCGCCGCATCCAGGAAATCGTCCAGGTCATCGATGGCATCGCGCTGCAGACCAACCTGCTGGCACTGAACGCGGCGGTCGAGGCAGCCCGGGCAGGGGAGCAGGGACGAGGCTTCGCCGTGGTGGCTGGCGAGGTGCGCCAACTGGCCAAGAGCACATCGGTGGCCGCGCAGGAGATCAAGGAATTGATCCAGGATGCGGCTGGCAAGGTGGAGGTGGGCACCGTCCAGACGGATCTGGCCTGCAGCACCATGGACGAGGCCCTCGCCGCCGTGCGCCAGATGAGCACCCTGGTGGGCGGCATCGGCACCGGGGCCACCGAGCAACTGGTCGGCATCTCGCAGATCAACGAAGCCGTGGCCAACATGGAAACCCTGACCCAGCAGAATGCCACGCTGGTGCAGGACTTGAGCAATGCGGCCAGTTCAGTGGGTTCCCAGGCGGAGATGGTGTCTGAAGCGGTCCGTATCTTCCGCCTGGATGCGAACGCCCGATCCGAGGCCGCCACGTCGGCAGTCGCTCTGCGTCGCCAGATGAAACCGGCTTCGCCCGCACGGCATTCGGCGATGTCGCGCTGAGCGGCTCAGCGCAGCGACCGGCGCAGCGCGGCGAGCAGGCCGTCCGGGTCTTCCTGCATCAGCGCGTGGCCGGCGGTCTGCAGCGTGTGCACCTGTGCCCCGAGGGCGTTCGCGATCATGGTCGCCTGCTTCGGTGTGGTCATGCGGTCCTGGGCGCCGACGATGAGGCTGCATCTGCAGTCGGAGTCCGCGGTGCTGCGCAGCTGTTCAGCGGCTGCCAGCCCGTGGGTGTAGCGGTCGCACGCGGTGAAGTCATGGTGGAACAGGTTGTGCTCGATGCCCGCTGCCGCTGCGCCGCGGGCGAGGACCTGCCGCATCAGTGCGCGGCTGGCACCATGCAGCCACGCGCCCGGTCCGGGGTATGAGGGCTTGGCGGCCATCGAGGCGTGCGAGAACGTCACCACCTGGTCGATGGCCGCCAGTGGCGCTTGCGCCGCGGTGGCCAGCAGCGCGGGGGAGACGCGCATCGGATAGGCGGTGCCGACCATCACGAGGTGGCTGATCGCACCCGGTGCCGCGCGGCTGGCGGCCTCCAGCGCGATCAGCGAGCCCATGCTGTGGCCGACCAGTGCCGCCCGCTGCACGCCCCGCTCGGCCAGCAGCGCGAGCACGGCGTCGGCCATCGCTTCGACATCCGGCAGCGCGGGCCCATGGCTGCGGCCGTGCCCCGGCAGATCGACGGCGAGCACGCTGTGACCGTGGTGTGCGAACCAGCGTGCCGCCAGCGTCCAGACGCTGTGGTCGTTGAGTGCGCCATGGATGAACACGACACAGGGCCCGGCCGCATCGAATGGCCGGCCACCGGTGTACGCATAGAGGGGCACCGGGGCGGGGGTGGGTGTGGGGGCGGACATGGGCATCACACGGCTTTCTGCGCTGCCTTGAGGGCGCGCTGGAGATCGTCGATGAGATCGGCCGGGTCCTCCAATCCGACCGACAGCCGGATCGTGCCTGGGCCGATGCCGGCGGCAGCGAGTGCCGCGTCGTCCATCCGGAAATGGGTGGTCGAGGCCGGGTGGATCACCAGCGAGCGCGCATCGCCCACATTGGCGAGGTGCGAGAACAGCTCCAGCGCTTCGATGAAGGCCTGTCCCTGGCGGCGCGAGCCCAGCAGGTCGAAGCTGAAGACGGCGCCGCAGCCTTTGGGGAGCAGGCGTCGTGCGAGGGCATGGTCCGGGTGGTTCTGGCAGGATGGATGGCGGATGGTGCCGACCATCGGCTGTGCCGCGAGGAACTCGACGATGCGCTGTGTGTTCTCGACATGGCGTGCCATGCGCAGCGGCAGTGTCTCGATGCCTTGCAGGATCAGCCAGGCGGTGTGCGGGCTCATGCAGGCGCCCAGGTCGCGCAGCCCCTCGCGCCGTGCCCGCAGGCCGAAGGCCCCGACCGAGCTTTCCTCGGTGAACACCATGCCGTGGAAGCCGTCGTAGGGCGCGCACAGCGTTGCGCCACGGCCGTGCATGGCGTGCGCCGCATCCCAGTCGAAATTGCCGCCATCGACCAGCAATCCGCCGACGACCGTGCCGTGGCCACAGAGGAACTTGGTTGCCGAATGCACGATCAGCGAGGCGCCCAGATCAAGAGGTCGCTGCAGCCAGGGGGTTGTCAGTGTGGCGTCCACCAGCAGCGGCAGGCCATGGTCTCGCCCGAGCTGTGCCAGCGCAGGGATGTCGAGCACGTCCAGCCCCGGGTTGCCCAGGGTTTCGCCGAACAGCAGCTTCGTTTCCGGCCGGATCGCCGTGCGCCAGGCACCGTGGTCGCCAGGGCGCACGAAGGTGGTGTGGATGCCCAGGCGCGGCAACGTGTAGTGCAGCAGGTTGTGCGAGCCGCCATACAGCGAACTGCTGGCGACGATGTGGTCGCCAGCGCCGGCCAGCGTGGTGATGGCCAGCACCAGCGCAGCCTGTCCACTGGCCGTGGCCAGGCCGCCGACCCCCCCTTCGAGCGCGGCGATGCGCTCTTCCAGCACCGCGGTGGTCGGGTTGGACAGCCGGCTGTAGACATGCCCGGGGCGCTCCAGATTGAACAGCGAGGCGGCGTGTTCGGTGGACTCGAAGACGAAGGAGGTACTCAGGTGCAGCGGGACGGCGCGGGCCCCGGTGACCGGGTCGGGCGCACTGCCCGCGTGCAGCGCGAGGGTGTCGAATCCGGGGGCAGCGTATCCGGCCATCAAGGGCTCCTCAGGGTGATTTTTGCGCGCATTGTGGGCTATATTGGCGCAACAGCTCCTGTAGTTCGCGCATCCGTTTGCAGCGTTTCCAGTATTCCAGTCTTCGAGAGGTCACCATGCAAGTCAGCGACATCCTGCGTGTGAAGGGAAACACGCTCTTCACCGTCACCCCGGACCATCCGCTGGCCGAAGCGATCACGGCCATGGCCGAGAACGACATCGGTTCACTGGTCGTGATGGAGCACGGAGATCTGGCCGGCATGCTCACTTTCCGCGAAGTGATCCAGGCGATCGTGCGCAATGGCGGCGTGGTCGGCAAGATGCTGGTGCGCGGCGTGATGGACGACCATCCGCTGACCTGCACTCCTGGCACCGAGATCGACGAAGTTCGCCGCATGATGCTGGAGCGCCATGCGCGCTACATGCCCGTGATGAGTGCGCGCATGCTGATGGGTGTGATCTCGTTCTACGACGTGGCCAAGGCCGTGGTGGACAGCCAGGACTTCGAGAACCGCATGCTCAAGGCCTACATCCGCGACTGGCCGGCCGATGCGGCCGCCAGCGATCCGGTTCGCGATCAGGCCTGAGTGGCGACCAGGCGAAGATGCGCTGGTGACTGTGCCGGCGCGCGTGCGGCTGATGCCTTCGCCGGTGCTTTGGGCAGTTCGGCAAACACATCTTCTCCATGGCGCAAACGCTCGGCAATCTGCTCCAGGGAGCGGGTGGTCGTGCCGGTCTGTCGCGGCAGGCGTGCGGTCTCGTCGTCAGACTCTGGCAGCACCACTGCCAGGTAGTCACTGAGCTGCTCCAGCGCGACCAGCAGCTGGCCTGTCTCGTCCAGTCGGTTCACACGGACGTGGACACCGTACTGCCCCAGCATCAGCGCTTTTGTCATCTGGCCAGCGTCTTCCAGCGGACGCTGGACCGCCTGTGTATTGACCTGCAGCATCACCAGGCCCGTTCCGATGGCCACGAACAGCAGCGCCATGGACAACAGCGCGAAGCGGCCTGCGCCGTCCGAACCGGTGAGTGCCGGCACCCAGGCCATGGCCATGCCTGCCGCGGCAAGTCCCAGCGGAATCAGGGTGCCCAGAGCGAACCGGGTTCTGATGGACATGTGTCGGAAGCGATCAACCATCGTGTTTTCCTCCTGAGTCAAGTCTGTATCTGTTTTCGATACGAAAGTAACTAAATGTTATTGATGCAGGATGCCATAAAAAAGGCACGGTGCCCTTAACGCACCGTGCCTCAAACGAGTCCCTGTTGGACTCGCGGCTGGAATCTTCAGCATTGGTTCACATGTCGGAGGAGACCGAGCTGAGGCCCAGGTCGTTGCTGCCCATCAGGCGCTCGATGTCGAGCAGGATCAGCATGCGGTCCTGCAGGCTGGCGATGCCGGTGATGAAACTGGTGTCCTGGCTGGTGTCCATGTCCGGGGCGGGGCGCACGGCCTCGCCGGGCAGTTCCAGCACGTCCGACACCGAGTCGACCACTGCGCCAACCACCCGCCCGCGGATGTTCAGCACGATCACCACCGTGAACCCGTTGTATTCGGCGCTCTCGCAGCCGAATTTGATGCGCAGATCGACGATCGGCACGATCACACCGCGCAGATTCACCACGCCCTTGAAACACGACGCGGCGTTGGCGATGCGTGTCGGTGCCTCGTAGGAGCGGATCTCCTGCACCTTGAGGATGTCGATGCCGTATTCCTCGTGGCCGAGGCGGAAGGTCAGGTATTCGCCTCGCATGTGGCTGGTGTCACCGGCAGTGCCCGCGGCATTGCCGCTGCGCTGTGCGGAGGGAGTCCCACCGCCAGTCGATGACCGGGTGGATGTCGAGTTCTTGAGGGCCGTGCTCATCTTGATCCTTGATGTGCGATGAATTGGATTCTCAAGGCGGCGGGTTGCGGCAATGGCTGGAGCAGCGGGGCATAGTCCGCCCAGTTCGCCGCGGAGGGGCCCCTACAATCGGGCCATCCTTTCCAGCGCAAGCAGTCACCCATCCGCACCATGTCCGGCAGCACTTTCGGTCTCCTGTTTCGAGTCACCAATTTCGGCGAGAGCCACGGTCCGGCCATTGGCTGCGTCATCGACGGCTGCCCGCCCGGACTGGCGCTGTCCGAGGCGGACATCCAGCCCGATCTCGACCGCCGCCGCCCCGGCACCAGCCGCCATGTCACCCAGCGCAACGAGCCGGACCAGGTCGAGATCCTCTCCGGGGTGTACGAGGGCCTGACCACCGGGACGCCGATCTGCCTGCTGATCCGCAACACCGACCAGCGCAGCAAGGATTACGGCAACATCCTCGACACCTTCCGCCCTGGCCATGCCGACTACACCTACTGGCGCAAGTACGGCCTGCGCGATCCGCGTGGCGGCGGGCGTTCGTCGGCGCGGCTGACGGCGCCGATGGTGGCGGCGGGCGCGGTCGCGAAGAAGTGGCTGCAGGCACGCCACGGCACCACGTTCCTCGGCTGGATGAGCCAGCTCGGCCCGATCGCGATTCCCTTCGAGGACGAGACGCAGATTCCGCTCAACCCCTTCTTCGCGCCGGGCACGTCGCGGATCGAGGCGCTGGAAACCTACATGGACGATCTGCGCCGTGCAGGGGACTCCTGTGGCGCGCGCATCCAGGTGATCGCCCGCGGCATGCCGGTCGGGCTGGGCGATCCGCTGTTCGACAAGCTCGATGCCGACGTGGCCTACGCGATGATGGGCATCAACGCAGTCAAGGGCGTCGAGATCGGCGCCGGCTTTGCGTCCGTCGCCCAGCGTGGCACCGAGCACGGTGACGAGATGACCCCGGCCGGATTCCGCAGCAACAACGCGGGCGGTGTGCTCGGTGGCATCTCGACGGGGCAGGATCTGGTGGTGTCGATCGCCATCAAGCCCACCAGCTCGATCCGCACGCCGCGCGACTCGGTCAATCGGGCTGGTGAGCCTGCGACGGTCGAGACCTTCGGTCGCCACGACCCCTGTGTCGGCATCCGTGCGACGCCGATCGCCGAAGCGATGCTGGCGCTGGTGGTGATGGACCATGTGCTGCGCCACCGGGCGCAGTGTGGGGACGTGGTGCTGCCGACTGCAGCGCTGCCGGGCGCTTGCCCTTGATTCAGCGTCGGCGGGGGCTGGCCGCCATGAGGTGTGCCAGTGCGGCTGGATCCAGCACCGCGGGCAGGTCCAGCTCCGGCGTGGCCACGCCGTGCACCCGCACCAGACTGCGCAGGTAGCGCGGATCCACCTGGGTGCCCAGCAGCGGGACCGGCTCATGGTCGCCGGCCTCTGCATCGACCACCTCGTCCACCGCATCGACCAGCACCCCCATGGACGGCACTTCGTCCCGTGTTTCCGCGGCCAGGCTGACCATCACGATGCAGGAGCGGCGTCCGATGCTGGCCGCACCCAGGCCGAGGCGGTCCCCGAGGTCGATCACCGGCACCACGGCACCGCGCAGGTTCATCACGCCGCGGACGAACGACGGCACCATTGGCACCGGCGTCAGCGGAGCGATCTCCAGGATTTCCTTCACCCGCGCCAGGTCCACCGTGTAGTGCCCCGTACCCAGTGCAAAGCGCAGGTACGGGTGCGTGGGGTGGTCCTGCTGCATGGCGTCAGGCCGAGGGCAGGGTGCTGTCCAGGCCGCAGCGCTTCAGCACCTCGGACAGCGCTGGCGCCACATTGCGCAGTGCCAGACCGTGGCCCCGTTCGGCACGGCTGCGGCGCAGCGCCAGCAGCAGCTGCAATCCTGACGAGTCGCATGCGGCCACGCGGGCCATGTCCAGTGCGTCGCCTGGGCTGGCCTCTGCCAGCCAGGCGAGCAGCTGTTCGCGCCGCAGGGTGGCGTGGCGGATGGTCAGGTCACCGTCGATCGACAAGGCCATCGTTCACTCACGGGCAGAGCCGTGCCACCGCGTCCACGAGCTGCGATGGCTGGAACGGTTTGGTGATCCAGGCCCGCACACCGGCCGCGCGTCCTTCCGCTTTCCTGGCCTCCTGGGATTCGGTGGTCAGCATGATGATCGGTGTGAACCGATGGTCGGCGGTGGTCTTGATGTGGCGCGCGAAGCTCAGCCCATCCATGCGCGGCATGTTGACGTCGCAGACGATCAGGGCCGGCGGGTGGGTGTCGATGCGGGCCACGGCATCTTCTCCATCCACGGCTTCCACCACTGAGTAGCCCGCCTTCTGCAGCGCCAGTTTGACGACGGTACGGAAACTGCTCGAGTCGTCGATCACCAGAATGGTTTTGCCGGCATGAAGAGGCGTGTTCATGGAAGGGTCCTTGGTCTGAATCAGAAAAACTCGACGCTGCCGCCCGGTGTGGCGACACCTGGCTGGTTGTTGTGGCGAGCGCGTTGTTCCTGCATCGTGTAGGAGCGCTCCAGCTCGGTCAGCCAGCGCATGGCGTCGGCGTGGCTGGCGTGTTCATTGCAGCGCATCCACTCGGTGAAGCGCTGCATGTCACTGGTGACGTTGACCAGCGTCTGGTTGAGGCGGTCCTGGAACTGCATGCTGATCAGCACCCGCTCCAGATCCTTCTCGATGCGGGCACTCAGCGAGTGCAGCGCACAGGCCGCGGCTTCGGACGGTGTGCGTTCGATGGCGAATTGGGCCAGCGCCTGCCGAGCCTCGACGAAGGCCTGATCCTGGCGTGCGTGGTCGCCGCGTGTGTCCGCAGCGACCTGCTGCGACAGCCGGGCCAGTGTCGAGCGGGTGTCTTCCAGCCGCAGCAGTGGTGTGGCATCGGGTGCCAGGCTGCCCTGCAGGTCCGCCTCGATGGCATCGAGCTGCAGCAGCGACTCGGCCAGCTGCGCGAGCAATTGTTCGCGGCGTTGGTGGATGATCCCCGTCTCGTCGAGCATGCGGGTCAGCACGGCATCCTGATGGGCCTGCATCGCCGTGATCGACCGGTCGGTGGGGTTCGCGGCGTCGGGCGTGTGCTGGCTGGCGGCCAGCACGCCGTCGCACAGCCGCGAGAACGATTCCAGCAGATCACCGATGCCGCTTTCCACAGCGGCACGCGAGGCCTCGACGTGGCGCTGCCACACCGGGACCACCTCGGCGACCATCATGCGCGGACCCTCGCCAATGGGAGGGGGGCCGAGCGGTTGGGCGGAATCGCAGTCTGACCGGGGATGCAGCGGCATGGGAATGACAGGCGAAGTGGTGTGCGGAGTCCGCACTGTCGCGTTTGTCCGTCCTGCGCAATCCCCGAAATTCAGGAGCAATTGAAGGGCAGTTTCCCCCGGGTCGATGCCCAGGTGACCTCCGTCGCCCAGCGGTCAGGATGCGCCGGTCGGTGCGCCAGACAGGCTCATCGCTTCGCGCCAGAGCCGCGGTGGCACATGGTGCGTCAGGCGGAAGATGGCCCGCTCCAGCAGCGCCGGGTGCAGCTCGTGTCCCACTTCGTCGGCGATGTCGAGCGTCGCATCGCCGTCGTCAAGCGCCGCCATGTGCTCGAACGCGGTGGTCGCGTGCACGGCCGGGATGACGGTGTCCTGTCCGCCGTGGAAGAAGTGGAACGTGGTCAGCGGCGGCGCCGCCTCGGGCAACTGTGCAAACCGGCCCGAGAAGGCCAGCACCCGCCCGACCAGATCCGGCGCCGCCACAGCGGCTTCGAGCGACACGATGCTGCCCTGCGAGAACCCGACCAGCGCGGTCGCTGCCGCGCCCACGCCGAGGCGCTGCTGGTGGCCGCGCACCCAGTCGATCAGCGTCGGGACGACGGCCTGCACGCGCTCGACCCGGTTCTCTTCCGTCACGCCAACGATGGAAAACCACTGCCGGCCTTGTGCGGTGGGCGCTGCATCGAACGCGTCGAAGCCGTCCGGCAGCAGCAGCGCCGCCTGCGGGAACGCTGTGCGCAGCGCCTTGGCCAGCGGCACCAGGTCATCGGCGGATGCGCCGACGCCGTGCAGCAGGATGAAGAGTTGGGCCGGTGCGCCGGCGTCGGGCAGGCTTTGCAGCAGGCGAGCAGTCATGGGGGTCCTTGGAGCGGTGGAAGGTGTGGGCGCGTTCAGGCACAGGCGCGCACGATGTCGGCGGCGAAGGCGTCGACCGACCCGGGCGTCGTGTCCCACGAGCACATGAAGCGGCAGCCGCCGCCCGCGATGAACTGGTAGAAGCGCCAGCCCTGCGCCTGCACCCGGGCGATGGCCGCGGGCGCCAGGCGGGCAAACACTGCGTTGGCCTGTGGTGCGTGCAGACGCTCGACACCCGCCACGCCATCCAGTGCCCGGTACAGCCGCTGTGCCATCGCATTGGCGTGGCGCGCGTTGGTCAGCCAGGTGTCGTTTTCGAGCAGCCCGAGCCACGGCGCCGAGATGAAGCGCATCTTGGAGGCGAGCTGCCCCGCCTGCTTGACGCGGTAGGCGAAGTCTTCCGACAGTGCCCGGTCGAAAAACACCACGGCTTCGCCGATCGGCAACCCGTTCTTGGTGCCACCAAAACACAGCACGTCGACCCCGGCACGCCAGGTGATGTCGCTCGGGTGGCAGCCCAGCGTGGCGACCGCGTTGGCGAAGCGGGCGCCGTCCATGTGGACCTTCAGGTGGCGGCGCTTGGCGATCGCGGCGATGGCACAGACCTCCTCGACGCTGTAGACGGTGCCGAGTTCGGTCGCCTGCGTGAGGCTGACCACCTTGGGTTTCGGGTAGTGCAGGTCGTTGCGCTTGGTGACCAGGGTCTCGACCGCGTCGGGCGTGAGCTTGCCCAGCCTGGCCGAGGCGCTTTCGCCCTCGGCGACCAGCAGCTTCGAGCCGTTGGAGAAGAACTCCGGCCCGCCGCATTCGTCGGTCTCGATGTGCGCGACCGGGGTGCAGATCACCGAGTGGTAGCTCTGGCACAGCGAGGCCAGCGCCAGGGAGTTGGCGGCCGTGCCGTTGAAGACGAAGTAGACGTCGCAGTCGGTCTGGAACAGCTCGCGCAGCGATTCCGAGACCTGCAGTGTCCAGCGGTCGTCGCCGTAGGCGGGTTCGTGTCCGCTGGTCTGGGCTTCCATGAACCAGCGCGCGGCGTTCGGACACATGCCGGCGTAGTTGTCGCTGGCGAAATGCTGGCGGGCGGGCGTGGCCACAGCGGCAGGGGCGAGGGACGAGGTACGCATGGGTCGGGATTGTCGCGCTGTTTATTTGGCCACGCAGGGAATGAATCTGGCGCATCCTGTGTTCACAGTGTTGCGGGCCTGCAGTGTCGATCTCTGCTGCTGCGGGCCCTGCCGTTGCACAACCCTGGAGATAAGCCATGACCTCGATTCGTTCCTCGATCCACCGTGTCAGCCTCGCGCTCACCGTCTCGGCCACGCTGGTGCTGGGCGCCTGCGCGGTGATGGCATCGCCGCCGGCCATGACCACCGGCGGCATGCTGACCGACGCCGCCGGCATGACGCTCTATACCTTCGACAAGGATGCCGCCGGCCGCAGCGCCTGCAACGGCCCCTGCACCAAGAACTGGCCGCCGTTGATGGCCCCCGCTGATGCGAAGGCCCAGGGTGATTACAGCGTCGTCACCCGCGACGACGGCACACGCCAGTGGGCGTACAAGGGCCATCCGCTCTACACCTGGGCCAAGGACATGAAGGCGGGCGACACCACCGGCGACGGGTTCAACAACGCCTGGCACGTCGCGCGTCCCTGAGCGGCATCGCCCTCTGCCGCCGTGGCCGATCCGCCGGACCTGATCGCCCACCTGCCGCGCCTGCGGCGGTATGCGCGTGCGCTGACGGGGGACGCTGCCAGCGCCGACGACCTGGTGCAGGACACGCTGGAGCGGGCCTGGGCGCGGCTGCACCAGTGGCAGGCGCCGACCGAGGGCGACCTGGCGGACCCGGCCGAGCGGCTGCGGGCGTGGCTGTTCACGCTGATGCACAACGTGCACCTGAACCAGGTGCGCCAGCGCCGGCTGCCCACCGATCCGCTCGACGATGTGCAGGACGATCCGTCTGCGCCGTCCGTCAGTGGTGGGCAACTGGAGACGCTGGCATTGCGCGATATCCAGGCCGCACTGGCGAGTCTGCCCTTGCCGCAGCGCGAGGTGCTGCTGCTCGTCGGTCTGGAGGAGTTCAGCTACGCCGAGGCGGCGGCGGTGCTCGATGTGCCAGTGGGCACCGTGATGTCACGGCTGTCGCGTGCGCGGGCTGCGATGCGGGTCGCGCTGTCGCATCCGGTGGTGGTGCGGCCGGGTGCTGCGGCCGGCTGGAAAGTGGTGAAGTGAACCGACATGGGCACTGACGTACAAGCCGACGAACTCCACGCCTACGCCGACGGCCGCCTGCCGCCCGAGCGCCGGCTGGCCGTGCAGGCGTGGCTGGCGGCGCACCCGGACGAGGCGGCGCAGGTGCCGCAGTGGCAATCGCTGAACCAGGCGCTGCACCTCGGGTTTGACGATGTGCTCAACGAGCCGCTGCCGCTGCGGCTGGTCCGGGCCGCACAGGGCGATGCGGCACCACCGGTGCCGGCCGCTGCCGTACAGGCGCGCTGGCGGATGTGGTCGCGCACCCGATCGGGCTGGGCGACGGCGGCGCTGGTGTTCGGGCTGGCCGGGCTGGTGGTGGGCGGCGGTCTGGGCTACCAGCTGGGGCGGGGCCGTCAGACGGCCTTGGTGTCCGCGGGAGTGTCCGGCCGATTCGTGCATGACGCTGCCTTGGCCCACGCCGTCTACGTGCCGGAGCAGCGCCACCCCGTCGAGGTCGATGCCCGGCAGGCGGACCACCTCGTCGCCTGGCTGTCGAAGCGGCTCGGCACGCCGCTGCACGCGCCGCAGCTCGCGCCGCTGGGCTACGAGCTGCTGGGCGGGCGGCTGCTCGCGGCGGGGGACGGGCCGGTCGCGCAGTTCATGTACCAGAACGCCGCGGGCGCGCGGCTGACGCTCTACGTGCGCCGTGCTGCGCCGACCGGTCTCCAGCCCGCCGACACGCTGACCGCCTTCCAGGTCGCGCGGGAAGGCGATGTCGAGGTCTTCTACTGGGTCGAGGATGGCTTCGGCTACGCGCTGTCCGGCCGGGTCGAGCGACCGCGGCTGCAAGTGGTGGCCGAAGCGGTGTACCACCAGCTCACGGATCCACCCGCTGCCGCGTCTGCGCCCTAGCGGGCGCGTTCCCTCACTCGCCCGCGTAGTCGCCCACCGGCAGGCAGGAGCAGAACAGGTTGCGGTCGCCATAGACGTTGTCCACGCGGCCGACCGGCGACCAGTACTTGCCGCGGCGCAGGCTCGCCACCGGGTAGGCGGCGGTCTCGCGGGCGTAGGCGTGGGGCCAGTCGTTGGCGAGCAGGCTGGCCGCCGTGTGCGGGGCGTGCTTGAGCGGGTTGTCCTCGCGCGGCCAGGCGCCGGATTCGACCTGCGCGATCTCGCCGCGGATGGCGACCATCGCGTCGCAGAAGCGGTCCAGCTCGACCAGCGGCTCGCTCTCGGTCGGCTCCACCATCAGCGTGCCGGCGACGGGGAAGCTCAGCGTCGGCGCGTGGAAGCCGTAGTCGATCAGCCGCTTGGCGACATCCTCGGCGCTGACGCCCGACGAATCCTTGAGCGGGCGCAGGTCGAGGATGCACTCGTGGGCCACACCGCCGCCCTTCACGCCGTCGATGCCGCCGCTGAAGTGGATGTCGTAGTGGTCGGCCAGCCGGGCGGCGATGTAGTTGGCGCTCAGGATCGCGGTTTCGGTCGCGGCGGTCAGTCCTTCGGCGCCCATCATGCGGATGTACATCCACGAGATCGGCAGCACCGCCGCGTTGCCCAGCGGAGCCGCCGACACCGCCCCGACGCCGCCCGCGCGGTGCTCGCCTGCCGTCGCGTGGCCCGGCAGGAACGGCACCAGATCCTCGACCACGCAGACCGGCCCGACACCCGGCCCGCCACCGCCGTGCGGGATGCAGAAGGTCTTGTGCAGGTTCAGGTGCGACACGTCACCGCCGAACTCGCCCGGCGCGGCCAGCCCGACCAGCGCGTTCATGTTGGCGCCGTCCACGTAGACCCGCCCGCCGTGCGCATGCACGATCTCGCACAGCTCGCGCACCCGCGGCTCGAACACGCCGTAGGTCGAGGGGTAGGTGATCATGATCGCGGCCAGATCGGCGGCGTGCTTGGCGCACTTGGCACGCAGGTCGTCCAGATCGACGTTGCCGCCGGCCTCGCACTTGACCACCAGCACCTGCATGCCGGCCATCTGCGCCGAGGCCGGGTTGGTGCCGTGGGCGCTCTCGGGGATCAGGCAGACCTTGCGGTGGGCATCGCCGCGCGCCGCGTGCCAGCCCATGATGGCGAGCAGGCCGGCGTATTCGCCCTGCGAGCCGGCGTTGGGCTGCAGGCTGATGCCGCTGTAGCCGGTGGCCTGGGCGAGCCAGGCGGTGAGCTGCGTGTTCAGCGCGGCGTAGCCGGCGAGCTGCTCGGCGGGCGCGAAGGGGTGGACGTTCGCGAACTCGGGCCAGGTGATCGGGATCATCTCCGAGGTGGCATTGAGCTTCATCGTGCAGGAACCCAGCGGGATCATGCTGCGATCGAGCGCCAGGTCCTTGTCCGACAGCATGCGCAGGTAGCGCAGCATCTCCGTTTCGCTGTGGTGCGTGTTGAAGACCGGGTGCGTCAGGTAGGGGCTGGTGCGCTGCAGCGCGGCCGGGATCATCGGCACGACCTCGTCGGCGTACTGCGCGACGGTCGGCGTGGCGCTGCCTTGCGCGAACACGGCCCACAGCGCCTCGACATCGGCGCGGGTGCTCGTCTCGTCCAGGCTGATGCCCAGCGTGTCGGCGCTGGCGGCGCGCAGGTTGCGGCCCGACGCCACGGCAGCGGCCATCAGTGCGGCGCGGCGGTCGCCTGCCTCGACGTGCAGCGTGTCGAAGGCCGTGTCGTGCAGCAGGCGCCAGCCCATCGCCTTCAGTCCTGCGGCCAGGATGGCCGTCAGCACGGCCACGCGCTGCGCGATGCGCTGCAGGCCGACCGGACCGTGGTAGACCGCGTACAGGCTGGCCACGACAGCGGGCAGCACCTGCGCGGTGCAGATGTTCGAGGTGGCCTTCTCGCGGCGGATGTGCTGCTCGCGGGTCTGCAGCGACAGGCGGTAGGCGGGCGCGCCGTGGCTGTCCACGCTGACGCCGACCAGCCGGCCGGGCAGCGAACGCTTGAAGGCGTCCTGCGTGGCGAGATACGCCGCGTGCGGGCCGCCCGCACCCATCGGCATGCCGAAGCGCTGGGTGGTGCCGAAGGCGATGTCGGCGCCGAGTTCGCCAGGCGAGACCAGCAGCGTCAGCGCCAGCAGGTCCGCGCCGACGATGGCCATGGCGCCCGCGGCGTGCGCGGCGTCGATGATCGGGCGCAGATCGCGGACCTGGCCGTTGACGCCCGGGTACTGCAGCAGCACGGCGAATGCAGGGGCGGCGGCGAGCGACGTGGCGATGTCGGTGGCATGCACCTGATCGACCGTGATGCCCAGCGGCTTCGCGCGGGTGCGGATGACTTCGAGCGACTGCGGCAGCACGTCGTGGGCGACGACGAAGCGCGTGGCCTTCGACTTGCCCACGCGGGCGGCCAGCGTCATCGCCTCGGCGGCGGCGGTGGCCTCATCCAGCATCGAGGCGTTGGCGATCGCCATGCCCGTCAGGTCGGTCACCATGGTCTGGAAGTTGACCAGCGCCTCCATGCGGCCCTGGCTGATCTCGGCCTGGTACGGCGTGTAGGCGGTGTACCAGGCGGGATTCTCGAGCACGTTGCGCAGGATGACGCCCGGTGTCAGCGTGCCGAAGTAGCCGCAGCCGAGGTGGCTGGTCAGCACGCGGTTCTGCGCCGCGAGCGCCTTGAGTTCCGCCAGTGCCTGTGCCTCGGTCAGCGGGGCGGGCAGGTCCATCGGCGCGGGCCGGGCGATCGAGCGCGGGATGATCGCGTCGATCAGCGCGCGGCGGCTGTCCGGGCCGATGGCGGCCAGCATGCGCGCCTCGTCGGCCGCGTCCGGGCCGATGTGGCGGGCGGTGAATTCGCGGGCGTTTTCCAGATCGGCGAGGCGGGGCAGGGCGGTGTGTGGCATGGCGGCGAGGCTTCCGGGCAGCGGTTGGGCAAAGGCGCGGCCTCGACCGGCGCTGTGCGCACGGTCGGACGGCGTGTTCATCAGGGGTGGATCAGCCCTGGGTGAGGGCGTCGTAGGCGGTGGTGTCCATCAAGGCGTCGAGCTGCGAGGCGTCCGACAGCTTCATCTTGAAGAACCAGCCGGCGCCCAGCGGGTCGGTGTTGGCCAGCGAAGGATCGTCGCGCAGGGCTTCGTTGACTTCGGTGACTTCGCCCGACAGCGGGGCGTAGACGTCGGCAGCGGCCTTGACCGACTCGACCACACCGGCGACTTCACCTTGCGCGAAGGTGGTGCCGACCGCGGGCAGGTCGACGAACACCACGTCACCGAGGGCGTCCTGGGCATGGACCGTGATGCCGACCACGGCAGCAGCGGTGTCGTCGGCGTTGATCCATTCGTGGTCGGCGGTGAATTTGAGGGACATGGTCAGGGCTCCTGGGTGGATTCGAGAAATGGAGGGGCAGGCGAGGCGCAGGCCTCAGCCGCGGAAGTATCGGTGAGGCGCAAACGGCATGGCCGTGACCCGCATCGGCACACGCTTGCCGCGCACTTCGGCGAAGAGTTCGCTGCCGATGCCGGCATGGTTGACGGCCACGTAGCCCATGGCGATCGGCTGACCGACGGTCGGGCCGACTGTGCCGCTGGTGACGCGGCCGACTGGATGGCCGCGGCCGTCGACCAGCATGGCGCCTTCGCGCACCGGCGTGCGCTCCAGGCCTGTCAGGCCGATGCGCTTTGTCACGGCGCCCTGGGTGAGCTGGCCGTCGAGGGCACCGTCGCCGGGGTAGCCACCCGCGCGGGCGCCTCCGGGGCGGCGCACCTTCTGGATCGCCCAGTTCAGGCCGGCTTCGACCGGGGTGGTCGCGGTGTCGATGTCATGGCCGTAGAGGCACAGACCGGCTTCCAGGCGCAGAGTGTCGCGCGCGCCCAGGCCGGCGGCCTCCACCTCGGGCTGGGCCAGCAGCGTGCGGGCCAGTGCAATGGCGTGGGTGGCGGGCACGGAGATCTCGAAGCCATCCTCGCCGGTGTAGCCGGAACGGGTGACGAAGCAGTCGGTGCCGGCCAGCGCGAACTGTCCGCCGCCCATGAAGGCCAGCGCCGCGACGCCGCCATTGATGCGGGCCAGTGCATCGACCGCCTTCGGTCCCTGCAGCGCCAGCAGCGCGTGGTCGGGCATCGGCACGATCTGGCAGCGGTGGCCGATCTCGGTGACCAGGTGGCGCGTGTCGGCGTCCTTGCAGCCGGCGTTGACGACCAGGAAGAGGTCGTCCGCGCG
>NZ_JBFPGY010000222.1:0-2623 GCF_041083715.1 Sphaerotilus sp.
TCAGCCGCACTGCGCCATCTGCAGGCCGCCGCCGCCGCCGGTTTTGTCACCTCGCAGGTCGCGCTGGCCGAGTTCCACGAGTCCGGACGCTACGCGCCGATCGACCTGCCCCGCGCGATGGCGTGGTACCAGCGGGCCGCCGAGTCGGGCAGCGTCGATGCGCAGGTGGCGATCGCTACCGGCTATTACCTGGGCCGGGGCGTGCCGCAGGACGAAACCCGGGCGCTGCAGTGGTACCGCCAGGCCGCCCAGGGCGGTGACGTGGGAGCACAGTACCTGCTGGCCTCGATGTACGAAACCGGCCTCGGCACCGAGGCCGACCTGCGACTGGCGCGCTACTGGTACGACGCAGCCGCGCGGCAGGGCGACGAGGCCGCTTCGGGCAAGCGCGACGAGGTGTCGCACAAACTGGCGGCGCCCAGCCTGTGAGAGGCACGGTCCGGAGTGCGTCAGAGCTGGCTGTATGACAGTGTCGCCAGCGACAGGCTGACCAGGGTCCAGACCACTGCGCTGCGCATCAGCGCGTCGCGCACGCTCGGCCGCAGCGCGCCCCAGCGCACCAGCCGCATCAGCAGCAGCGGCCAGAAGAAGAGGTCGACATCCTTCAGATACAGCGCATCCCCCGTGGCGAGCACGGCCGCGCAGAGCGTGATCTGCGCGGTCGAGAGCCGGTAGCCCCGCAGCGATCGCCAGCACCATGCCACCACGAGCGCCATCAGCGCCGGGCTGGCGAGGTTGACGGGGAACATGCCGGCCTCCAGCACATCCAGGCGCGAGAAGACGAATCCGCCGCCTGCGAACGGGCTGGACAGCGCGTAGACCAGCGTGAACAGCGGCCACAGCAGCGCGAAACGCGCCAGCAGCACGAGCCAGCGCGTGCGGGTGTTGAGGCGGTCCCAAGCGTGCAGGCCGAGTGCCAGCAGCGTGAAGGCCATCAGGAAAGCGCGCGTGTTGATGCGTGTGGCCGTCTGGAGCGAGGGCGGCGTGAAGCCATCCCAGACCCGGTAGAGCAGATAAAGCATCGCGGATGTGACCACCAGCTTGATCGCCATGTCCGCATGGCGCTTCAGGCGCAGGTCGTCGAGGCAGGACGCGGCCACCACCGCTGCACCGGCCTGGTGGACCAGCACCGTCATGGGCAGCAGCGCGATCGAGACCGAGCGGTGCGTGCCGCGGCCGGTCAGCATCGTGGCACCGAGGCCGAGCATCATCAGCAGCGTCGCGAGTGCGTCGGGATGCCCCCACAGGGCCGGGCCGAACTGGAACGGTGACACGAAGAACGCCGCCGACAGCAGCGCCGCGCGCTGCCAGGGAGCGCCGATCTGCAGACCCACCTGCAGCAGCACCATCGTCGAAACCAGGTGCATGACCAGCCCGACCGCCCGCACGCCCTCGGTCGGCAAGTGCAGACTGCCGACCAGCGCGTAGAACGCCGGGCCGTAGGTCGTGTGCATTTCGTGCAGGAAGCGATCCCAGGGCAGGGTCTGGAACTGGTGCAGCGCAACCGTGTGGAAGCTCTCGAATGCGAACTGCGCGCCATGGCTGGGGTTGTAGGACACCGCCAGCGCCATCCAACCAAAGACAATGAACGCGAGCGTCAGCAGCGCGATCAGGTCCCAGGGCGGCTGCCCTTCCAGCGAGGACGCTTCTCCTGCGGAGAGGTCGTCCCCCGGACCTGCCATGCTGTTCGCGCTAGCCACGTTCGCCTCCTTAACATACTGTTACGCCTTGACTGATCGTAAGTGGGCAAAAATCACATGTCAATGATTTTGCCAACTTTGTCACGGCAACTGATGAAATTTAGCGAACTCAATCCCTTGCTTGAGGGTATTTCAATCCTTTCATGACCCTGTAACGCGGGAAGTCTGCGCATTCCGCGCCATTGGCGCCGCACGGGTCGGTTTTGCCACCTGCAGGCGGCGCCACAGACGCACACCCAGCAGCACGCCGATCACCACCGCGTACACCAGCACCTCGTCATAGCGGTGCTTGGCGGCCCGCATCCAGAAGTAGTGCAGCAGCCCCAGCAGCGCGATGGCGTAGACCAGCCGGTGCAGGCGCTGCCAGCGCGCCGCACCCATCGCCTTGATGGCGCGGTTGAACGAAGTCGCCGCCAGCGGTATCAGCAGCACGAAGGCGAGGAACCCCACCAGCGCGAAGGGCCGCTTGGACAGATCCTTCACGACCGCCGCCGGATCGAATCCCATGTCGAGCCAGGCGTAGGCCAGGAAATGCAGCACGCTGTAGAAGAAGACGTAGAGGCCCAACAGACGCCGCCAGCGGGCCAGTGCGCTCAGGCCAGTCCACTGCCGCACCGGCGTCACGGCGAGCACGACGCACAGGAAGCGCAGCGTCCAGGCGCCAGTCCCGCGCAGGATGGTCTCCGCCGGGTTGGCGCCCAGTCCATTGTGGAAACCACCCCAGATCCAGCCAGCCAGCGGCACCAGGCACAGCAGCCACAGCAAGGGTTTGGCCGCCGGGTGCAGCAGCACCCGGTTCACGGCAGCTCGGTTCATGGCGCCACCCGATCAGTAGAACTTGCGCAGGTCCATGCCGGCGTAGAGCGACGCGACCTGCGGGCCGTAGCCGTTGAACATCAGCGTCGGGCGCTTCTTGGCGAACA
>NZ_JBFPGY010000223.1:0-2619 GCF_041083715.1 Sphaerotilus sp.
GTCTTCAACGCCGCCGCCCCGATACCAAACTGATACAGAATCTGCGTCCATTCCTTCAGATCCTGCACCCAGGTGGTCTTGTTCATCATTTCCGGCACGAACACCGTGTCCCCCGGCTCGGCCTTGACCTTGACCACGCCTCCGACCAGTCCGAAGAACGACGCACGCTGAAGCTGGCTCAGCACACTGCCATTCGGACGCAAGACAAAGGTACTGCCCGGATCGGAACCACGGGTCGGGCCGCCGGCCAGATTCAGGAAATCACCCAGCGTCTTGCCGGGCTCCAGCAGGAAGGCCCCGCTGTTGAAGACCGAACCGAACACGCTGACTGTGGTCGGGCGCGCTGGCACGTACACGCGGTCACCATCCTCGATGGGCAGATCCGGAATCATGCTGGCGTCCGGATCCACCTGCAGGACGATGCGGCCGGTCGGGCGCACCTGGCGGAGTTTTTCGATCAGGCGAGAAGTCGCCGTGCTGCGCTGCTCGAAGGTCGCGGCCTCGTCGGCGCTGATGGCGCGCTGGGTGGCAGACGCGCGGGCGAACTCGGTTTCCATGTCACGCAGCGCCCTGTCGTAGCTCTGCTGCTGCGTCATGCGGACGCTTTCCCGGGTGAACTCGGTTCCATAGACATAGGCATTCGGCGTGAGTCCGCCGGCAAGCTCCAGCGCCGTGCGGGTCGTGACGCCCGGAGGCAGGACGTACTCGCCAGGCCGGAGCACCTCCCCTTCGATGCGCACACGCTTGTTCTGGCGCGCCACGGGCTGGGTCGCATCCACCGCGCTGAAGGCACGCAGCACGTCACCGCTGCCGGGCTCCTGGGCGCTGTCTTCGGGCAGGCTGAGCTGGGTGATGCGCGTCTTGGAGCGGTCGTCCAAGCGCTCGATGGCGAGGCGACTGCGGTCCGCCACGGCCGTGAAGCCACCGGCCATCGCGACGATGTCGGCGACCTTCTCTCCAGGCTTCATCTCGAAGATGGCAGGACGGTTGACGCTGCCCACCAGCGCGACCTGCGCACCGATGGGGCCGACATGGATCACATCGCCGTTCTGCACCACCCGGTCTGCGCTGCGATCGCCCTTGAGCAGCAGGTCGTAGAGGTCATAGCGGGTCACGGTCTCCTTGCCGCGCCGCAACTCGATGGCGCGCAGGCTGCCCGCCGAGGACGGCCCTCCGCTGCGCATCAGCGCATTGACCACGCTCGACAGCCCGCTCACGGTGTACACGCCCGGCCGCCGGACGTACCCGGTCAGATAGACACGCGCACTGCGGATCTGGCCCAGCGACACACTGATCTGGTAATTGCGGAACACCTGGCCGACGCGCCGGGAGATGACATCGGTCAACTCACCGTAGCGCACGCCGGCCACCATGACCGTGCCGACACGGGGGATCGAGATGCGCCCGCTGCGATCGACCATCACCCGCAGATCGGCATCGACGGAACCCCAGATCGAGATCTGCAGTTCATCGTCGGTCCCGACGACATAGTCGGCAGGCACCAGCCCGCCGGACTCCGCCATGTCGTAAGTGGACTTTCCGGTGATGAGTTCCTGCCCGAAGCGCTGGACGCCCATGTAGCCCAGCTTGCGCACATAGGTCTCGAATTCATCGACGCCCGCACCAGGCATGCGGGTCAGCGGAGAGCCGGCCTCGCCGCGCAAGGTCGCTTCGTCGCGATCCCGCAGGCGTTCGTCCTGGGCGTCCTGGGTACCGCTTCGGGCATTGGCGTTGGAGGAACGCGCGGGCGTTTGCTGCAGCCGCACCGGGCCATTCGCACCTGTCGTCGTGCCCGCACTGGTAGTCACCGCACCAGAAGAGGTCGTGGTCGCCGTATTGTCAGTCGTCTCCGTCGTGGAGGAGGTCTGGGCCAGGACCAGCGGTGACGGACTCGCGGCGACCAATGCCACGGCACCCAGTCGGCAAAATGTGTTTTTCAGGCGAGAAGCGAACATGGAGCGTCAGAGCAGATCGGGGCAGACCCGCGGGGTTCCGGGGCCGGCGCCGATTGTAGAGGGTGGATTCCGGACGCTCGACCGTCGTCCTGCGGCTGATAAGGATTCAGTCGAACCGACGTGCCTCGGCCAGCAAGGGCGCGGCCACATCCTTGGCGGACAGCAGCGGCGCCATCCCAAGGTCCGGCCAGGTGATGCCGATGGCCGGATCGTCCCAGCGCACCGCGCCTTCGCACTCGGGCGCGTAGAGGTCGGTGGTCTTGTACAGAAAGTCCGCGCTGTCGCTGGTCACGACGAAGCCATGCGCGAAGCCCGGCGGGATCCAGAACTGGCGGTGGTTCTCGCCCGTCAGCTCGACACCGACCCACTGCCCGAAGGTCGGGCTGCTCTGGCGCAGGTCCACGGCCACGTCGAACACGGCACCCTGCGTGCAACGCACGAGCTTGCCCTGCGCGTGCGGCGGCAGCTGGTAGTGCAGCCCGCGCAGCACGCCCTTGGCCGAGCGCGAGTGGTTGTCCTGCACGAAATGGACCTCGTGCCCGACGGCCTCGTCGAAGACCTTCTGGTTGTAGCTCTCCATGAAGAAGCCGCGGGCATCCCCGAAGACCCTGGGCTCCAGGATGAGGACATCGGGGATGGCAGTGCGGATGACGTTCATGTTCAA
>NZ_JBFPGY010000224.1:0-8587 GCF_041083715.1 Sphaerotilus sp.
GGACCCCCTGGGTGTGGCCAGCGCCTTGTGGCTGGGCGCGCTCGCCGCACTGGCCGGTGCTGGTGTGGTGGCAGCGGGTCTGCCTGTGCGCAGGCCATTTCCTTTGTCCCTAGATTGATTGGATTGGAACTTCCATGACACAACCCTCGAACAAGAACGTCTGGCTCATCACCGGTGCAGGCCGTGGCCTGGGTCTGGACATCGCCAGGGCGGCGCTGGCGGCTGGCCACGCCGTCGTCGCCACGGGCCGCAATGCCGCAAAGGTGGCGGCGGCGATCGGCCCGCACGACGACCTGCTGACCGTGACGCTCGATGTCACCCGCCCCGAGGATGCCGAAGCCGCCGTCGCGGCCACCGTGGACCGTTTTGGCCACCTGGATGTCCTGGTCAACAACGCCGGCAATTTCTACGCCGGCTTCTTCGAGGAACTCGGCCCCGACCAGGTCCGCAACCAGATCGAGACCTTGCTGTTCGGCCCGATGAACGTCACCCGCGCCGCGTTGCCGGTGATGCGCCGCCAGCGTGCCGGCCTGCTGCTGATGGTCTCGTCCACGGCCGGCCTCTCGGGTGGCCTGTTCTGCTCGGCCTACGCCGCCGCGAAGTTCGGACTCGAAGGGTGGGCGGAATCGCTGGCCCTGGAAATCGCGCCCTTCGGCCTGCGCACTCTGCTGGTCGAACCAGGTTTCTTCCGAACCGAACTGCTTGGCGCCGAGTCCACGGTCTACGCCGAGCCAGCCCTCGACGACTACGCCGACCGCACACGCGCCACGGTGACCGCCTGGCGCGGCATGGATGGCTTGCAGGGCGGTGATCCAGTCAAGCTGGCCAACGCCATCGTGGCGCTGGCCGGACTGGAGACGCCACCGGCGCGCTTTGCGGCTGGAGCCGATGCGTTGCAGGTGTTCGAGGCCAAGGCGCAGTTGCTCATGGCGCAGGCCGAGGCGCATCGGGCGCTGTCGGCCTCGCTCGACCACGATGCCGGCTGAGGGCGTGGAAAAACGCCACCATCGCCGCCGTGGCATCCGGCCCTTCCGGCAGCGTGTACGTGCCCTGCGGGCTGCCCCCGGACCAGGCATGGCCAGCGCCCCGCACGGTCCACTGTTCGGCCAGCACGTGGCCGGCGCCGTCCCGAATCTGCTGGCAGGTGTAGGCGACACCCTGCGCTGTCCGGCCTTGCTGCGTGCGACGCACCCCCAGCGCGTCGAACCGCTGCATTGCCGCATCAGCGTTGGCCGGATGCACCACTGGGTCATCATCGCCATGAAACACGATGGTGGGCGGTGGTGCAGCGGCGCGGGGTGGGGTGTCCGCCGGGCCGCTCTTCATCACGGACATCGCCGTGAACAGGTCGCTGGCCAGCCCGGTCGGCACGCCCGAGTGCAGCCCCACGGCGGCGAACCGCTCCGGATACGTCTCCCCCAGCACCGCCGCCATCGCGCCACCCGCTGACAGCCCGGCCACCCAGACCCGCGCCGGATCGACCCCGTGCGCCTGCGCCACCTCCTGCGTCAGGTCGGCCAGCAGCGCCGCCTCGCCGCGGTCGCGCTGCTGGTGGTTGTGCTTGAACCAGTTCCAGCAGCGGTGCGGGTTGGCGAACGCGCTCTGTACCGGGTAGAGCACCAGGAATCCGCCCGCCCGCGCAGCGTCGTTCATGCGGGTGCCGGTGGCGAAATCGTCCGGGGTCTGATTGCAGCCATGCAGCATCAGCAGCAGCGGGCGAGGCGAGGGTGGCTGGCCAGCGGCGGTCGGGGGCAGGTAGAGCTTGTAGTCGCGGCTGCCGAAGCGGTGCGTGAAGCGGCCGTTGATGAACCGCTCGACGACGGCCGGGATGTCGGGGCTGGTGGTGTCGGCCTCACCCTGCCGATGCAGCAGCCGGGCGGCCTTGGCCACCAGTTGTTTCAAGTAGCGGATCGGGTTCTTGTGCATGTGCCGAGTGTCACACTGCTGCCTGTCGTCAGTGCAGGAGGAGTCTGAACATGAAGTACCGCCAACTTGGCCGCAGTGGGCTGCAGGTCTCCGCCCTCGGCCTCGGCTGCATGGGCTACGGCGCCGCCGCCGACCGCCAGGACCTGGTCCGGCTGATCCGCGCCGCCGTCGAGCGCGGCGTCACCTTCTTCGACACCGCCGAGTCCTACGGGCCGTTCCACAACGAGGAGGTGGTCGGCGAAGCCCTGGCGCCGTTCCGGGGCGAGGTGGTGATCGCCACCAAGTTCGGCTGGGACATCGACCCGGCGACGGGCGTGTCCCGGGGTGGCGTCAACAGCCGGCCGGCGCAGATCCGGGGCGCGATCGACGGGATGCTGCGGCGGCTGCGGGTGGACTGCATCGACCTGCTCTACCAGCACCGGGTCGATCCCGACGTGCCGATGGAGGATGTGGCCGGCACGGTGAGGACGCTGATCGAGGCGGGCAAGGTGAAGCACTTCGGCCTGTCCGAAGCCGGGCCGGAGTCGATCCGCCGCGCCCACGCCGTCCAGCCCGTCACCGCCTTGCAGAGCGAATACTCGCTGTGGACCCGTGAACCCGAGGTGGACGTGCTGCCTGTGCTGGAGGAACTCGGCATCGGCTTCGTGCCGTTCAGCCCGCTCGGCAAGGGCTTCCTGACCGGCACGATCGACGCGACGACCCCGCTCGATGCGTCCGACTTCCGCCGCCGCGTGCCGCGCTTCACCGAGGCGGCGCGCCAGGCCAACCAGGCGCTGGTGGACCGGCTCGGCCAGCTCGCCGAACGCAAGGGCGCGACGCGGGCGCAGATCGCGCTGGCCTGGCTGCTGGCGCGCCGGCCGTGGATCGTGCCGATTCCGGGGACGCGCCGGGTCGAGCGGCTGGAGGAAAACCTCGGGGCGGCGTCGCTCGACCTGTCGGCGCAGGAGCTGCAAGAGGTCGAGCAGGTCGCGGCGGCGATCCCGGTGCAGGGCGAGCGTTACCCCGAGGACTTCATGAAGCTCTCGGGGCGCTGAAGCGCCTCCAGCGCCTCCAGCGCATGCGGCCCGCTGGCCAGATGCCGCCGCAGGAACTCCAGGCACACCCGCAGCTTGGCCGACTGGCTGGCCCGCGTCGGCATCACGGCGTAGAGATCGGCCGGCTGCGCGTACTGCGGCAGCACCCGCACCATGCTGCCCTCGCGCAGCCGCCCGGCGATGTCCCAGCCCGACAGCAGGCAGATCCCCAGCCCGTGCAGCGCCCAGTTGCGCACCGCGTCGCTCTGGTTGGACCCCATCGGCCCGGTGAGCTTGACCGACTCGGGGCCGTTCGGCCCGACCATCCGCAGCGTGCCGAAGGGCTGCTCGCGGTCGCGGAAGAGCAGGCAGTCGTGCTGCGCCAGCTCGGCCAGCGTCTTCGGATGGCCGCGTGCCGCGAGGTAGCTCGGCGCCGCGCACAGCACGCGCACGTTGCGGGCGATGCGCTCGGCCACCAGGTGCGGCTCCTGCACCTCGCCGACGCGCAGGTCGAGGTCGAACCCTTCCGCGATCAGGTCCACCCGCCGGTCCACCAGCTCCAGCCAGATCTCCAGCCCGGGGTGCGCCTGCCGCAGCAGCGCGAGGATGTGCGAGACGTGGTGGCGTCCGAGGCGCAGGCTGGTGCTGATGCGCAGCGTGCCGGCGGGCGAGCCGTCGCGGGCGCGGGCGACTTCCTGGTCCATCTCGTCGGCGGCGTCGAGCACCTTGCGCGCCCAGGTGTAGGCGATTTCGCCCTGCGCACTGATGTGGACGCGCCGGGTCGTGCGCAGGAACAGCGCCGTGCCGAGCGACTGCTCCAGGTGGGCGATGCGCTTGGTCACGTAGGCCACCGAGATGCCCAGGTCGGCGGCGGCGGCCGTGAAGCTGGAGCGCCGCGCCACCGCGCACAGCACCTTCAGGTCGATCAGCTCCCAGTTGTGTTTCACTGATTGTTCACCAATTGGAAAATGTGAATCCATTTCCAGGTGATTGTAGAGATCCTGGTTGTCAGTAACCTGCCGGCTTCCCGATGCGTTCCGAGGAGACACCGCATGAACAAGACCCGCATCGCCGTGGCCGGCGCCGGCATCATCGGCCGCGCCCACATCGACGTGCTGCTGAACAGCCCCACCTGCGCGCTGGCGGCCATCGTTGATCCGTCGCCTGCCGCCGAGGCGCTGGCGACCCGGTGCGGCGTGCCGCTGTTCGCGTCGCTGGCCGAGCTGAACGCGGCGGATCGACCGGACGCCGTCGTGCTCGCCACGCCCAACGCGCTGCATGTGCCGCAGGCGCTGGCCTGTCTGGCGGCGGGTCTGCCGGTGCTGGTGGAAAAGCCGATCGCGCCGACCGTCGCCGAGGCCGAGACGCTGGTCCGGCGCGCCGAGGACAGCGGCATCCCCGTCCTCGTCGGCCACCACCGCGCACACAGCCCGATCATGGCCAAGGCGCGCGACGTGATCGCCTCGGGGCAACTCGGCCGCCTCGTCGGCGTGATGGGCAGCGCCACCTTCTACAAGCCGGACCACTACTTCGTCGACGGTCCGTGGCGCAGCCAACCCGGCGGCGGCCCGATCCTGATCAACCTGATCCACGAGGTCCACAACCTGCGGATGCTGTGCGGCGAGATCGTCGCGGTGCAGGCGTTCAGCTCGAACGCGGTGCGCGGCTTCGCGGTCGAGGACACGGTGGTGATCAACCTGCGCTTCGCCAGCGGCGCGCTCGGCAGCTTCTTCCTCAGCGACACCGCCGCCTGCGCGCGCAGCTGGGAGCAGACGAGCCAGGAGAACAAGGCGTACCCGAGCCATGACGACGAGGACTGCTATGTCCTCACCGGCACCAACGGCAGCCTGTCCGTGCCGACGATGCGCCTGAAGACCTACCCGCGCCCCGAGGACCGCTCGTGGTGGAAACCCTTCGAGGCTGGCACCGTCGGCATGGTCCGCGACGATCCGCTCAAGCACCAGATGGAACACTTCGGCCGCGTCGCCCGCGGCGAGGAGGCGCCGCTGGTCAGCGCCCGCGACGGGCTGAACAACCTGCGCGTGACCGAAGCCATCGTCGAAGCGGCAGCCCGTGGCTGCGCGGTGGCGCTGGCGTGAGCCGGGGCTGGCAGATCCACTATCCTTTGCACCGTTTTTTCATCCAGGCACACCGGAGTTCCCCATGAAGTTCCTCGTCCTCAACGGCATCAACCTCAACATGTTCGGCAAGCGCGACCCGAAGCAGTACGGCACGACCACGCTGGCGCAGATCGACGAACAGCTGCATGCGCTGGGCGCCGAGCTGGGCGTCGAGGTCGAGTGCTTCCAGACCAACTTCGAAGGCGAGATGGCCGAACGCATCCACCGTGCCCACGGCGAGGGCGTGGCCGGCGTGCTGATCAACGCGGGCGCGTGGACGCACTACAGCTACGGCATCCGCGACGCGCTGGCCATCCTCCAGTGCCCGATCATCGAAGTCCACATGTCCAACATCCACGCCCGCGAGGCGTTCCGGCACCACTCGGTCATCGCCGAGATTGCGCGGGGGCAGATCGCGGGGTTCGGGGTGGACAGCTATCTGCTGGGGCTGCGGGCGGCGGTGTCGGCGGTGCAGGTGACCAAGGGCTGAGAGCGGGCTTGGCTCGCCTTCAGGCGCTCAGCATGCGCCGGAAAAACACCAACGTCCGCTCCCACGCCAGCTTCGCCGACGCCGCGTCGTAGCGCGGGGTCGTGTCGTTGTGGAAACCGTGCTGCACCCCCGGGTAGACATGGGCTTCGTGCGCCACGCCTGCTGCTTTCAGCGCCGCGTCGTAGGCTGGCCAGCCAGCGTTGATGCGCTCGTCATCGCCCGCGTAATGCAGCAGCAGCGGCGAGCGGATGCGCGCCACGTCGGCCACCGGGGGCTGGCCGCCGTAGAACGGCACTCCGGCGGCCAGCTCCGGCAGGCGGGTGGCCAGGTAGTTGACGACCGTGCCGCCGTAGCAGAACCCCACCGCGCCCACCCGTGCAGCCGCACCGGCCAGCGCCACCAGGTGCCCATGTGCCGCCACGAAATCCTCGCGGGTGCGGGCCTGGTCGAGCTTGGGGAACAGATCGCGCGCCTTGTCCTCGTCGCCGGGATAGCCGCCCAGCGGCGCCAGCGCGTCGGGTGCGAATGCGGTGAACCCCTCGATGGCAAAACGCCGTGCGACGTCCTCGATGTAGGGGTTGAGGCCGCGGTTCTCGTGGATCACCAGCACGCTTGGCGCACCGACCACCGCCTGCACCGGCTGGGCGAGCAGGCCCTTGACCACGCCATGGCCCTGGGGTGAGGGCACCTCGATGCGGCTGGTGCGGATGCGGGGATCCTGCGGCGACACCTGCTGCGCCTGGGCAAAGCGCGGGCTGAGCGCGGCGAGCAGACCGGCGGCGGAGGTGCCGGCGGTGGCGGCGTAGCGGGCAGCACCGTCCAGGAAGCCGCGGCGGCTGAGCTGGCCATGGACGTACTGGTCAAACAGCTTCAGGACGGCGGGATCGAAATCGCGGGCAGTCATGCGTTCCATGGGTCACTCCTCGGGATGCCGTGGACAGAAGAGGCCTGACTGTACGCCGGCACGACCGGCTTCCCTACAATGCCACGCCGATGACTCCGGCAATCTCATTCCAGCAGGTCGGCAAGACCTTCAGCACCCCGCGCGGTGCATTGCAGGCCCTCGACGGTGTCAGCCTTGACATCGCCCCAGGTGAATTCTTCGGTCTGCTCGGCCCCAACGGCGCGGGCAAGACCACCCTGATCAGCATCCTGGCCGGCCTGTCGCGGGCGACGACCGGCCGCGTGCGCGTCATGGGCCACGACGTGGTGGACGACTACGCGGCGGCCCGCAGGGCGCTCGGCATCGTGCCGCAGGAACTGGTGTTCGACCCCTTCTTCTCGGTGCGCGAGACGCTGCGCATCCAGAGCGGCTACTTCGGCGTGAAGGGCAACGACGCCTGGATCGACGAGCTGCTGTCCGGCCTGGGACTCGCGGACAAGGCGGGCGCCAACATGCGCCAACTGTCGGGCGGCATGAAGCGCCGCGTGCTGGTCGCGCAGGCGCTGGTGCACCGGCCGCCGGTGATCGTGCTCGACGAGCCGACGGCCGGCGTGGACGTGGAGCTGCGCCAGACGCTGTGGCAGTTCATCGCCCGGCTCAACAAGGAAGGCCACACCGTGCTGCTGACCACGCACTACCTCGAAGAGGCCGAGGCACTGTGCGGCCGGATCGCCATGCTCAAGCAGGGGCGCATCGTGGCGCTGGACCGCACCAGCAACCTGCTGGCCGGCACGTCGAGCACGATGCTGCGCTTCAAGACCGACGACGCGCTGCCCGTGGCGATTGCCACCCATGCCCGCGTCACCGGTCGCATCGCGCAGGTCAAGGCCCGCGATGCGGCCGACGTCGAGCAGACGCTGGCCGCGCTGCGCACGGCCGGCGTGCACATCGAAGACCTGGAAATCGGCCGCGCCGATCTGGAGGACGTGTTCCTCGACATCATGCAAGGAGGCCGCGCATGAGCACGTCCGCGAATGTTTCCACCCCTGCCACTGCCGCCGCCACCACCGACCCGAACCCGCTCCTCGCCGGTGCCGGCACGCTGTTCTACAAGGAGGTGCTGCGCTTCTGGAAGGTCGGTTTCCAGACGGTGGCCGCCCCCGTGCTGACGGCGGTGCTGTACCTGCTGATCTTCGGCCACGTCCTCGAAGACCATGTGAAGGTCTACGACTCGGTGGGCTACACCAGCTTCCTGATTCCAGGGCTGGTGATGATGAGCGTGCTGCAGAACGCCTTCGCCAACAGCTCCTCCAGCCTCATCCAGAGCAAGATCACCGGCAACCTCGTCTTCCTGCTGGTCACGCCGCTGTCGCACTGGGCGTGGTTCGTCGCTTATGTGGGCGCGTCGCTGGTGCGCGGCGTGGTGGTGGGCTTCGGCGTGTTCGCGGTGACGGTGTGGTTCGCACCGCTGCGGCTGGCCGAGCCGTGGTGGGCGCTGGCCTTCGCGGTGCTGGGCGCGGCGATGATGGGCAGCCTGGGCCTGATCGCCGGTCTCTGGGCCGACAAGTTCGACCAGATGGCGGCGTTCCAGAACTTCATCATCATGCCCATGACCTTCCTGTCGGGCGTGTTCTATTCGGTGCATTCGCTGCCGGCGGTCTGGCAGGGCGTGAGCCACCTGAATCCGTTCTTCTACATGATCGATGGCTTCCGGCGCGGCTTCTTCGGCATCAGCGACGTGTCGCCGTGGGTGAGCCTGGGGGTTGTCTCGGTGAGCTTTCTGGTGATCGCTGCGATCGCGCTGCGGCTGCTCGCGAGCGGCTACAAGCTGCGGCACTGAGGTCGGGTGCCCGGCAACCGCTACAATCGCACGCACCATGGCCGATCCCACCCCCGCCCAAGTCCGCGACTTCATCGCCGCCGGCCTCGCCTGCGAGCATCTCGAAGTCGAAGGCGACGGCCGTCACTTCTTCGCCACCATCGTCTCCAGCCAGTTCACCGGCAAGCTGCGCGTGGCCCGCCACCAGATCGTCTATGCCGCGCTGGGCGAGCGCATGCGCGAAGAGATCCATGCACTGTCGATGAAGACGCTCACCCCCGCCGAATGGGCCAAGGACGGCGCAGCGCCGGCCAGCCCCGTCACCCACCACCATTG
>NZ_JBFPGY010000225.1:0-2612 GCF_041083715.1 Sphaerotilus sp.
GCACGCTGGGCCGGGTGCTGGACATGCAGTGGGACTTGCAGCGCGTGCCGCCGCTGGATGCGCTGGTGCATGACAGCTGCTACACCAGCTTCGTGATGCAGCTGCAAACGGCCGCTCCCCAGGCCGAGCTGCAGGAGGCCTTCAGCTTTGTCGAGGAGGACTGCGACTACCAGCTGCAGGACCTGGACCAGCTGCACCAGCAGCTGCGCAGCAATATCGATGAGCTGTCCGATGTGCCCCGCCTGGGTGACTTGCTGACTGCGGCCGGTGCCGTTTCGCAAACCGATCTGCATGCGGTGCTACAGAACCAGGCCAGGGCGCAGTCCGAAGGTGCGGACCCCGACAGCTACAAGCTGGGCACCCTGCTGGTGGAGCAGGCCGGAGTGGCCCCGGAACTGGTCACCGCCGCTTTGGGCAAACAGCAAAAAATCCGCGACAAACACACCGGTGATGAGGCCCGCTTCATCCGCGTGCAGGCCGAGCGCCTGGACACCGTGATCAACCTGCTGGGTGAGCTGGTGATAGCCGGTGCCGGCTCCGGCGCGGCCCTGGCGGCTTTCGACAACCAGGACCCAGCCGCGCTGGAGGCCCTGTTGGAAACCCTGACCGAGTCGAACCAGAACATGAACCGGCTGATCGAGGAAATCCGCAACAGCACCCTGGGCCTGCGCATGGTGCCGGTGGGTGAGACCTTTGCCCGCTTCAAGCGCGTGGTGCGCGATACCGCCTCTGCCTTGGGCAAGGACGTGCAGTTCGAGATCCTGGGGGGCGAGACCGAGCTGGACAAATCCATGGTGGAAAAGATTGCCGACCCGCTCATGCACCTGGTGCGCAACGCCCTGGACCACGGGCTGGAGACGCCCCAAGTCCGGCTTGAGGCGGGCAAGCCGGCCAGCGGCCACCTGACTTTGAGCGCGCGCCACGAGGCCGGCTCCATCCTGATCCGCATACAGGACGATGGTCGCGGCATCCACCGCCAGCGGGTCTTGCAGCGGGCCTGGGACAAGGGCCTGGTGGAGCGCGACGTGGTGCCTTCGGATGAGGCCATCCACATGCTGATTTTCGAGCCCGGCTTTTCCACGGCCGAGCAGGTTACGAACCTGTCGGGCCGGGGTGTGGGCATGGACGTGGTGCGCAGCAATATCGAGGCCCTGCGCGGCAGCCTGAAGTTGCACAGCGTAGAGGGCAAAGGGCTGACGGTGGACATCCGCCTGCCCCTGACCCTGGCCATCATCGACGGCTTTCTGGTCGGCGTGGGCGACGCCAAGTTCGTGCTGCCGCTGCAGTCGGTGGTGGAGGTCATAGAGTCCGAGGCCCACAGCGGCATGGTGGACGCGCAAGGGCGCCACTGCGTGGAGCTGCGCGGCGCCGTGCTGCCGGTGGTGCGCCTGAAGTCCCTCTATGACATCGAATCGGCCGCGCCGGAGCGCGTCAGCATCGTGGTGGTGCAGTCCGGCGCCGGCCAGTACGGCATCGAGGTGGAGGTCTTGCTGGGCCAGCACCAGACCGTCATCAAACCCTTGGGCAGCCTCTTTAAAACCGTGCGCGGCCTCTCCGGCTCGGCCATTCTGGGCAGCGGCGAGGTGGCCTTGATCATTGATGTGCTGGCACTGGCCCAACTGGTGGCCGCCCAGCCGCCTTCCGGTGTCCGCCGGCCTTCTTCACCCAGCGCAGTGCGCGCCGACCTTATCCAAAATACTTCAGGAGAAACAGCATGACCACAACGCAACACGACTCATGGGTGACACGGCTGGTGGCCGGCAACGCACTGGACAGCTCGCGCCAGGCGCTGGAGAGCCAGGCCACGGCACGCCGCGCCGCCGAAGTCGAACTGGCCGCGCAGGAGGCCGCGCGCCGTGCGGCGGAGGCCGAGCTGGTCACACTGCGCGCCCGCCTGGCCGAGGTCGAGTCCGAGCTCAAGGTGCGCACCGACATCATGAACATCACCAGCATCGTCTCCGAGTCGGACAAGAAGGGCGACATCCTGTCCATCAACGAGAAGTTCATGGAGGTCTCCAAGTATTCCAAGGACGAGCTGATTGGCCGTCCGCACAACACCACGCGCCATCCCGACATGCCCAAGGAGACCTTCAAGCAACTCTGGTCCACCATTGGCCGGGGCGACATCTTCCGCGGCATCATCAAGAACCGCGCCAAGGACGGCACGCCCTACTATGTGGACGCGGTGGTGGCGCCCATCCTGGGTGAGAACGGCAAGCCCATGAAGTACCTGGGCGTGCGCTACGACATCACCGCCGCCGAGCTGGAGCGCCACAATGCCCGCGGCATTCTGGCCGCCATCGACAATGCCTATGCCTACATCGAGTTTGACCTCACCGGTCGGGTCCTGAGCGCCAACAAGAACTTCCTGCAGCTGCTGGAGTACCAGGCCGACGAGGTGGTGGGCAAGCACCACCGCATGTTTGTGGAGCCAGCCCAGGTCGCGCTGCCGGCCTATGCCCAGTTCTGGCGTGACCTCAACGAGGGCCGCTCGCAAAGCGAGGTGTTCAAGCGCATCACCAAGAGCGGCCGCGAGGTCTGGATCCAGGCCGTGTACGCGCCCGTCAGCGATGAAATGGGTCGCTCCGTGAAGATCGTCAAGATCGCCACCG
>NZ_JBFPGY010000226.1:0-28115 GCF_041083715.1 Sphaerotilus sp.
GCCTTGAACAGCCAGCCCGTCTCGTTCTCCTGGACCACTTCCTTGATCGGTACGAAGTCCGGCGCGATCGGCGCGATGCCGCAGGCCATGAACTCGAACAGCTTGACCGGTGAGGTGTAGTCGCCGGCACTCGGCAGCACGGCCATGTCCATCGCGGCCAGCAGCCCCGGCACCTCGTCGTGCGAGACGCGGCCGGTCAGGATCACCTGCTGCGCCAGGCCATGCTTGGTCACGAACTCCTGGACGGTCGGGAAGGTCGCGCCGTCGCCGACCAGCAACAGCTTCAGGTGCGGATTGGCCTTCAGGCGGTCGGCGATCTTGTAGACGAACTGATCGATGGCGTGCCACGGCACGAAGGCGCCCAGGTAGCCGCAGACCACCTGCCCATCCAGCAAGCCCCACTTGGCCCGGGTCTCGGCGCGCTGTTGCGGCGTGAAGCTGAACTTGTCGATGTTGGCTGCGTTGTGCGAGACCAGCGATGGCGCGATGCGGCCGTGCGCCGTGGCCACCCGGTCGCGGAACGCACCCGACACGAACACCAGCCCGTTGGCCCGGCGGAACACCCAGCGCTCGATCACCGTCGCCAGCTTCAGGAAGAACAGCGGGCGCACACGGTAGACGGTGGCCGAGTCGTTGACCTCCAGGATCACCGGGATCTTGCGGGCACGCCCGATCACCACCGCGACGAACATGTACAGGGAGTAGCGCTCGTAGATCAGGTCCACGTCCTTGTGGGCGTTCAGGTACTCGCGGATGCGCCAGCCGGACACCGCGTTGTAGGCCAGCTCGACCAGCTCGAACAGCGGCTCCGGCAGGCTGGTGACCCACTTCATCCACGGGCGCGCCTGCTTGGTCGGACTCAGCGCCTTGGGGCTCGCATACGGGTCGGCGCCCGGCAGCGAAATGATGTCGACGGTCACCCCTTCGGCGCGCAGCGCGTCGGTGATGCCGCGGATATGGACGCCTTCGACGGCCTTGCCCTGGGTACGGTGGTGGTACAGCACACGGCGCAAGGGAGGGAGGACAGCAGGCTTGTTCATGGAGGGGGTTGGTTTTCCGTATTCACGCGGCCGTGATGGTACGCGGGCCACACTCCGGCACAGAGAGGCAGACGACACAGCTTCGATGTTTGTGCAACAGCACTCGGTACCAAGTAATTCCAGATTAAGGCGACTCCCCTGTCTGACGGGTGTTCGTCACGCGGTTGGCACGCATAAGCCGGTACGATCGAGCCTTTGCGCCAGAACATCGGTCATCGACAATGAGCTTCGCGGTATTCCTGTTGTATGTGTTCCTGAGCTTTTTCCGGCCGATCGAATTGTTTGCGCCTGAAATTGCGGAACTCAGGCCCATGCTGGTGCTCTGGACGCTGGGGTTTGTGCTGGCGGCCGGCCGCGCGATCGTGCGCAAGCAGGTGGCCGCCCGGGCCATCGATTTCAAGTTGCTGTTCGGATTCATGCTGACGCTGGGTCTGTCGCTGCTGTTCAACGGCTGGGCCGGCGGCGCCTTCACCGCGATGAACGATTTCAGCACCTCGTCGATGCTGTTCCTGCTGGTCGCGCTGAACGTGACCAGTCTGGAGCGCCTGAAGAAGACCTGTGCGGCGGTCGTGCTGTCCATGCTGTTCGCGGCGGGTTTCGGCATCCAGGCCTTTCATACCGGCCAGTACGCGACGCAGCTGGTGCTGCGCCAGACAGCCCCAAGCCACGAGGACGATGATCCGAGCCGCGCGCCACCCTCTTCCGCGTCCGAAATTCCTGCCCAGGACACCTCGGGCTGGTACCTCTGGCGGGTGCGCGGCCAAGGCTTCCTGAGCGATCCGAACGACTTCTCGCAGGTCTTGGTGATGTGCCTGCCACTGCTGTGGGCGGCCTGGCGGGCCGGCAAGCACCTGCGCAATCTGCTCTTCGTGCTTGCACCGGGCGCCGTGATGGGCTACGGCATTTTCCTGAGCCAATCGCGCGGCGCCATGCTGGGTGCGGCCTCGCTGCTGTTCTTCACCGTACGCGAATGGCTGGGCACCACCCGCACCACGGTGCTGATGGCCCTTGGCGGCACGGGCTTCATCGCAGCCAGTGCCATCGGCGGCCGGGCCATCTCGTCGCAGGAGCAATCGGCGGCCGACCGCATCGAGGCTTGGTCGGTCGGACTGGAATTGCTGAAATGGCGCCCGGTTTTCGGCATCGGATATGGAAATTTCACCGACCACAATCCGCTGACCGCCCACAATTCCTTCGTGCTGTGTTTTGCCGAATTGGGCCTGGTGGGATATTTCCTCTGGATCGGCATGATCGTGCTGACCTTCAAAAGCCTCAGTTCCGTGATCGATTGCATGCCGAGTCGCAACCCGCACCGCCAGATGGTCGCGTTGCTGCGCAACTCGCTGGTGGGTTTTCTGGTTTGTGCATGGTTTCTGTCACGCACCTATCAACCCGTGCTGTACTTTCTCCTCGCTCTGTGCGTTTCTTCCTGGTATTGCGCCACGCAATCTCCCGCCATGTCCGGGAGGGATTCCGTGGCCTACCAGCGCACCCATGACGTCAAGTGGGTGAAAAGTACGCTGTTGATGATGGCTTTCACAATTTTTGCAGTAAGAGCCTTCGTGTTCTCTCACAACATGGGCGGTGCTCACTGAGTTTCAGCTTTACAGGGTCTTCCCGGACAACCGGGCGATGCTAGAGTTCGGCCGGTCCGTTTTCCAGGCGATCCGGCACCTGTTTTCGCACTGGGCTCCCGCCTGTACACCACGGACTGGCCAGAGCGCTGGCTGACCTCCACAACTCAAAAGGCTCCGATGAGTGTCGTGCTTGTCCTTCTCGTCCTGCTTGCGGCCATCGCTGGCGTCGTGGCGCTGTTCATCCGCCAGCGCAACATCCAGACCTGGCTGGCCAGTTACCTGAAACAGGACTGGCGCGCCCCCGCCCCGGCCGGGGTGACGAAGCACGTGATGTTCTGTTTCGTCGACCATTACGAACCGATGTGGAAGCGGCCGGACTACGCCACCGAGTGCAGGCGCGTGGCCCGCTGGCACCAGGAATACCCCGCCCTGTGCGCACCGTTCAAGGACGCCGACGGCCGCGGACCGATCCACAGCTTCTTCTATCCTGAAGAGGAATACCGCCCCGAGCACCTCGACCCGCTGGTGGAAATCTGCCGCATGGGACTGGGCGAGATCGAGATCCACCTGCACCACGACAAGGACACCGAAGCCGGCCTGCGCGAAAAGCTGCGCCGCTTCACGCAACTGCTGGTCGATCGCCACGATGCGCTGCCCGTCGATCCGGTGACGAAACAGCCCCGCTGGGCCTTCATCCACGGCAACTGGGCGCTCGACAATTCGCACCCGGATGGCTACGGCTGCGGCGTGAACAACGAGCTGATCGTGCTGCGCGAAGAAGGCTGCTACGTCGACTACACCTTCCCGGCGTCGCCCGATCCGTGCCAGACCTCGACCATCAACCAGATCTACTACGCCACGGACGACCCGCACGCCTGCAAGTCGCACGACACCGGCGTGCGCGTGAAGGTCGGCGGCCAGCCTTCGGGCGATCTGATGCTGATCCAGGGACCGCTGGGCTTCAAGTGGACGGACCGCAAGTTCGGCATCATCCCGCGCATCGAGAACTCCGACATCCGCACCAGCTGCCCGCCGACGCCAGACCGCGTGGACACCTGGATCGAGACGGGCATCCACGTGGAAGGCAGACCGGAATGGATCTTCGTCAAGATCCACACCCACGGCACGCAGGAGCGTGACATGGACACGCTGCTCGGCGCGCCGATGCGCCAGTGCTACGAGCACCTGCACGCCAAGTACAACGACGGCAAGGACTGGAAGCTGCACTACGTCAGCGCCCGCGAGATGTACAACATCGTCAAGGCCGCCGAGCAGGGTCTGCCGGGCGAGCCGGGCCAGTACCGCGATCTGGTGATTCCACGTCCGGGCTACCGCGACACCGTGAACGCAGCAGCGAAGGGCTGACCCCGTGCTGCACACGCTGCTGGCCATCGTCGCCATCGGGGGTGTTGTCGCGGCCCTCTATTCCTACGCGCTCTACCCGGTCGTGCTGTTCGTCGTCGGAGCGGTGGTCCAGGGGCTGCGCGACGTCGGGTTCGTCTTCCGCAAGCGCGACCGCCGCATCGACGCCGGCCACACCGAGACCGAGCCGGACTGGCCGCCAGTCGCCATCGTCATCTCCGCGTACAACGAAGAGACGCACATCGTCTCGCGCATCGAGAATCTGCTGGAACTCGATTACCCGGCGGACAAGCTGCGCGCCTACATCGGCTCCGACGGCAGCCGAGACCGCACGGCCGAGCTGATGGCGCAGTTCACGGACGAGCCGCGGGTCGTCGCCCTGCCCTTCGAGGTCAACCGCGGCAAGGCCAGCGTGCTGAACGACCTGGTGTCGCGCACGGTCGAGCCGATCATCGTGTTCTCGGACGCCAACACCTACTTCGAGCGCAGCGCGCTGAAGCGGCTGGTGGCGCGTTTCCAGGATTCGAAGGTGGGTGGCGTCACCGGCGAGCTGCGCCTGCTCGGCAACGCGGGCGGCGACAACCAGGACAGCCTGTACTGGCGCATCGAGCAGTTCCTGAAGTTCTTCGAGGCCCGCATCGGCGCACTGCTTGGTGCCAACGGGGCCATCTACGCGATCCGCAGCGCCCTCTGGCAGCCGCTGCGCCCGGACACGATCTGCGACGATTTCTGCGTCGCCATGAACGTGTCGGCCGCTGGCCACCGCCTCGTCTACGAGCCGAAGGCCTGGGCCGAGGAAGACACGCCCGAGCAGATCGGCGAAGAGGTCAAGCGCCGCATCCGCATCGGCATCGGCAATTTCCAGGCGCTGGCACGCCATCCCCAGTACCTGACGCGCACCTCGCTGGCCACCGCCTTCGCCTACGTCTCGCACAAGGTGCTGCGCTGGACCGCCCCGCACCTGCTGCTGCTCGCGCTGGCGGCCTCGGTCGCGCTGGCCGTGCGGCAACAGTCGCCGGGCTGGGCCCTCTATTCGCTGGCGCAGGCGGCGAGCTACGTGCTGGCCTGGGCCGGCTGGCGGCTGACGACACGCGGCGTGAAGCTGCCGACGCTGGTCAAGCTGGCGGCCTTCCTGTTCGCGCTGAACTGGGCGTTCCTGGTGGCGTCCTGGCGTTTTTCGACCGGGCGGGCCAGCGGAAGCTGGGGACGCACGAGCCGCTGAATCTGACGAATTGAAGAACCACCGGGAGTGCATGCCGTGTTGAGGGTAGGAATCATTGGCTGCGGCAAGATTGCCGACGGCCACGTCGAACAGATCCGCGCCATCGGGCGCGGCGAGGTGGTCGCCGTGTGCGACCGCGAGCCGCTGATGGCCGAGCAACTGGCCGTGCGGATGAAGATCCCCGGCCGCTACGACGACGCCGCCGAGATGTTCGCCAAGGAGCGGCTGGACGTCGTCCACATCGCCACACCGCCGGACTCACACCTCTTCCTCGCGAAGATGGCGTTCGCCGCCGGCTGCCATGTGTTCATGGAAAAGCCGTTCGCGCTGACTGCCGCGCAGACACGCGAGATCCTGGCGCTGGCCGAGCAGGCCGGGCGCAAGGCAGGGGTGAACTACCTCTACAACTACGAGACGCCGGGGCTGGAGCTGGAAGAACTGGTCAAGAAGGGGACGCTCGGCGAGATCGTCCACCTCGACACCAACTACGGCTACAACCTCGCCGGCGACTACGGGCTGGCCGTGATGACCGACCCGGGCCACTGGGTGCATCGCCTGCCGGGCAAGCTGTTCCACAACGTGCTCGACCACGTGCTGGCCAAGGTCATCCCCTTCCTCGGCGACGAGATCGACACCCGCGTACTGGCCTTCCGCCGCCGCGGCCCGACCGGCTCGGCCATCGTGGACGCGATGCCCGACGAGCTGCGTTTCATCCTGCGCAGCGGCGGTGTCACCGTCAGCGGCAACGTCAGCGCCCACGGCCGCCCCGTGCCGCACACGCTGAAGGTGGTCGGCACGAACGATTCGGTCGAACTCGACTACACCGCGCGCACGCTGATCCAGGCCTCGCGCTGGTCGGCGCCGAGCGCGCTGGGCCGCCAGTTCATGGCGTGGACGCAGGCCAAGCAGCTCGCCGCCAACGGCCGCCGCAACATCACGCGCTTCCGCAAGTACGAGTTCCACTACTTCCAGTGCATGCGCGTGCTGCTGGACCGCTTCTACGACGCCGTCGAAGGCAAGGGACCGGACCCGATCCCGCCCGAGCAGATCCTGCGCGTGTGCCGCGTGATCGACCAGATCGTCGAAGGCGTGGACGCCTGCATGGCCGAGCAGAACCGCAACGACAGCGCGAAGGAGATCGCATGAAGATCCTCGTCACCGGCGCCGGCGGTTTCCTCGGCAAGCAGATCGCCCGCAGCCTGCTGATGCAAGGTCAGAACGACTTGCGGCTGCATTTCCGCAACAAGGCCCCGGCCGGCTTCATCGAGTCGCTGGTCAAGGAATTCCCGCAGGCGCAGATCGAGACGGCTGCGGCCAACCTGCTCGCACGCGGCTCGTTCGACGCGATGCTGCAGGGTGTGGACTGCGTGATCCATGCGGCGGCCGGCATGAAGGGCGCGGCGGCCGACATGTTCGCCAACACCGTCATGGGCAGCCGCAACGTGTTCGAGGCCTGCGGCAAGACCGGCATCCGGCGCATCGTGCTGATCAGCTCGTTCGCGGTCTACAAGACCGACGCGATGAAGCCGGGCGACACGCTGGGCGAGCAGACGCCGATCGAGCCGGTCGGCGTGGACAAGGGCCCCTACGGCTACGCCAAGACGCGCCAGGAACACATGTTCATGGAGTTCGCGGCGCAGTACGGCTTCGAGACGGTGATCCTGCGCCCCGGTGTGATCTACGGGCCGGGTGGTGGCGCACTGTCGCCGCGGGTCGGTCTGAAGGCAATGGGGCTGTTCGCGAGCCTGGGCAACGGCGCGCTGCTGCCGCTGACCTATGTCGAGAACTGCGCCGATGCGGTGGCGCGGGCGGCGGTCCATGCGCCGAGCGGCAGCGCGTTTGCCGTCACCGACGACCACATCCCGACCTGCCGCCAGTACCTCGACGGCTACCTGAAGAACGTGCAGAAGATGCGCGTCATCCCGCTGTCGTTCGGGGTGTTCCTGTGGGTGTCGAAGAAACTGGTCGCGTACAACCGGAAGTCCAAGGGCCAGATGCCCGCGGTCTTCACGCCCTACGTCGTCCGGTCGATGTACACGCCGATCCGCTACAGCAACGAGGGCCTCAAGCGCATCGGCTGGACCCAGCGTGTACCGACCACCGAAGGACTCAGCCGGACGTACGCCTGGTTGAAGGCGCAGCCACCACGCTGACCCGCTCCGGGTTGGCGCGGCCACAGGCGCTGCCGGCATCCGGTGACGCGCTGCACCCTCCACAGCCGCTGCCGCATCCCCCTGCAGGCACCACCGCGCGGCGCCCGAGCTTCAGCTTGAGCACGCGCGTGGCGGTGTGCCACAAGGCCCAGCCACAGGTTGCGGCGATCACGGTGGCTTCGAAAGCGGCGTACAGGGTCGGAGCGCTCATGTCAGGGCCTTGGCGATGTGGAAGGTCAGGAAGGCCGCGCCATAGGCCAGCGTGGTCAGGTAGGCCGCCGACAGCCACATCGTGCGCGCCGAATTGGTCTCGCGGCGGATGACGGCCAGCGTCGAGATGCACTGCGGCGCGAACACGAACCACGCCAGCAGCGACAGCGCCGTCGGCAAGCCCCACTGCGCGCCGATCAGGCCGGCGAGCTGCTGGGTGGCGGCTTCGCGGGTGTCGGACAGCGCATACACGGTGGCCAGCGCGCCGACGACCACCTCGCGCGCCGCCATGCCCGGCACCAGGGCGATGCAGATCTGCCAGTTGAAGCCCAGCGGCGCGAAGACGACTTCCAGCGCATGGCCGATCATGCCGGCAAAGCTGTAGGTGATCGCGGCCGCCGTGGCGCCTTCCGGCGGCGCCGGAAAACTGCCCAGCCCCCACAGCAGCACCGTCAGCGACAGGATGATGGTGCCCACACGGCGGATGAAGATGCGCGCCCGCTCCAGCAGGCCGATCGCCAGGTCGCGTGGATTCGGCAGCCGGTAGGCCGGCAGCTCCAGCAGCAGCGGCTGCTCGGTGTCGCGCTGGCCCGAGAACCAGCGCTTGAGCACCATCGACACCGCCACCGCGCTGGCGATGCCCGCCACGTACAGCGCGAACAGCACCAGCCCCTGCAGATTGAACACGCCACCCACGGTCGTCTCCGGGATGAAGGCACCGATCAGCAGCGCATAGACCGGCAGCCGGGCCGAGCACGTCATCAGCGGCGCCACGAGGATGGTGACGAGGCGGTCACGCGGGTGCTGGATGCTGCGCGTGGCCATGATGCCCGGCACCGCACAGGCGAAGCTCGACAGCAGCGGAATGAACGAGCGCCCCGACAACCCTGCGCCGACCATCATCCGGTCGAGCAGGAAGGCCGCACGCGGCAGGTACCCCGATTCCTCCAGCGCAAGGATGAACAGGAACAGGATCAGGATCTGCGGCAGGAACACCAGCACGCCACCCGCTCCGGCGATCACGCCATCGGTCAGCAACCCCCGCAACGGACCTTCGGGCAGGACGCTGTTGACCAGCCCGGTGAGCCACTCCATGCCCGCCTTGATGCCTTCCATCAGCGGCCCGGCCCACGAGAACACCGCCTGGAACATCAGGAACAGCAGCGCCGCCAGCACCAGCGGCCCCCAGACCGGGTGCAGCAGCACGGCATCCAGCCGCTCGTCGCGCAGGCTCACGGTGTCGTTGAAGGTGACCGTACCGGCCAGCAGACGCGAGGTCTCGGCATGCAGGTCGGCGGGGGTGGCGATCGTCGGCGCGGCGGGCGGGCCGGCGTCCAGCAGTTCGACCAGCGCCTGCGCGCCGTCGTGCTGCACGGCAATCGCCTCGACCACCGGCACGCCCAGCTCCCGGCTCAGCGCAGCACGGTCGATCTGCATGCCCAGGCGGCGCGCCTCGTCCATCATGTTGAGCACCAGCACCATCGGTCGACCCAGCGCCCGCACCTCCAGCGCGAACCGCAGGTGCAGCCGGAGGTTGGTGGCCGAGACGACGGCGATCAGCACATCTGGCAGCGGCTCGCTGGCCAGCTCGCCCAGGCACACCGCGCGGGTCACGGCCTCGTCCGGACTCTTGGGCTGCAGGCTGTAGGCGCCGGGCAGGTCCAGGATGCGGAACTTCCGGCCGGACGGCCCGACGAAGCGGCCCTCCTTGCGCTCGACCGTGACACCGGTGTAGTTGGCAACCTTCTGGCGGCTGCCGGTCAGGCGGTTGAACAGCGCAGTCTTGCCGCAGTTGGGATTGCCGACCAGCGCGAGGTGGGCCGTGGGATCGTTCGATGCGGCGGCGGCACTCATGGCTGGCCGCCGCCCATGGCCGGCGACTTCACCGACGAACCGTTGAGCATCACCCGCTCGGCCTCGGCCCGCCGCAGCGCGAACCTGGTGAAGCCAAGCTGCACCGCGATCGGCTCGCCTCCCAGCGGCCCGTGGGCGATGACCCGCACCCGCTCGCCAGGCACGAAACCCAGCTCTTCCAGCCGCTGTGCGATCTGGTCATCGGCCGAACGCGGCACCACGGCCGCGATGCAGGCGCTGACCCGCAGGGGCAGATCGCGCAGGGACAGAAGGAGGGGGGCGTGTGTCATGTTTCCATTCTAAACAAGAATCGTTTTCAATAAGAAACCAAACCTCCACGCATTTGCATGGCTTTACACGGGAGATGACCCGGAATTGATCCAGATCAGCGCCGCTGTGCGGTTTCGTAGAACGTCCGGAAGGCGTTGAACAGGGTGTCGAGCGAACCGTGTTCGTGCACCCAGTCGCAAGCGGCCTGGCCAAGCTGCTCGCGCAGCAGGGCATCGGCCAGCAGCCCGTCGAGCGCCTGCAGCAGCGGCGGCCCTTCGCAGGGGGGCACCAGCAGACCGCTCTGCCCGTCGCGCACGATCTCCGGATTGCCGCCCACGGCCGTCGCGACGATGGCCAGCCGTGTCGCGCAGGCCTCCAGCAGCGCGATCGACAGCCCTTCGGTCAGCGACGGCATCGCGAAGATGTCGAAGCCGGGCGTCAGATCGGAGACGTCGCGGCGCTGCCCCGTCAGGATCACACGGTCACCCAGTCCGGCGGCCTGCGCCTGCGTGCGCAGCGTGGCTTCCAGCGGACCGCTGCCGACCAGCGCCAGCCGCAGCGACGGATGGCGCGCCAGCAACGCCGGCATCAGCTCGATCAGGAGCGCGTGGTTCTTCAGCCCCACCTGCCGCCCGACCGCGCCGATCAGGAGCGCGTCCTGCGGCACGCCCAGGCGTTCGCGCGCGATCCGGCGGCGCTCCGGCGTCCAGCGGAAGCGGTCGACCGGGATGCCGTTGAGCACCGTGGTGGCGTGGTCGGCGCGGACCATGCCGCTGCCGACGTAGCGGTCGTGGACCTGCGAGCCAACCATCGCATAGCCCTGCGTGCGTCCGATCGCCCAGGTGAAGAAGCGCTTGAGCCGTGGCTCGCGATCGAGACGCAGCCCCATGTCGTGCAGGCTGCAGACCAGCGTCGGGCGGCGCCAGCGTCCCCACAGCGCCGCGGCGGCGTGGTAGTTCGGCACGAAGTTGTGGGCGTGGATCACCTCGATGCCGCGCTCGGCGATGGCGCGGCGCAGCCGGCCGATCAGCGGCAGATCCAGGCCGTCGCGCTTGCCCCCGACGAGGACTTCGATGCCAGCGGCTTCGAGTTCGGGCTTCAGGCCCTCGGTGTGCAGCAGGCTGAACACACTGACCGTGTCGCCTCGGCGTTTCTGCTCGATCGCCAGATCGGTGACCACCCGTTCGAGGCCTCCGAATTCGAGAGAATCAACAATGTGCATCAGTCTCATGGCGAGAATCGGGCTGTCTGGAATGGCGCGCATGCTAGCGCAGCCACCTTCCGTTTGAGAGACTGCCGCCATTCGGCAGCGTCGCCTGCCCAGGAGTACGCCCATGTCCCCATGCCGCCCGACCGCTGCCCGCCACGCAGCCTGGACCCTGGCCATCAGCCTGTCGCTGCTGACCGTGCCGGGCCACGCGCAACGCGTGATCGTTCCGTCCTCGAACAGCGGTGTGCAGACCACCGGCGGCCCGAGCAGCGAGTCGGGCCAGTTCCTCGGTGACCTGGGAGCACCTGCGCCGGAAATGCCGGCCACGCCGGTCACGCCAGGCAAGCCTGGCGACACCCCGCCGCCCACGGTCGACACCGCCTGGCCCCCCGCCCCGCAGGAGCCAGCCAGTGCCGACGGTTGCTCGAAACCGCTGACCGGTCGCGGTACCACCTACCACGTCGGCCCCGGCCAGGCGATCGCGGAACTGACCGATGTGCCCTGGCTGTCGCTGCGTGCCGGGGATGTGGTCAACATCTACCACCGCGCCGAGCCGTACCGCACCAAGATCGGCATACGCGCGCAAGGCACGGCCGACGCGCCCGTGGTCATCCACGGCGTGACCGACGCCAAGTGCAACCGTCCGGTCATCAGCGGCCAGAATGCCGTCACCGCCCGCGATGCCGCCGCAGCGGGTTTCTTCAGCAAGCAGTACAGCGAGGCACTGGGCCTGGTCTTCATCTACAAGTCGCGCGACCAGGCCTGGGGCAGCCGGCCGAAGCACATCCGCATCGAGAACCTCAAAATCACCGGCGCCCACAAGGACAACCGCTACACCGCCCAGGACGGCAGCATCGGCACCTTCTCCGGCGGCGCCGCCGGCATCTACGCCATCGTCGTGGAAGACCTGGCGATCGAGAACTGCGAGATCACCCGCAACGGCAACGGCGTCTTCGTCAACAGCAAGTCCGAGGACGAGGCCAGCCGCAACGTCTTCATCCGCCACAACCGGATCTGGGACAACGGCAACGTCGGAAGCTGGTTCGAGCACAACCTCTACGTGCAGACCGCCCGCGCGCTCTACGAGGGCAACTACATCGGCCAGCTCATCCCCGGTGCCAAGGGCTCGTCGATGAAGGACCGCTCCAGCGGCACGGTCGTTCGCTTCAACCACATCGTGGCGGCCGCACGCGCCATCGACCTCGTGGAAATCGAAGGCGGCGTGCGACAGATCCTCAAGGATCCGCTCTACCCGCAGGCCTGGGTCTACGGCAACCTGATCGTCAACGACTTCCGCAACCCTGGCTACGCCTCGGTCAAGCTGATCCACTGGGGCGGCGACAACGACGAGCGCTACTTCCGCCAGGGCACGCTGCACTTCTACAACAACACCGTGCTGCACAACAGCACGCAGGCGCAGGCCTGGTACATGGCGCTGTTCGACATGCCGACCGCGCAGCAGAAGGTCGACGCCCAATCCAACCTGTTCATCAACCAGGGCACGACACAGATGCGCGTCGGCCACGAGGGCGGCACGATCGAATTCAACGGCACCAACTGGATCAGCCGCGACTGGGCCGAAGCCGCGCCGACCTCGCAGGTCAAGGTCGCCATCAAGGGCAAGCTCCTGAGTCAGCCCGCACCAGGCCTTGGCCCGGACCTGCGCCCCCGCACGGGGGCTGCCGGCACGGACCTGGCCGACAACGCCGCCGGTCTGCCACCCGTCGGCTACCAGTTTGCCGAACCGGCGGGCATCGTGCGTCGGATCCAGAGCGGTCGGGCGATGGACTTGGGGGCATTCGAACATCGCTGAATCCCCTTGCGCGGCGGCCGCTCAGACGATGCAAACACCCTTCGTCTGCAACGGGAGGTGTGGAGATGCGGCGATCCGGACCCGAGGCCATCTGGATCGCCAGCTACGCCTTGTGACCGGTGCTTGCAGCCTGCTCCACACCGGCCCCGGCCGGCGTGAAACAGCACACAGTCCGGGCCTGAAATCCGATTTTTCTGTCGCGCCGGAAAAGTGAGGAAATGACAAAAACAACCCGAAGTGCGAATTTATGTTGCGTCGCATGGGCCGTTACAGTAAAGAAAATTGCTTACGCGCCCTGTTCCAGGGTCCACCTATCTTCGGCTCCCTCCCTGCAGCAACCCAGAAGAAGGACCCGATGGACCAGATCAAAACAGCGCATGTGCGCACCTTGTGGATGGCAACCTGCCTGACGCTGGCCAGTGGGCTCACAGCCTGCGGCGGGGGAGACTCCGGCACGGCGCTCAGTGTGAGCGGAGCACCAACCCCCGCCCCGTCACCATCACCCGTGGCCTCGCCCAGCCCCTCGCCGGTCGCATCCCCGGCACCCGCACCAGTTGCCGCACCCAGCCCGACACCCGTGGCCGCCCCGACGCCGGCCCCGCCGGCCGACGGTCTGGCACTGACAGCGTGTGCCGCGTCCGGCAAGGGCATCGACTACCAGGTCGGCCCCGGCAAGGCCTACACCTCGCTCGACGCGGTGCCGTGGGAAGCCCTGAAGGCCGGCGACACCGTCCGCATCTTCTATGCAGCCACGCCATACAAAGGCAAGTTCATGGTCGCCGCCTCCGGCACACAGGCTGCGCCGGTGCGGATCTGCGGTGTCCGCGGGCCGAACAACGAACGTCCGATCATCGAGGGCAACGGCGCCACCACCCGGGCTGCCCTGGGGAACGCCTACGGCAACACGACTGAAACGCGCGACATCCACCAGGGCCGCACCATCATCGCCATCAAGGCCAATGCGAGCGGCACCTACACGGACTATCCGAGCTGGATCTCGATCGACGGGCTGAACATCCGGGCCGGTCACCCCAACTACAGCTTCAAGAACGCAGCCGGCGCCACCAAGACCTACGACCCCTTCGGCGCCTGCATCTGGGTGGACCGCGGCCACAACATCCTGATCGCCGACAACGAGATCAGCGACTGCCAGATGGGCATCTTCACCAAGTCCAGCGACGACGGGGATTTCGCCGTGACCCGCGACATCCGCATCGCCGGCAATTACCTGTGGGGCCACGGCATCGTCGGGGACGACCACATGCACACCACCTACACGCAGAGCGTGGGCATGGTGATCGAGTTCAACCGCTACGGGCCCCTGCGCGCCGGCTCGCTGGGCAACGCAGCCAAGGACCGCTCGGCGGGCATGGTCGTGCGCTACAACCGCTTCGACGGCGGCGCCCATGCCATCGACATGGTCGAAGCCGAAGACTTCCCCATCACCGCCCTCGCCACCCCGGCCTACCGCACCAGCTTCGTCTACGGCAACCAGATCAAGAAGAACGGCGACGACGGCAGCTTCTTCCACTACGGCGGTGACCACTTCGGTGCGCCGGCAGGTGCCAACTGGGGTGAGTCGCTGTTCCGCAAGGGCACGCTGTACTTCTTCAACAACACGGTCTACGGCACCGGCAGCGGCGCACGCATCTTCCAGATCTCGACCACGGCGGAAACCGTGGAGGCCTGGAACAACGTGTTCTGGTTCGACAGCACGGTGACGGAGCTGAACATGCGCCAGGCCGAGAACGACTCGCTGTCGCCGACCTACACCTCGGACGGCATCCTGAACCTCGGCGTCAACTGGATCCGCACCGGCTGGACCGACACCACGCAGTGGAATACGCTGAAGGGCCAAGTCAAGGGCACGGCCAACCTGCTGACCGGCAGCACCATGCCCTTCGACGCAGCGACGTTCACGCCGCTGGCCGGCAGCGCCATCGTCGATGCCGGTCAGGCCGCTCCGGCAGCCGCGGCCGCCTACGGGGTGACCTACCAGCTCGGATCGAGCCTGTCTCCGGTGGCCCGTACCGTCACGGGCAGCAAGATCGACCTCGGTGCCGTGGAACGCTGAGCCGTCGAACCCTTGCGCGCGGGGCCTCAGAGCCCCTCGGCCGCCAGCATGTCGCGCACCGCGGCCAGCTGGCGGCGCGACACCGCCAGCCATTCGTCGGTCGGCGCGATGCGGACAACCCAGCCTTCCGCCGTGTCATCGCCGTCGCGGCGCTCCAGCGCGACCACCGCATGCCGTGCCACCAGCGCGTTGCGGTGGATGCGCAGGAAGCGGTCGCCCATGCGCCCCTCCAGCTCCGCCAGCGACTCGTCCAGCAGCAGGGCCCGCCGCGCAGTGCGCAGCGTCACGTACTTCTGCTCCGCCTTGAGGTAGAGCACCTCGGCCAGCGGCACCCGCAGCAATTCGCCCCGCTCATGCACCACGATCACGGGGATGGCCGGCAGTGCGTCCAGTGGTGCCGGTGCTGTGGCCACCGGAACGTGCAGCCGCTGGGCCACCCGCAACAGCGCCGCCTGCAGCCGCAGTCGCCGCACCGGCTTGGTCAGATAGTCCACCGCCTCGACCTCGAACGCCGCCAACGCGTGTTCGGCATGTGCCGTGATGAAAATGACGGCCGGCGCCCGCGGCCAGCCACGCAGGCGCTCGGCGAGCTGCAGCCCGTCCATGCCCGGCATGTGGATGTCAAGCAGCACGACATCCGCCTGGTGCAGCGTCAGCCAGTGCAGCGCCGCGGTGGCCGTGGCCGCTTCGCCGACCACGGTACAGGCCGGGTCGACGCAGTCGGCCAGCAACGTGCGCAGGCGCAGGCGCGACAGCGCCTCGTCATCGACCAGCAGGACGCGCAGTGTGCTCATTGCCTCATGTCCTCCTCTGCTTCAACACTGGAGACACCTGGTGGCCCTTGCTCAGCGGCACCAGCAGCCGCACACGGAACCGCCCGCCTTCGATCGGACCGGCCTCGAAGCGCATGTCCAGATCGTGCAGCAGCTGCAACCGGTCGCGCACGTTGTGCAAGGCCATGCCGTGGCCCTTGCGCGGCCGGCCTTCCGGCACCGTGTTGGTGATGGTGACCAGCGCATGCCCGTGGCGGGCCTGCGCCCGGATGCGGATGGCGCCACCCGAGGGCGATGGCTCCACACCGTGCTTGACCGCATTCTCGACCAGCGGCTGCAGCAGCAGCGAGGGCACCCACGCACGCGCCACCAGCGGGTCGATCTTCCAGCGCACGTTCAGCCGGTCGCCGAAACGCACCTGCTCGATCGCCAGGTAACGCTGGGCCAGTTCCACCTCTTCGCCCAGCGTGACACGCTCGCCCGAGCCGACCAGCGCCGCGCGGAACAGCTCCGACAGGTCTTCGAGCACGGCCTCGGCCTGCGCCGGATCGACCCGCACCAGCGCGATCGCGCTGTTGAGGGCGTTGAACAGGAAATGCGGCCGGATGCGCGACTGCAGTTCCGCCAGCCGCGCCTGGGTGCCGGCGGGCAGGCGCATCCGGGTGCGTTGGCGCAGCCAGTGGAACACCGCACCGGACAGCGCAGCCCCGCTGCCGATGGTGGCCATGCCAGCCGGCAAGCCCTCCTCGATCTGGCCGAGCCAGACCAGCAGCGCCCACGCCATCGTCCCGCAGGCCGCACCCAGCCCGCACAGCACCAGCCACGCCACCGCCCGTTGCGCGTGCTCCGGCATCCGCAACCGCGCCCGCCCCAGCGCACACGCCGCCAGCAGCCACACCAGCGTCGCCGGCAGCACGGCGGCCACCACCACCGACACATCGACCAGCCACTGGCGCATCGATGTCGCCCGGAAGCCCAGCCCCAGCGCCACCGCGCCGTGCACGAACAGCACGGTGCGCAGCACGACACCGCCTTGACACAGGTCCTCTGGCAGGTCGTTCGGATCGGATTCGGAAGACATGAACATGGCGGGCGCCGGGCGGGGTCAAGGCAGTGGACAGGCGCGCTCTCTACAATCCGCGCAGATTCTCCGATTGTCCCCTTCCCTGAGCCGCCGCCGATGAGCACCCATCAACTCGACAAGAAGTCGCAAGCCTGGTCCGCCCTGTTCTCCGAACCGATGAGCGAACTGGTCAAGCGCTACACCTCCAGCGTCACCTTCGACAAGCGCCTCTGGCGCGCCGACATCGAGGGCAGCCTGGCCCACGCCGAGATGCTGGCCGCCCAGGGCATCATCAGCGCGCAGGACCTGGAAGACATCCAGCGCGGCATGTCGCAGATCCACGCCGAGATCAAGGGCGGCACCTTCGATTGGAAGCTCGACCTGGAGGATGTGCACCTCAACATCGAGGCCCGCCTGACCACGCTGGTGGGCGACGCCGGCAAGCGCCTGCACACCGGCCGCAGCCGCAACGACCAGGTCGCCACCGACGTGCGCCTGTGGCTGCGCGACGAGATCGACGCGACGGCCGCGCTGCTCGACGACATGCAGCGCGCGCTCGTCCATGTCGCGGCGCAGAACGTCGAGGTGATCCTGCCCGGCTTCACGCACCTGCAGGTCGCCCAGCCCGTCAGCTTCGCGCACCACCTGCTGGCCTATGTCGAGATGTTCTCGCGCGACGCCGAGCGGCTCGCCGACCTGCGCAAGCGCGTCAACCGCCTGCCGCTGGGCGCCGCTGCACTCGCCGGCACCAGCTACCCGCTCGACCGCGAGCGCGTGGCGCGCACCCTGGGCTTCGAGGGCGTCTGCCAGAACAGCCTGGACGCCGTGAGCGACCGCGACTTCGCCATCGAGTTCACTGCCTTCGCGACGCTGGTGATGGTCCACGTCTCGCGGCTGGCCGAGGAGATCGTGGTCTGGATGAGCCAGAACTTCGGCTTCATCAACCTGTCGGACCGCTACTGCACCGGCTCGTCGATCATGCCGCAGAAGCGCAACCCGGACGTGGCCGAACTGGCCCGCGGCAAGAGCGGCCGGGTCGTCGGGCACCTGGTGGGCCTGATCACGCTGATGAAGGGCCAGCCGCTGGCCTACAACAAGGACAACCAGGAAGACAAGGAGCCGCTGTTCGACACCGTGGACACGGTCAAGGACACGCTGCGCATCATGGCCGAGATGATCGGTGGTGAAGTGGCTGCGGATGGTTCGCGGGCCGGTGGCCTGTCGGTGAAGCAGGACGCGATGGAGCGCGCCGCCCGCCGCGGCTACGCCACCGCCACCGACCTCGCCGACTACCTGGTCAAGAAGGGCCTGCCCTTCCGCGACGCGCACGAAGTGGTGGCGCACGCGGTGAAGACGTCGATCGCGCTGGGCCAGGACCTGTCGGAGCTGCCGCTGGCAACCCTGCAAGGGTTCGATGCACGGATCGAAGCGGACGTGTTCGAGGTGCTGAGCCTCACCGGCTCGCTCAATGCCCGCAATGTGCTGGGTGGAACGGCACCAGTGCAGGTGCGCGCGCAGATCGAGCGGCACCGCGTGCGCCTCGGCTGATCCAGACCCCGCCCCCTGAACGGAAGACGCGGCCCTTGGTGGCCGCGTTTTGCATGGCTTTTTCGCGTCTGGAGCTGGTACCGACACAGGCAGCATCGCCCCATCCTTTCTGATGGAGTGAACCCGCGTGTTCTCCTGGCTGCGACAACCTCGGCTTGATGGCTGGGTGGTGGTGGTGCCCCACGGCACCACCGCCCAGGCACTCTACCTGCGCTGGCCGGCCGACGGCCGGCCGCAGGTGCGCTGGGCCTGTCAGCTCGACTGGTCCGCACCACTGAACAGCCTGCGGGACCTGCGTCGCCAGCGCGCCCTGCAGCGCCACCACCGGCTGCTCGTGCTGCAGCGCCATCAATACCAGCTGCTGCCCGCCGAAGCTCCGGAGGTTCCCCGCGAACAATGGTCCGATGCAGTGCGCTGGCAACTGCGTGATCTGGTGAATTTCCCGGTCGACGACGCGCAGATCGACCTGCTCGAAATCCCTGCCGAAACCAACCAGCGCGGGCGACCGTCGGTGCTCGCCGCCATTGCGCCACGGCAGGAGCTGGCCCCCATCGCCGAGGACGCACTGCGTGCCCGTGCACCCTGGAAAGTGATGGACCTGCCCGAAACTGCGCTGCGCAATCTGGCCGCACTGCTCGAAGAACCCGGGCGTGGCATCGCGCTGCTGTGCATCGACGAGACCCACAGCACGCTGGTGATCACCGCCAGCGGGGAGCTGTTGCAGGCACGCCACATCGACGTGACCGCAGCCCAGATCGCCGAGCCGGACGACACCTTGCGCCAGCAGGCCTTCGACCGTGCCGGACTCGAACTGCAGCGCACGCTCGACAGCTTCGAGCGCCTCTTCAGCCGGGTGACGCTGTCGCGTCTGGTGGTGTCCACCACCACGTCGGACGATTTCACAGACTACGTGCGCGAGCTGCTCTATGTGCCGGTCGTGCGGCTGCGCATCGAGGACTGCATCGACTTCGACGGGGCCGATCTGGGCGGCACGCTCACGGCGGCGACCGTGTCCCCCATCGCCATCGGCGCCGCGCTGCGCCGCACCTGACGCCATGTCGCAGCAACTCAACCTCTACGCCCGCAGCCTGTGCCAAAGCCGGCAGGCCAATGCACTCGGCCACATGCTGCTGCTGCAAGGCGCACTGGCCGCATTGGCCATGGTCATCGGCACCGGACTGCAGTGGCACACCCGGCAGATCCACCAAGACACCCTGCAACTCGCCGCCCAGGCCGATGTCCGCCGCAGCGCACTGCTGCCGTCCGCCGCCAGCCGCACCGAACAGGCGGAGCGTGACCAGGTGAAGCGCCTGCGTGACCACGAAGCCGCCGTCCAGCGCTTGCAGGGCCTGCTGGACAACGGCAGCGCCGGCCGGCGCGAAGGCTATGCCGACCATCTGGAGGCGCTGGCCCGCCAGACCCACCCCGCCGTCTGGATCACAGGCCTGACACTGCAGGGCGGCGACGACGCCATCGAGATCCGGGGCCGCATGACCGATCCTGCCGTGCTGCCCGACTACCTGCGCAGCCTGCAGGCCGAACCACGCTTCAGGGGGCGCACCTTCGCCACGCTGCAGATCCGCTCCGGTGGTGCCGGCAGCCAGGCCACCGATGGCGTCGAGCCGACGGACAAGCCGGACTACAGCGAGTTCACGCTGTCCAGCCAGGCCCCGCGCACGGAGCCCGCGAAGCCATGAAACCCATCCTGTCCCCCTCCGGTGCGAAGACGTGGTGGCAATCACTGAGCCACCGCTACCAGGTGCTGAGCCCGCGCGAACGCGTGCTGGTGACGATGTGCTGCACGGCCGTGGTCTGCATGGCCGTCGATCAGCTCTGGGTCACGCCGTCGTGGAAAGCCTGGAACCAGGCCCGTCAGGCGCGGCAGACCTCCGCACAGGTGCTGGAGACGCTCGACACGAGCATCACTGCCCTGCACCAGCGCAAGGACCTGGACCTGCGGCAGCTGCAGGTGGAACTCGCCGCGCTGCAGGCCCGCGTGGCCCAGGCCGATGCCCAGGGCCGCACGAGCGACCTCGTGAATCCCGCCGACATGCTGCCGCTGCTGGAACATCTGCTCGCGCGCCACAGCGGACTGAAACTGCGCAGCCTGCAGTCGCTCGGCCGCACCGCGCTCGACCAAGGCACACCGACGCTGTACCGCCACGGCGTGGAGCTGACCGTCGAGGGCCGCTATACCGACCTGCTGGACTATCTGAAAACGCTCGAAGCCTCGCCACAGCGCCTGCTGTGGGGCAGCCTGCAGCTCAAGGTACTCCAGCATCCCCAGGTGCTGCTCACGCTGCGCCTGCACACGCTGAGCACGGACGCCCATTGGGTGGAAATCTGACCATGACTGTCCAGGCACGCCTGCTGATGATTGCCCCGCTGCTGTCGGCCTTGCTGTCGGCGGTGCTGTGGGTGTTGCTGTCGGGCAGTGCCGCACGCGCCGCTCTGCCCGATCCGACACGTCCGCCACCAGGCATGGACCGCTCGCCAGCGCCAACGGGACTGCTCGCGCAGCGTGCGGCGACGATGGTGGCCGAACCGGCGGCCTACATGCGTCCGCCGCACCCTGTGGCGCCGGTGGTGGCGCCCCGGGTGCAGGGACTGCAATTGCACGCCGATGCAATGCCTGGCAGCGCCACGGCCCTGATCGACGGACGGCTGGTACGGGTCGGTGACCGACTGGGCGATGCGATCGTGCAGGACATCCGCGCCGACGGGGTGTGGCTGCGCCTGCCCCGCGGCGGCACGCAGTGGCTGGGACTCTACGCCCTGGTCGAGACGCCCGAACCCTTGACCGCGAACGCGCCCGAGCAGACCGCCGCGCGCAAGGAACCCTGATGGCCCAGAACAACCATGCCCATGTCCGTCTGACCACCATCGCCCGCACCGTGGCGTGCGGACTGGTGTGCGCGCAAGCCGGCCTGGCGCTGGCCGCCAATCCCCCGCTGGCACCGCAGCTGCCCGCCACGGTGCAGGCCCCCGCGTCGGCCGAGGGCCGCTTCGACCTCTCGGTGAACCAGGCCCCCGCATCGCAAGTCTTCCTGCAGATCGCAGCGGGCTCGTCGTGGCAGGTGCTGCTGTCACCCGAGGTGACCGGCACGGTGTCGCTGAGTCTGCACGACACCACGGTGCTGGACGCGATGGACGCGATGCGCGAGCTGTATGGCTACAACTACCGCATCAGCGGGCGGCGCATCTATGTGCAACCCAACACGGTGCAGACCCGTGTCTTCCGCATCAACTACCTGCCCGGTCGCCGCCAGGGCACCAGCGACATCCGCGTCACGTCCAGCTCGATCGGCCAGGTCAGTGGCGGCGGCAATGGCGCAGTGTCCGGTGCCGGTGGAAACGGCTCCATGGGCGGCAACACCGGCGCAGGCAACAGCGGTGGCAGTGGCAGTGGCTCCGCCGTGCCTGGCAGCCGCCAGGACGACACCGCCCATGTCCGCACCACGTCGGACGCCGACTTCTGGCGCGACGTGCAGGGCTCGCTGTCGGCGCTGCTGTCCAGCGAGGCCCAGGGCAGCCAGCGCCGCAGCGTGGTCGTCAACGCGTCGGCGGGCGTCATCGTCGTGCGGGCAACCCCGCTGGAGCTGCGCCAGATCGCGCAGTACCTCGAAGCGGTGCAGGTCAGCATCGAGCGCCAGGTGATGCTCGAAGCCAAGATCCTCGAAGTCGAGCTGAGCAAGGACGCGCAGACCGGCGTGAACTGGAGCGCGTTCGGGCGCTTTCTGGATGGTGCGCTCAGCCTCGCGGCCCTCGCGCCGGGCATCACGCTGGCGGGCACTGGCCAGATCGACATGGCCACCGCCACGACCGCCGCTGCGGCCTCGGGCAAGGCGTTCTACGGCATGTCGTTCCAGAACGCCAACTTCTCGACGCTGCTGACCTTCCTCGAAACCCAGGGCAAGGTGCAGGTGCTGTCCAGCCCGCGCATCGCCACCATCAACAACCAGAAGGCCGTGCTCAAGGTCGGCTCGGACGAGCTGTACGTGACCGGCGTGTCCTCGTCGATCAGCTCCACCGGCTCGTCCACGACCTCGGTGCCATCGGTGACGCTGCAGCCCTTCTTCTCGGGCATCGCGCTGGACGTGACACCGCAGATCGACAAGGACGGCATGGTGATGCTGCATGTCCACCCCTCGATCAGCACCGTCACCGAGAAGCAGAAGTCCATCAACCTCGGCTCGCTGGGCTCGTACAAGCTGCCGCTGGCGGCCAGCACGATCAGCGAGACGGACAGCATCGTGCGCGTCAAGGACGGCCAGATCGTCGCCATCGGCGGCCTGATGCAGCAGGAACAGCGCGAAGACAACAGCCAGGTGCCGGGTCTGGGCGACGCGCCGGTCGTCGGTGGTCTGTTCCGCCAGAAATCCACCGTGATGCGCAAACGCGAGCTGGTCATCCTGATGAAGACCACCGTGATCCACGAAGACGAAGCCTGGCCGGAGGCCGATGGCCGCACCCCGAGTGCCAGCATCGCGCCCTTCCCCGACTCCACGCGCGGACAGTGACAGGAGCACCCCTGCATGGCCCGCCCAGAACGCATCCGACTCGGTGACCTGCTGGTCCAGCAAGGTCTGATCACCGCCGCCCAGCTCGACGAGGCGCTCGTCTCCCAGCGCAGCACCGGGCGCAAGCTCGGCCGCGTCTTCATCGACAGCGGCTGGGTCAACGAAGTGCAGATCGCGCAGGCGCTGGCGCGTCAGCTGCGCGCGCCCTATCTGGAGCTGTCCAAACGTTCGGTGCGGCCCGAAGTCGCCCGCCTGCTGCCCGAGGTGCAGGCGCGCCGACTGCGGGCGATCGTGCTGGACGAAACCCCGGCCGGTGTGCGTGTGGGCATGGCCGATCCAACCGATCTGACGGCCTACGACGAGATCAGCCGCATCGTCCGGCGTGACATCGAGCTGATCGTCGTGGCCGAGAGCCAGTTGCTCGGCGCGATCGACCGTTCGTACCGCAACACCGAGGCCATCGCCGGTCTCGCCCAGGAGCTGACCAGCGAGCTGCGCAACGTCGAGGACAGCCTGGGCGACCTGCTCGGCCTGAACACCGCCAGCGCCGAGGACGCACCCGTCGTCCGGCTGCTGTACTCGGTGTTCGAAGAGGCGCTGCGTGTGCGGGCCTCGGACATCCACATCGAGCCGCAGCAGGGCTCGCTGCGCATCCGCTTCCGCATCGACGGCGTGCTGCACGTGCAGACCGAGGCCGACGCCAAGATCGCCGCCGCGGTGGCACTGCGGCTGAAGCTGATGTCGGGCCTCGACATTTCCGAGCGCCGCCTGCCGCAGGACGGCCGCTTCGCCGTGACGCTGCGCAGCGGCGCGATCGACGTGCGCATCTCGACCATGCCGACGCAGCACGGCGAGTCGATCGTGATGCGGCTGCTGAATCAAAGCTCGGGCCTGCTGTCGATCGACCACCTGAACCTGCCGCCGCACGTGGCCGAGGCGCTGCGCCGTGCCATCGCCAAACCCAACGGCATGGTGCTGGTCACCGGCCCGACTGGCAGCGGCAAGACCACCACGCTCTACGCCGCGCTGAACGCGCTCAACAACAGCGAGCGCAAGATCATCACCGTCGAGGACCCGGTCGAGTACCGCCTGCCCGGCCTGAACCAGGTGCAGGTGCACGACAAGATCGACCTCGACTTCGCCCGCGTGCTGCGCGCTGCGCTGCGCCAGGATCCGGACGTGATCCTCGTTGGCGAGATGCGCGACCAGGCCACGGCCGAGATCGGCCTGCGCGCGGCCCTGACCGGCCACCTGGTGCTGTCGACGCTGCACACCAACGACGCCATGTCCACACCGGCGCGGCTGATCGACATGGGCGTGCCGCGCTACATGGTGGCGATGTCGCTGCAGATGGTGCTGGCGCAGCGGCTGGTGCGGGTGATCTGTCCGCACTGCATGGAAACGCACCGGCCCGATGCGCACGAACTCGCCTGGCTGGAAACGCAGTGCGGGCGCACGGTCGATACCGCCGCGCTGCGCCGCGGCGCCGGCTGCAGCGAATGCAGCCACACCGGCTTCAGCGGGCGCACCGGTGTCTACGAGATCCTGGAGATGACCCGCGCGCTGGTCGAGGCCATGAACCACGGCGATCCGCTCACCTTCGCACAGGCAGCGCGGCAGCAGATGGCCGGACACCACCTCGGCCAGGACGCCGCGCGGCTCGTGCTGGCCGGACGCACCACCGTGGCAGAGGCCATGCGTGTGAGCCACCAGATGGCCGAAGGGCCAGCGGGGTGACGCCATGATGCAGCGCTATGCCTGGACCGGGCACTCCGCACAGGGCGGGGCGGCCAGCGGTGTGATCGAGGCCACCCACGCCTCGGCCGCCGCGGACGCCCTGATCGGCCGCGGCATCATCCCGCTGACCATCCAGGAATCCACCCGATCCGGTGCCGGCAGTGATGCGGGCGCCATGCTGCGCAGCCTGCTGCCCGAACACCTGTTCGAGCCCAAGGTGGCACCGGTCGACCTGCTGATCTTCAGCCGGCAGCTCAACACCCTGCTGCGCGCCGGCGTGCCCATCCTGCGGGCACTGATGGGGCTGCAGGAGACGGCCACCAGCGAGAAGATGAAGACGACGCTGGCAGAGGTGCGCCACAGCCTGGAGTCCGGCATCGCGCTGTCGATGTCGCTGGCGCAGCACCCGCGGGTGTTCGACAACTTCTACATCGCGCTGGTCCGCGTCGGCGAGATGACCGGCCGGCTCGACGAGATCTTCCTGCGCCTGTTCCACCACCAGGAGTTCGAGCTGTTCATGCGCCAGCAGGTCAAGTCGGCGCTGCGCTACCCGAGCTTCGTGGTGAGCGCGATGGTCGCGGCCATCGGCGTGATCAACGTGATGGTGATCCCGGCGTTCGCCACCGTGTTCCAGCAGGCCGGCGCCACGCTGCCGCTGGCCACGCGCATCCTGCTGGCCACCTCGCGCTTCACGCTGGACTACGGCGGCTTCATCGTGCTGGGTGCCAGCGTCGCCGTGATGCTGCTGAAGGCCTGGATCGCCACGCCGGAAGGCCGCCTTCGCTGGGACCGCTGGATGCTGCGCGTGCCGGTGGCCGGCAAGATCGTGCGCAAGGCGATGCTGGCGCGGTTCGCACGCAGCTTCTCGCTGTCGCTGAAGAGTGGCGTGCCGATCTCGCAGGCGCTGTCGGTGGTGGCGCAGACGGTGGACAACCAGCACATCGCCCGCCGCATCGAGGGCATGCGCGAGAGCGTGGAACGCGGCGAGTCCGTGCTGCGCGCCGCGGCCGTGACAGGCATCTTCACACCGGTTGTGCTGCAGATGCTGGCCGTCGGCGAAGAGACCGGCGCCATCGATGAACTGCTCGAAGAAGTCAGCGACCTCTACAACAACGAGGTCCAGTACGAGCTGAAGACGCTCAGCGCCCAACTGGAACCGATCCTGATCATTTTTCTCGGGGTGCTGGTGCTGATTCTGGCACTCGGTGTATTCCTGCCGGTCTGGAATCTGGGCCGCACAGCATTTGCCAAATGAGCACCCCAATCATGAAAAAGCCCTCAAGTCAAGGCCCGCCCACGTCGAAATCATGGGTTGTAAGCGACCTCACCGCACGCGTTGTCCGACATCAAACAGACCAGGAGCATTCCATGAAATCACGACAAGCCGGCTTCACGATGATCGAACTGATCGTTGTCATCGTCATCCTGGGCGTTCTCGCCGCCACCGCACTGCCGAAGTTCATCGACATGAAGAGCGACGCCCAGGCGGCCAGCGTCGCGGGTGTGGCGGGTGCCGCGGCGTCGGCCATGAACCTGAATTACGCCGGCTGCGCGCTGACGGGCAATGTCGTCACCGCCAACAAGTGCGCCAAGATCGACCAGTGCTCCGATGCGTCCAGCCTGCTGCAGGGCGGTCTCCCGACCGGCTACACCCTCGGCGGCACCGACCCGGGAACCACCAACGGCAGCACGTCGACCTGCACCGTGACCGGCGGCGGACAGACGTCCAACTTCACCGCGATCGCCGCAGGCAACTGAGCCTGACGGGCAAGCGCTGGCGGCACACCATGGCAGGGCTCCTTTGGCGCTGGCTGAGGCCCCTGCTGTGGCTGTGCCTGCTGCCGGGTCTGGCACGCGCCGGCACCTACGCGCCACGCAGCGACACCTATGCCTGGGAATCGGCCGCCAACCCGGTGACCTGGGCGCAACTGTGCACGTCCAATCCGGTCGACGACGACCAGGCCAGCATCAACTTCACAGGGGGCTTCACGTTCAAGCTCGCGGGCACCAGCTACTCCAGCGTGCGGATCCTGTCGAACGGCATGCTGCAGTTCGGCGCGGACACCGGCTTCATGCGCAACTACACCAACACGACACTGCCCGCCGGAAATGCGGTCGCCGCGTCCGGCTGTGCAGCCGGTGCCACGACCAACATGCTGATGCCCTACTGGGCCGACATGGACCCCCGCACCGGCGGCACGGTCACCTGGGAGCAGAAGGGGTCCGCTCCGAACCGCTACTTCGTGGTGTCGTGGAACAGCGTGTTCCAGTTCGCCACCAGCACACCGTTCACCTTCCAGATCATCCTGTACGAGAACGGCGAGTTCAAGTACCAGTACGGCAACGCCAACGCCACGGGCACCAACGCCACCATCGGCGTCCAGATCAGCAGCTCGGACTACACGCTCTTTTCCTACAACAGCAGCAACAACGCCGCTGGCGCCGCCATCCGCTGGTACATCCCTTCCACGCTGCCGGCGAAGGTGGCGGATTTCCACTTCGACGAACTCAGCTGGAACGGCACGGTGGGTGAAGTGCTCGACAGTTCCGGCAACAACAACAACGGGATCAGAGTCGGCACCGCGACCAACACCGCCAGCGGCTACATCTGCCGCGCGCTGTCGGTGCCGGCCAATACGAACAGCACCATGGCCGGCGTCGACTCGAACGTGCAGGTGAGTTCCGTGCTGGGCGCCAAGGGGTCCATGTCGCTCTGGTATGCGGGCAACGCGGCCTGGGCCAGCACGACCGGCGTCCTCATGGACGCGACCAACGCCGCCAACCGTCCATTCCGCCTCTCGGTACAGGCCGGCGTGCTCCGGCTCGTCGTGTCCGACAACATCGGCAACACGCTCACGGCCAGCAGTCCGGCGCAGAGCTTCGCAGCCAACACCTGGGTGCATGTGGCCGCCACCTGGTCGCTGTCGACCGTCGCGACCCAGAGCACGCTGAAGCTCTACCTCAATGGCGTCCTGGCCGCCACCGCCAGCGGCACGACCAACGGTCTGATCGATCCGAGCCTCGGCGCGCTGATGATCGGCGACAACCGCAGCAGCGCCTTGCCCACGGGTGGCACCTACAACTCCGCCAACGGCCGGATCGACGAGGTGCGCCTCTACAACTACGACCTCACGCTGGCGCAAGTGGCGCTGGATGTCGCCCAGACCCACGGCTGCACGCCGACGCTGGATCACCTGGAAATCCACCACGCCAGCGGTACCGGCCTGACCTGCACGCCTTCGACGCTCACCATCGCAGCCTGCCAGGATGCCAGTTGCAGCACACCCTACACCCTGGGTGTCACCGCCACGCTGTCCTCCAGCGCCAGCGTCGTCTGGGCCGACACCGCCACCGTGACCATCCCCAGCGGCAGCAGCACGGTCGACCGCCGGGTGCAGCTCACCACCGCCGGCAGCACCGTGCTGGGCGCCACCGCCAGCGCGCCGACCGCCAGCGGCGCCACCACCTGCAACTTCGGCAGCCCTGCTTGCACGTACACCGCCAGCGCCAGCGGCCTGCTGCTCAGCACATCGAACCAGCTCGCCGAGAGCAGCGGCAACACGCTGAGCGTGCGGGCGGTGCGGTCCTCGGACAGCAGCAACCAGTGCATGCCAGCGTTCACCGGCACGAAGTCGATCACGCTGAAGTGCGCCTACCAGAACCCGTCCAGCGGAACGCTGCCCGTGCGC
>NZ_JBFPGY010000227.1:0-8518 GCF_041083715.1 Sphaerotilus sp.
TCTCGATCAGCCCTGGCGCCACGGCGTTGACGCGGATGCCTTCGGCCGCGACTTCCCGCGCCAGACCGATGGTGAAGCTGTCGATGGCGCCCTTGGACGCTGCGTAATCGACGAACTCGCCCGGTGATCCCAGCCGGGCGGCCCGCGACGACAGGTTGACGATGGCCCCGCCCGCGCCACCCCACGCCGTGGACATCCGCCGCACCGCTTCCCGCGCACAGACGAAGCTGCCGACGACGTTGGTGTCGAACACGCGCCGCAGGCGATCGGCGTCCATGTCGATCACGCGGCCCTGGCGTTCGATCACGCCCGCGTTGTTGACCAGCGCCGTGATGCGGCCGAGTTCGGCATCGATCCGCTCGAACAGCCGCACCACCTCGGCCTCGACCGCCACATCGGCCTGCACGGCCAGCGCCCGGCCGCCGTCGCCTCGGATCTGCGCGACCAGCGCTTCGGCGAGGTCACCGCGGCTGCGGTAGCTGAGACAGACGGCGTAGCCCTGCTGTGCAGCCAGCCGCGCCACCGAGGCGCCGATGCCGCGGCTGCCGCCGGTGACGAGGAGGAGGGGAGTCGGGTCGGTGTGCATGCCGCAAAGTATCGACCTGATCGCTACACTGCGGCGACCCTTTCGTCATCGTCATCGCAGGAGACCACCCCCATGAAAACCCGCGCCGCCGTCGCCTGGCAAGCAGGCCAGCCCCTCACCATCGAGACCGTGGACCTCGAAGGACCGAAGTTCGGCGAGGTGCTCGTCGAGATCAAGGCCACCGGGATCTGCCACACCGACTACTACACGCTCTCCGGCGCCGACCCGGAAGGGCTGTTCCCGGCCATCCTCGGCCATGAAGGCGCGGGCGTCGTCGTCGATGTCGGCCCCGGCGTCACCTCGCTGCGCAAGGACGACCATGTCATCCCGCTCTACACGCCCGAGTGCCGCCAGTGCAAGTTCTGCCTGAGCCGCAAGACCAACCTGTGCCAGCTCATCCGCGGTACGCAGGGCAAGGGCCTGATGCCCGACGCCACCAGCCGCTTCTCGCTGAACGGCAAGCCCATCCTCCACTACATGGGCACGTCCACCTTCAGCAACTACATCGTCGTGCCCGAGATCGCGCTGGCGAAGATCCGCCCGGACGCGCCGTTCGACAAGGTCTGCTACATCGGCTGCGGCGTGACGACCGGGGTGGGCGCGGTGCTGTTCACGGCCAAGGTCGAGGCGGGGGCGAACGTCGTCGTCTTCGGGCTGGGCGGCATCGGGCTGAACGTGATCCAGGGCGCGAAGATGGTCGGCGCGGACAAGATCATCGGCGTGGACCTGAACCCGGCGCGTGAAGCCATGGCCCGCAAGTTCGGCATGACGCACTTCCTGAACCCGAAGGACATCGAGGCGGCCGGCGGCAGCCTGGTGGACGCCATCGTGCAGCTCACCGACGGCGGCGCCGACTACAGCTTCGAGTGCATCGGCAACACCAAGGTGATGCGCCAGGCGCTCGAATGCACGCACAAGGGCTGGGGCCGCAGCATCATCATTGGCGTGGCCGAGGCGGGCGCGGAGATCTCGACGCGGCCGTTCCAGCTCGTCACCGGGCGCAAATGGGAAGGCTCGGCGTTCGGCGGCGCCCGCGGTCGGACCGACGTGCCGAAGATCGTGGACTGGTACATGGACGGCAAGCTCAACATCGACGACCTGATCACCCACAAGCTCAAGCTGGAGGACATCAACCGCGGCTTCGCGCTGATGAAGAGCGGCGAGTCGATCCGCTCGGTGGTGGAGTTCTGAGCATGACTGCATCGACGAACGTGCCCGGCTTCGACCGGCTGGAACTCGTCAGCGAGCACGGCTGTTTCGGTGGCGTGCAGCGGTTTTATCGCCATGCCTCGCGCGAGATCGGGCTGCCGATGCGCTTCGCGCTGTTCCTGCCGGCGCAGGCGCTGGCGGGCGAGGCCGTGCCGCTGCTGACCTTCCTGGCGGGGCTGACCTGCACCGAAGAGACCTTCACGGTGAAGGCCGGGGCCCAGCGCGCCGCGGCGGCACATGGGTTGGCGCTGCTGATGCCCGACACCAGCCCGCGCGGTGCCGGTGTGATCGGTGAGGCAGACCACTGGGATTTCGGCGTCGGTGCAGGCTTTTACCTCGACGCCACGCACGCGCCCTGGGCCGGCCACTGGCGCATGGAGAGCTACCTGCTGCGCGAGCTGATCCCCGGGGTGTCGGCGCAGTTCGGGCTGGACGGCACGCGGCTCGGCCTGTCCGGGCACTCGATGGGTGGTCATGGCGCGCTGACGCTGGCGCTGCGGCACCCGGGGCGCTTTGCCAGCGTGTCGGCGTTCGCGCCGATCTGTGCGCCGACGCGGTGTGCGTGGGGCCACAAGGCGTTCACCGGCTACTTCGGGCAGGACGAATCACGCTGGGGCGACCACGATGCGAGCGTGCTGATGGCGCAGCAGGAGGGCGTGCCGTACCCCGATGGCATCCTGATCGACCAGGGGCTGGCGGACCAGTTCCTCGCCGAGCAGTTGCACCCGGAGGCGTTCGCAGCGGCGTGCGCGTCGGTCGGCCAGCCGCTGACGCTGCGGCGCCATGCGGGCTACGACCACGGCTACTACTTCATCGCCAGTGTGGTCGATGACCATGTGGCGCACCATGCGCGGGTGTTGGTACCGGCGCTGGCGCACGACCCGGCCAACTGAAGCTCAGACTGCTGCCGCCTGCTGGAACGCTTGCCGCCACCGATCCAGTGCCGCAGCCGGCAGCGCCAGGGCGTAGTGGAAGCCCTGGACCTCGTCGCATCCGATGTCCGTCAGGCGTTCAACCGCTTCGGCGTTCTCGACGCCTTCGGCCGTCGTGCGCAGGTTCAGGTGGCGCGCCATCTGGACGATGGCCCGCACGATCGCCTGTTCGTCCGGACCCTGGCCAAGCCGGGCGATGAAGGAGCGGTCGATCTTGATCCGGTCGAAGCGGAAGCGGTGAAGATAGGCCAGGCTGGAGTAGCCGGTGCCGAAGTCGTCGATGGACAGGCCCACGCCCAGCGCCTTGAGCTGGCCGATGGTGCGCAGGGCCTCGCTTTCGGTGCCGATCAGGACGGACTCGGTCAGCTCCAGCTCCAGGCACGCGGGCGAGAGTCCGCTGGCGGCCAGCGCGGCCGACACGTCCTGCACCAGCGTACCGGACTGGAATTGCACCGGGGAGACATTGACGGCCATTTTCAGGGGGGCCCAGCCGTCGCGGAGCCAGGTGGCAGCCTGGCGGCACGCTTCGTGGAGGACCCAGGCGCCGATGGGCACGATCAGGCCACTTTCTTCGGCCACCGCGATGAACTCGCCCGGCTGGTTCACCGGCTGACCCGGGCGTCGCCAGCGCAGGAGTGCTTCGACACCGACCAGATCCCCGCGCTGCAGCCCGATCTGTGGCTGGAAGTGCAGCTCGAACTCCTGGCGCTCCAGCGCGAGGTGCAGCGCGCTGCGGGTGCTGATGTGGGCCATCAACTGGGTGTTCATGTCGGGATGGAACATCCGGAATCGATTCTCGCCGGACTGTTTGGCCACATACAACGCGGTGTCGGCATGGCGCATCAGCACCTCGGCGTCCTGCGCATGTTCCGGATGCACCGCGGCACCGATCGATACCGAGAGAAAGAGCTGCACGCCATCGATCTCGAACGGGCGGCTGAACGCCGTCACGATCGCTTCGCATTGGTGCACGACCTGCTCGGATGAACGGGTGCTGGGCATCACGGCCATGAACTCGTCGCCAGACAGGCGGCAGGCGGTATCGCCAGCACCGAGACAATTCTGCAGCCTGACCGCCACCGCTTGCAGCAGCGCGTCTCCGGTCGCATGGCCATGGGCATCGTTGACCAGCTTGAACTTGTTGAGATCCAGGTAAAGCAAGCCCACCGAGCGGTGTTGCCGGTGGGCCTCCGCCAGCGCCCGGTGCAGCAGGCTGTGCCCGCGCACCCGGTTCGGCAACTGCGTCAGCGCGTCATGGAATGCCAGATGCTCGGTGCGCAGCCGTTCTGCCTTCTGGCTGGCCAGACGTGCGTGGATGTAGACCAGCAGGACGCACAGCACGGTGAGTTCCGCGAACTGCACGGGCTTGCCTTTTCGGCTGACCCAGACGGCCGTTCCCATCAGGATGGCCGACACGGCAAAGGCGCATTGCAGGGCGCGGGACCCTGGCCGGTCCGGGCGAGGTGTCCGCCAGGCGGCCAGCGGCCAGGCCACGAAGACGGCCTCGCCGAGGGTGTTGACGAGCTTGCGCAGCGCCAAGGGCTGGTCCGAGAAGAGGGTACCGATCGCAGCCAGCAGGGCCAGGGCGTTGAGACCACCGAGGACCCAGGCCCAGACACCTCGGCGACCGACGTCCAGCAGCGCCCTCGACGAGAGCGTGAACAGGCAGTAGCACAGCGCCGCCGAGATCGTGAAGACTGGAACGAGGTGCCCGACGATGGCGGGTGCGAAGTAGGGCAGCAACTGCCCGCGGATGGTCGCGGAAAAGCACTCGGCAGCGGTCAGCAGGCCGGCCAGCATCCAGCTGGCCGGATCGCTGGTCCACAGCAGCAGTCCGACCAGCATCAGACAGACCGTGAGCGTGATGGTCTCGTGCACCAGCGTCCAGGACAGCGCACGGGTGTAGGTATCCGGTGTCCATGCCTCGATGACCGTGGTCGGAACCGTCTCGTCCTGTGCACGAATGAGGATGCGCAGGGACGCGCCCGGCGCGAGCGTGACGGGGAACACCGGTTCGACGTGGTGCAGGACGCGTGCGGCCATCGGCCAGCCGCTGCCGGAGTGCTGGTGGTCCAGTTCGTGCAGCGTGTCGGGCTGCAGGGCATGGAACTGCACATCCCGAATGCGCCAGGGGCTCAGGACGATCCAGCGTGTCAGCGGCTCGGCGCTGCTGTTGTGCAGCACGGCGGTCAGCCAGACCGCATTCGGAATCCACGTGGAATTGCGGTTCGGCTCGGTCGCGGGGAGCCAGCCCGGCTGGTTCAGCACCTCCGTGCCGCTGGAGACTTGCCCGGGCGCCTGCTTGAGGGCCACCATGCCCTCGACCAGCGAGACCGGGACGGCTCCGCTGGAAAGATCGATCGGCACGGTCGCCGGCACGGCGCGGGCCGTTCCCAGGATGCCGAACAGGAGGACCAGGCCGCAGCAGCACTGCAGCAGCACGCCCAAGGAGGTCCGCTGCCGCTGACGACGGGGGGCTGTGTCAGGGAATGCGGGGGGAGTCAAGGCGTTGGAGGAGCAGCGGCATGGGCCTCGATTTTGCGAGATCGGGCGGACGCTTTTCCGGTGGAAACCGGTGCTACTTCATGAAAACCGGGAGGAAGACCGGCGCGACCTGCCGGGTAGGAGATTCAGCTTGATCGTGCATGGTGTCACGATTCTCGTTCATCATGTCGGCCCATGCAGACACACACCCGCTCCTCCTTTCTCGCCCGCGCGGCCTTGTCCGGTCTGGTCCTGGCGGCCGTGGTCATCTGGCCGGCCCGCGCCGAGACGATCGGCGAGGTCAGCACCGTCTTCAAGCTGATCGGCCCGAACCACAAGATCGTCGTCGAGGCGTATGACGATCCGCTGGTCGAGGGCGTCACCTGCTACGTCTCGCGCGCCAAGACCGGCGGCATCAGCGGTGCAGTCGGGCTGGCCACCGACAAGTCGGACGCCTCGATCGCCTGCCGTCAGGTCGGCGAGATCCGCATCAAGGAGCCGCTGCCGCAGCAGGACGAGGTGTTCAGCGAGCGGCTGTCGATCCTGTTCAAGCGGCTGCGCATCGTGCGCGTGGTCGACGTGAAGCGGCAGTCGCTGGTCTACATGACCTACTCGGAACAGCTCATCGAAGGGTCGCCCAAGAACAGCGTCACCGCGGTGCCCGTGGGCAAACCGATCCCGGTCAAGTGAGCGGTGGCGCCGGCGGCTGGTCCGCGCCGCCGAGCGCGACCAGCAGCATGTCGATGAATACCCGCGTCTTGGTCGGCATCAGCCGGCCACCAGGAAACACGGCCCACGCCGTCGGACTGGGCAGGCACCACATGGGCAGCACGCGCCGCAGCCGCCCCTGGCGCACGTCGGCCTGCGCGAAGTAGTCCGGCACCGCGGCGATGCCGGCGCCGGCGCGTGCCAGCCGGATCAGCAGTTCGGGCGAATTGGCACCGACCCGGCCGGGTGGCACGCCTTGCCAGCGTTGCGTGTCGCGCATCAGCGTCCAGGCGGCTGGCTCGCCGTTGCTGCCGAGGTTGCGCACCGCCTCGTGCGCGGCCAGATCGGCCGGCTCCATCGGCTCCTCCCGTTCGGCCAGATAAGCCGGCGCGGCGTACAGACCGGAGGGAAATGTCTTCAGCCGGCGTGCAGCGAGCAGGCTGTCGTCCGGCAGATCGCCGATGCGCACCGCCAGATCGAAGCCCTCGCCCAGCAGATCGACCCGCCGCGGCGAGAGGTCCAGCTCCAGCGAGATCGCTGGATGCAACGCGACGAACGCCGCCAGTGCATCGACCAGCAGCAGGTTGGCGAAGTCGCTGGGCATCGACACCCGCAGCCGGCCGCTGGGCGCAGCCTGGCGGTGGGCGCTGAGGGCGGTCACGGCCTCTACCTCGGCGGCCACCTGCTGGGCGTGTGCCAGCAGCTGCTCGCCGAACTCGGTGAGCGTCTGGCGCCGTGTCGTGCGCAGCAGCAGGCGCTCGCCGACCCGCTGCTCCAGCATCGCCAGCCGGCGCGAGACGGTCGATTTGGGCAGGCCGAGCTGGTCGGCGGCACGGCTGAAACTGCCCAGTTCGGCCACGCGGGCAAAGATGAGCAGGTCGTTCGGGTCGATGGGGATGTTGTATTGTTCCATTGGCAGGACAATCATATCCAGATGGAGGGATTTTTACGTGAATTGATGACGGATAAAGTTCAGTCATCCCTTCCAACCCTTGGACACCGCCATGAACATCCTCCAGATCAACGCCAGTGCCCGCCGCGATGGCGCGAATTCGACCCGCGTGGCCAACCAGGTCACCGCCCGCCTGCAAGCCGCCAACCCCGGCGCCAGCCTGACGCTGCGTGACCTGGCGGTGACGCCGCATCCGCTGCTGGACGAAGCCGCGCTGGGCGCGCTGTTCACGCCCGCCGATGCCCGCAGCGCCGAGCAGGCCGACCGGGTCGCGCTCGACGACGCGCTGATCGCCGAGATCCAGGCCCACGACACCATCGTGCTGGGCGTGCCGATGTACAACTTCGGCGTGCCGGTGCAGCTCAAGAGCTGGATCGACGCCATCGCCCGCGCCGGCGTGACCTTCCGCTACACCGCCACCGGCCCGGAAGGCCTGCTCAAGGGCAAGACGGTGTATGTCGCACTGGCCCGCGGCGGCCTCTACCGCGATACTCCGAACGACTCGCAGGTGCCGTACCTGAAGAGCGTGCTGGGTTTCCTGGGCCTGACCGACGTGCGCTTCATCTACGCGGAAGGTCTGGCCATGGGTCCCGACGCTGCCGCCAAGGGCTTTGCCCAGGCCGAGGCCGATCTGAACGCTGCGCTCGCCTGATCCGCTTCCACCACCGAACCGAAAGGACTGGACCATGACCACCCCGACCACCGCCCCCACGATCCGGAATCCGCGCCGCGTGGAGCGGCTGGTCACCGGCATGGCCACCTCCGATGGAGCGGGCGTCAAGCTGACCCGTGTGCTGACGCAGTCGCTGCAGCGCCGGCTCGATCCCTTCCTGATGCTCGACGCCTTCGGCAGCGACCAGCCGGACGACTACATCGCCGGCTTCCCCGACCACCCGCACCGCGGCTTCGAGACGGTGACCTACATGGTCGCCGGGCGCATGCGCCACCGCGACAGCGCGGGGCATGAAGGGCTGCTGGAGAACGGCGGCGTGCAGTGGATGACAGCCGGCCGCGGCGTCATCCACTCCGAGGTTCCACAGCAGGAACACGGCCTGATGGAAGGCTTCCAGCTCTGGCTGAACCTGCCCGGCCGCGACAAGATGAACCCGCCGTGGTACCGCGACTTCAAGGCCGGCGATCTGCCGAAGTTCGTGACGCCCGAGGGCGTGGCCGTGACGGTGATCGCCGGCGAGAGCCACGGGGTGACCGGCGCCGTGACCCGCGAGGCCACGGCACCGCTGTACCTCGATGTGCACCTGGGCGCCGGCACCCGCTTCGAGCAGCCGCTGCCGGCCAGCCGCAACGCCCTGGTCTATGTCTACCGCGGCGCGGTGGCGATCAACGGACAGGTGGTTCCGGTGCAGCGCATGGCACTGCTCGCCAACGATGCCGGGGCCGACGGCGTGGTCATCGAGGCCGACGCCGAGGCCCGCGTGCTGCTGATCGCTGGAGAGCCGCTCAAAGAGCCGATCGTCCAGTACGGGCCGTTCGTGATGAACAGCCAACAGGAGATCTACCAAGCGCTGAGCGATTTCCGCGATGGCCGCCTCGGTGAATCGACTGCGGCCTGAAGGAGGTCCGCCATGACCGAGCTGCTTCGACTGTCTGGCCGCCAGAGCGAGGTGGCCGCGGGCCTGCGCGTGCGCC
>NZ_JBFPGY010000228.1:0-8510 GCF_041083715.1 Sphaerotilus sp.
CCGGTGCCGGCAGCCACGGCTTCCGGTGCCGGCACCGCCGGAGCAGGCGCCACCACCGGTGCCGGCGCGACAGCGACCGGCGCCGGTTCGGCCTTGGGTGCGGCCACCGGGGCGGGCTGGTCCGGCAACACACCGCGGATCATCGGTGCCTGCTTGGGCTTGACGTTCTTCTCGCGGCGCGTGATGCCGACGTCCTCGTCCGGCTCTTCCACCATCGAATAGCTCGATTGCAGGTTCTCCAGGCGCGGATCGTCGTGGCGCAAGCGCTCCAGCTTGTAGTTCGGCGTGTCGAGGTGCTTGTTGGGCACCAGCATCACCGTCACGCGCTGCTTCATCTCGATCTTGGTGATCTCGGGACGCTTCTCGTTCAGCAGGAAGCTGGCCACCTCGACCGGCACCTGGACGTGGACCGCCGCCGTGCCTTCCTTCATCGACTCTTCCTGGATGATGCGCAGCGTCTGCAGCGCGGAAGACTCGGTGTCGCGGATGTGGCCGGTGCCGTTGCAGCGCGGGCAGGTGATGTGGCTGCCTTCGCTCAGCGCCGGGCGCAGGCGCTGGCGGCTCATCTCCAGCAGGCCGAACTTGCTGATCGTCGAGAACTGCACGCGGGCGCGGTCGTAGCGCAGCGCGTCGCGCAGGCGGGTCTCGACCTCGCGGCGGTTCTTCGACTCTTCCATGTCGATGAAGTCCACCACCAGCAGACCGCCCAGGTCGCGCAGACGCGCCTGGCGGGCGATCTCGTCGGCGGCTTCGAGGTTGGTGCGGGTCGCAGTCTCCTCGATGTCGCCGCCGCGGGTGGCGCGGGCCGAGTTGACGTCGATCGACACCAGTGCTTCGGTGTGGTCGATCACGATGGCGCCGCCAGACGGCAGGTGCACCGTGCGGCTGAACGCGGTCTCGATCTGGTGCTCGATCTGGAAGCGGCTGAACAGCGGCGCGTCATCGCGGTAACGCTTCACGCGGTTCGCCGTCTCGGGCATGACGTGCAGCATGAACTGCTTGGCCTGCTCGTAGATGTCGTCGGTGTCGATCAGGATCTCGCCGATGTCCGAGGTGAAGTAGTCGCGAATCGCACGGATCACCAGCGACGATTCCTGGTAGATCAGGAACGCGCCCTTGCCGCCCCGGGACGCGTCGTCGATCGCGGTCCAGAGCTTGAGCATGTAGTTCAGGTCCCACTGCAGCTCGGGCGCGGTGCGTCCGATGCCGGCGGTGCGGGCGATCAGGCTCATGCCCTTGGGGTATTCGAGCTGTTCGAGGTTCTCTTTCAGTTCCTCGCGGTCCTCGCCCTCGATGCGGCGCGACACGCCACCGCCCCGCGGGTTGTTGGGCATCAGCACCAGATAGCGGCCAGCCAGCGAGACGAAGGTGGTCAGTGCGGCGCCCTTGTTGCCGCGCTCTTCCTTCTCGACCTGGACCAGCAGTTCCTGGCCTTCCTTGATGGCGTCCTGGATGCGCGCCGAGCGCACATCGGTGCCTTCGCGGAAGTAGCTGCGGGCGATTTCCTTGAACGGCAGGAAGCCGTGGCGGTCCTCGCCGTAGTCGACGAAACAGGCTTCCAGCGACGGCTCGACGCGCGTGACGACGGCCTTGTAGATGTTGCCCTTGCGCTGTTCGCGCCCTTCGATCTCGGTTTCGAAGTCGATCAGTTTCTGACCGTCAACGATGGCCAGGCGGCGCTCTTCGGGCTGCGTGGCGTTGATCAGCATGCGTTTCATGCGTGTCTCTCCTCATGAATCATTCGTCATGAGATGCACGAAACCGCGCCGCGGAGCCGGGAAGGAATCGCCCTGGACTGCGCGCAACGGACACCGGCAGATGCCGGCGACCTCAGCAGCGCAGCGTTGGCGCGTGCGTCGACCGGGATGCCGGGGCAGGAAACGCAGTGTCGCCGTGGTGCTGGCCTCCGGGCCGGCAGGGCACGGGTCCGCCATCCGACGCGCACGCTGAGGCGTGCGGCTCCGACCGGGGACAACAGTCACCAGGGGTCGGGTCGGGAAGCGGAAACTCGAAATCGTTCATGCGACGGCGTCTGTGGTCGGACGCGGGTGACAGCCCCTGTTCGGAAGCTGCCACCGGAAAACCTTGTGTCGGGGCTCTTTCAGCGTGGTCTCTTGCATGCTGCCGGCGCATCCGCACACGCACCTTGGGAGTGCACACCACGCGCCAGGCAACACGCTGCATCAGCGTCTGGACCCGGTCCGCACGCCCCACAGGGGCTGCACACCAGTCCGACCACCCTGCACCGGGGGCTGCTTCTCAGTGCCCGCTAAACTCAGGCAAATCAAACACTTACAGCGCAATCGTGGTCCAACGCATTATAGGGGCAAAGCCCAGCCGGTCCGGCTCCGGAAAAGCCGGCCCGAAACCGGTCACGCGCAAGGCTCCGGACGTGGAGGTACCACGTCCGCCGCGGCCCGTGGCACCGGTCGAAGCTGCCGCACCGCCGCAGGTCCGCCACCTGCTGGTCGATGAAGGCAGCACCGGCCAGCGGCTGGACAACTTCCTGCTGCGCGAACTCAAGGGCGCCCCCAAGACCCTCGTCTACCGCATCATCCGCAGCGGCGAGGTGCGCATCAACAAGGGACGCGCCAGCGCGGATTCCCGCGTCGAGGCCGGCGATGACGTGCGCGTGCCGCCGCTGCGGCTGAGCGAGCCCACCGTCTCGACCGCCCCGCCGCGCGAGTTCCCCATCCGCTTCGAGGACGAGCACCTGCTGGTGATCGACAAGCCGGCCGGTGTCGCCGTGCATGGCGGCTCGGGCGTGAGCCACGGCGTGATCGAGCAGCTGCGCCGGGCACGGCCGCAGGCGAAGTTCCTCGAACTGGTGCACCGGCTGGACCGCGAGACGTCGGGCCTGCTGCTGATCGCCAAGAAGCGCAGCGCGCTGACCGCACTGCAGGACCAGTTCCGCCAGCGCGAGACCGGCAAGACCTACGCCGCGCTGGTGATCGGCGCCTGGCCGGCGGCGTGCAAGGTGGTCGATGTGGCGCTGCACAAGTACCTGGATGCGGCGGGCGAGCGCCGCGTCCGCGCCGTCGAGGCGGACCATCCGGACGGCCGCCGCTCGGTCTCGCTGGTGCGCATCGCGCAGACCTATGCGGATTGCACGCTGCTCGACGTGACCATCAAGACCGGCCGCACGCACCAGATCCGCGTCCACCTGTTGAACGAAGGCCACGCCATCGTCGGCGACGACAAGTACGGCGACTTCGCACTCAACAAGGCGCTGGCCCGTGGCGACGCACCGGCCGCACCGGGCTGCCGCTTCGAGCGCATGTTCCTGCACGCCCGCCGGCTCGCCTTCGACCACCCCGCCACGGGCGAGCGCATCGAGCTGGAAGCGCCGCTTCCACCCGAATGCACGGCCCTGCTGTCCCACCTGCGCCCCGCCGCTGCCAAGACCACACCATGACCGACTCCACCGCCTTCCGCCCGCGCCAGTACGACCTCATCGTCTTCGACTGGGACGGCACGCTCTACGACTCGACCGCGCTGATCGTGCGCGCCATCCAGGCCGCGTGCCGGGATCTGGACGTGACCGTGCCCAGCGACGAGGCCGCGTCCTATGTCATCGGCCTCGGGCTGCAGGACGCGCTGATGCACGCCGTCCCCGGTCTGAGCCAGGACCGCTACCCCGAACTCGGTCGGCGCTACCGCCAGCACTATTTCAAGGGCCATGAGGAGGTCACGCTGTTCACGGGTGTGCCGGAGCTGCTGGCCGAACTGCGCCAGCGCCAGCACTGGCTGGCCGTGGCCACCGGCAAGAACCGGCAGGGGCTGAACGAGGCGCTGCGCCTGTCGGCACTCGCACCGCTGTTCGACGCCACCCGCACCGCCGACGAGACCCGCTCCAAGCCCCACCCGCAGATGCTGCACGAGCTGATGCGCGAGTTCGGCGTCGAGCCGGAGCGCACGCTGATGATCGGCGACACCACGCACGACCTGCAGCTCGCCGCCAATGCCGGGGCGCACAGCGTGGCCGTCACCTACGGCGCGCACGAACACGCGCCGCTGCGCGCGCTGGGGCCGCGGCATGTGGCGCACTCGGTGGCGGAGCTGCGCGCGTGGCTCGGGGCACACGCATGAGCGACCAGGCCAGCGCCATTCCCCTCTGCGCCTCCGCCGACCTCGCCGACGGCGGCCTCGCCCACGTCTTCGATCTGCTCGCACACGGCCAGCCAGCCCGCGGCTTCGTGCTGCGCCACGGCGGCCAGGTGGTCGGCTATCTCAACCAGTGCGCCCACGTGCCGGCCGAGATGGACTGGAAGGAAGGGCAGTTCCTCGACGACAGCGGCCAGTGGATCATCTGCTCGATCCACGGTGCGGTCTACGAGCCGGCCTCCGGCTACTGCGTGGGCGGGCCGTGCCGCGGCCGGTGGCTCAAACCGCTGCAGGTGGACGAGCGCGATGGACAGGTGTCTTGGTATCCTTCTGCCACCTTGACGCCGGCGTTCGGCGACTGAAGATTCCATGACCCAGCCAGACGACACACCCTCCGCCGCACCTGCTACCGCGCCCGTCACTCCGGTGGCACCCGCTGCCTCCCGCGGTGCCTTCGACCACGTGATGGAGCAGTTCGCCCGCGACTACCTGCGCGACCGGCGCAGCACGCGGCGCTGGAGCCTGTTCTTCCGGCTCGGCTGGCTGGGTCTGGGCCTGTTCGCAGCCTGGACGGTCTACAGCGAGAACCGGCATAACAGCACCCCGACCGGCCCGCACACCGCGCTGGTCGAACTGCGCGGCGAGATCGCCTCGGGCGGCGAATCCAGTGCCGAAGTGCTGCTGTCGGGTCTGAAGGACGCCTTCGAGGACGTCGGTGCCCAGGCCGTGGTGCTGCGCATCAACTCGCCCGGCGGCAGCCCGGTGCAGGCCGGCATCGTCTACGACGAGCTGCGCCGCCTGAAGGAAAAGCACCACAAGAAGGTCTACGCGGTGGTCGAGGAAAGCGCAGCCTCCGGCGCCTACTACATCGCCGTCGCGGCCGACGAGATCTACGTGGACAAGGCGTCCATCGTCGGCTCGATCGGCGTGCTGATGGATGGATTCGGCTTCGACGAGGTGATGAAGAAGGTCGGTGTCGAACGCCGTCTGCTGACCGCCGGCAGCAACAAGGGCATGCTCGACCCGTTCTCGCCGCTCAACGAGAAGCAGCGCGGCTACGCCCAGGCCATGCTCGACCAGATCCACCGCCAGTTCATCGACACGGTGAAAGAAGGCCGGGGCAAGCGCCTGAAGGAAACGCCGGACACCTTCTCCGGCCTGTTCTGGAGCGGCGAGGAGGCCGTCAAGATGGGGCTGGCCGATGGCATCGGCAACCTCGACTACGTCGCCCGCGAGGTGATCAAGGCCGAGGACATCATCGACTACACGACCAAGGAAAACGTCGCCGAGCGGCTGGCCAAGCGCTTCGGCGCTTCGCTGGGCGAAGGCGCCGTGCGGGCACTGCGGGCACTGCCGGCCGTGCACTGAGCACGCGTCCTGCTGCAGTCCTGATGCCATCCTGATGCCCGGCCTGCTACGTTGCAGGCATGGACACCACCACACCCCTGCGGCCACCGCGCCGCCGTCCGCCTGCGCTGCTGGTCATGGTCGCGGCGCTGTGCTGCCTGGCGCTGGCCTACGGTGCCGCCCGGACACTCGACCGCGTGGTCGATCTGGCCAACCTCGCGATGGTCTTCGTGCTGGCGAGCACGCTGGTGGCGTTCTGGCTGCCGGTCTGGGCGTCGGCGCTGTTCACGGTGGCGGGCGTGGGACTGTTCAACTGGGCCTTCGTGCCGCCGCGTGGCAGCTTCACCGTCGACGGACACCAGAACCTGCTGCTGCTCGGCACGCTGCTGGGGGTGTCGCTGTCGATCGGGCTGCTGATGGGCCGGCTGCGGCAGCAGGCCGCCCTGGCCCGGCAGCGCACCGCAGAAGCCCACCAGTTGCAGCACCTCGGCGATGCGCTGCGCGCGGCGGACGATCCGCGGACCATGGGCGCGGCGCTGCATGCCACGCTCCAGGCCATGTCGGACGACGGGGCTGCGCTGATGGTCCTGCAGGGCGAACGACCCGCACTGGACGACCCGACCGCGGCGTGGTGGTGGGGTGCCCCCGATGCCGACGAGACCCCCGGCCTCTGGCTGTGCCTGCGCGAGGGCCGCACCTTCGGCGCCGGCACCGGTCTGCACAGTGAACTGCCCGCGTGGTACCTGCCGGTGCGCGGCCCGCAATCGGACACCGGGACCGCCGCTACCTGGGGCGCCGCAGTGCTGCGGCTGGATCCGCACGGCGACACGTCCGACGGCCATGGCCACGCCCAGGCCCTGTGCGACCCGCTCGGCAGCGCCCTGCACCGCCACCACCTGACGCGCCGCACCGAACAGGCCCAGCGCGAAGCCCAGGCCCAGTCGCTGCGCAGTGCCCTGCTCGCGGCGATCTCGCACGATTTCCGCACGCCGCTGGCGTCGATCCTCGGCGCGGCCTCCGCGCTGGAGCGCCAGTCCGACCGCCTGCCCGAAGCGCGCCGCCAGGCGCTGCTGACCCAGATCCAGGACGAGACGCGGGCGCTGACCGCCATGGCCGACAACACGCTGCAACTGGTCCGGCTGGAGGCCGGGGAGGTCGAGTTGCGCCGCGACTGGGAGTCGCTGGAGGAGCTGGTCGGCGCGGTGCTGGCCCGCGTGCGGCGGCGTGATCCGCAGCGCCGCGTGCACGCGCGGCTGGCACCGGACCTGCCGCTGGTGCGGGTCGACGCGCTGCTGGTGACGCAGTTGCTGGAAAACCTGGTCGACAACGCGCTGAAGTACACCGACGGCCCGGTCGAACTGCTGGCGCGCCGCATCGAGCACGAGCTGCAGCTGGCCGTGCGCGACCGCGGCGCCGGCATCGCGCCCTCGGAGCGCGAGCGCCTCTTCCAGATGTTCCAGCGCGGCGCCGACACCGGCACGCGCCGCGGCACCGGGCTGGGGCTGGCCGTCTGCCGTGCCATTGCCGAAGCCCACGGCGGCGTGCTGCGGGTGCGCGCACGCGGGCATGGCGGCAGCAGCTTCGAGCTGCGCCTGCCGCTGCCGGACGCCCCGACCCTGGCCGAACCCGCTCCGGAGAGCACCCCATGATCCAGATCCTGCTGGTCGAGGACGACCGCGAACTGCGCCAGATGCTGGGCTCGGCGCTGGAGGTCGAGGGCCACCAGGTGCGCACCGCCGCCTCGGTGGCCGAGGCGCGGGCGCTGCTGCGGCATGCACCGGTGGATCTGGTGCTGCTCGACCTCGGTCTGCCCGATGGCGACGGCGATACGCTGCTGGCCGAGCTGCGCCAGCGCCGCAGCACGCCGGTGCTGGTGATCTCGGCACACCAGTCCGAGGTGCGCAAGATCAGCCTGCTCGATGCCGGCGCGGACGACTACCTGACCAAGCCCTTCAGCATCGGCGAGCTGCTGGCGCGCATGCGCGTCGCGCTGCGCCACCGCGGCACCACGCTCAGCCCGACCATCACGCACTACCGCGGCGGCGGGCTCGACGTCGATCTCGCCACCCACCGCGTCCACCTGCACGGCGAACCGCTGCACCTGACCCCGACCGAGTACAAGCTGCTCGCCCGTCTGGTGCGCAACACCGGCCAGGTGGTCACGCACCGCGCCCTGCTGGCCGATGTCTGGGGGCCGGAGTTCACCGAGCACACGCACTATCTGCGTCTCTACATGGCACAACTGCGCGCCAAGATCGAGCCCGAGCCCGCCGAGCCACGCCTGCTGCTGACGGAGCCGGGCGTGGGCTACCGGCTGGCAGACGGCTGAACACGCCCCCCGTGGCCTCCATATGCGTTCCTGATGCCTGGTGCGGCATAACCACCACACCGTCCCCGGACGCTCTCATGTCCACCATGCCTGCCATCACCTCGGCCTCTGACCACCCGTGCACCCCGTCCGCCGCATCGGCTGCACCAGCCAGCCGCCACCCGGCCTGGGCGGCGCTGACGCTGGGAGCCATCGGTGTCGTCTACGGTGACATCGGCACCAGCCCGCTCTACACCGTCAAGGAGGTGTTCAGCCCGGCCACCGGCATTCCGCTCGACACGCCACACCTGGTCGGTGCGGTCTCGGCGATCTTCTGGGCACTGATGCTGGTGGTGACGCTCAAGTACGTGGTGCTGATCCTGCGCGCCGACAACCGCGGCGAGGGTGGCATCATGGCGCTGACCGCCCTGGCTGCGCAGGCCACCGATGCCGGCCAGCATCCGGGCTGGCGCCGCGCCATCCTGCTCACCGGCGTGTTCGGCGCGACGCTGTTCTACGGCGATGCCGTCATCACGCCCGCCGTCTCGGTGCTGTCAGCGGTCGAAGGCCTGGAGGTCGCGACGCCGGCCTTCAAGCCCTTTGTCGTGCCCATCACCATCGGCGTGCTGGTTGGCCTGTTCCTGCTGCAGCGCCACGGCACCGGCGCTGTCGGCCGGGTGTTCGGCCCGGTGATCGTGGTGTGGTTCGTGCTGCTGGGCGGCATCGGCCTGGTGCACATCGCCCGCGAGCC
>NZ_JBFPGY010000229.1:0-2591 GCF_041083715.1 Sphaerotilus sp.
CGCCACGCGGCCAGTCCCTCGCCGCCGTTGTCGTGGTTGATGTTGGCGATGAAGGCGTCGCGCTCGCGGTCGAGGTGGGTGGCGAGCGGCAGGACCGCGGCGTCCGCCGACAGCCGCTTCACCGAGGTGATCACGTTCGGTGCGAAATGGGCCAGTGCCGCAGCCAGCGCCAGCGCCTCGTCCAGGGCCTGACCCGGGTCGGTCAGGCGGTTGACCAGGCCAGCGCGCTGCAGGTCGGCCGCGCTGCGCACCTGCGCCAGCCAGAGCCACTCCAGCGCCTGCTGCCGTGGCAGCAACTGCATCAGCGTCTGGACGACGCCGCCATCGGGCGAAGCACCGATGCGGCCGTAGGCCAGGCCGAAGCGGGCGGTGGTGGACGCCACGAGCAGGTCGCAGGCCAGCGCCAGCGAGCAGCCTGCGCCGGCCGCGGCGCCTTCGACCGCAGCGATCACCGGCAGCGGATGCGCCCGCACCGCACGGATCCAGCCGTGCAGCGCATCCACGCGGGCCGCCTGCACGGCGGGCTGGCCACGCACGGCTTCCAGCTGGTTCAGATTCCCGCCGCCGCTGAAGTGCCCGTCCGCACCGGTCAGCACGATGGCGCGCAGCGCGGCGTCGCGGGCGGCGTCATCAAGGGCCGCGACCGCAGCGGCATAGACCGCAGGCGACAGCGCATTGCGGGCGGCAGGGTCGCTCAGCGTCAGTACCAGCGTCCGGTCCTGGCGGGAGATGATCAGTTCGGCAGACATGGTCTTGGGCATGGCCGAAGATTCTGGCACGGAAAAAAGAACGACCGTTCGTTCTTTTCATCGCAATCGGTGGCGGTGAGGTCAGTGTTTACCCGTGTATTCACCGAGGCGGACACGCAGCCGGTCCAGCGCCAGCGCCAGCGTTTCATCGCGCTTGGCGAAGCACAGCCGGGCGATCTGCTGGTCACGTCCATCCGCGTAGAAGGCCGACAGTGGAATGGCGGCCACGCCCACCTCGCGCGTGAGCCACTCGCAGAACGCCGCTTCGCCGAGGCTGGCGATCTCCGGGGCCAAGCCGCTGTAGTCCACGCTCTGGAAATACGTGCCCTCGCACGGCAGCAGCCGCAGCCCGGTGCCGGCCAGCCCGGCGCGGAACAGGTCGCGCTTGCGCTGGTAGAAGGCGCCGAGTTCGAGGTAAGGCGCCGGGTCGGCCATGTAGGCAGCCAGCGCATGCTGCATCGGTGTGTTGACGGTGAAGACGTTGAACTGGTGCACCTTGCGGAACTCGGCCATCAGCGGCGCCGGTGCGGCGACGAAGCCGATCTTCCAGCCGGTGACGTGGTAGGTCTTGCCGAAGCTGGAGATGAGGACGCTGCGCGCGGCCAGCTCGGGGTGGCTGGCGACGCTGAGGTGCGCGGCGCCGTCGTAGACCATGTGCTCGTAGACCTCGTCGGACAGCAGCAGGAGGTCGGTCGGGCGCAGCAGGTCGGCGAGCTGCTGCTGCTCGGCGGCGGTCCAGACCGTGCCGGTCGGGTTGTGCGGGGTGTTGACGAGGATGGCCCGGGTCTTCGGGCCGATCGCGGTGGCGATGGCCGCGAAGTCGGGGCGGAAGGTGCCTGTCGTCAGCGGGACGTGCACGGCGGTGGCACCTGCCAGCACGATGCTCGGGTCGTAGCTGTCATAGCACGGGTCGAGCACGATGACCTCGTCGCTCGGGTGCACGAGCGCCAGCACGGCGGTGATGATGGCCTGTGTGGCGCCTGCCGTCACCGTCACCTCGGTGGCGGGGTCGTAGCGGTGGCCGTAGAGCGCCTCGACCTTGGCCGCGATGGCCCCGCGCAGTGCCGGGATGCCGGCCATCGGCGGGTACTGGTTGTGGCCGGCGTCGAGCGCGTCCTTGACCGCCTGCATCAGCCGCGGGTCGCCGTCGAAGTCCGGGAAACCCTGGCCGAGGTTGACCGCGCCGCACTGCGTGGCCAGCGCCGACATGACGGTGAAGATGGTGGTGCCGACCTGGGGCAGGCGGCTGGTGACGGCGGGGGTGCGGGCGGTGGCGGTCATGGGATGGCGCGCGTGGGTGGTTTCAGAGGCCGTCGCTGGCGGGGCGGTCGGCGGCGAGGCCGAGCATGGCGCGCTCGATCAGCGGGCGGGTGAGCTGGTCGGACAGCAGTTCGGCGAAGGTGTAGACGAAGTTGCGCAGGTAGGCGCCGCGCTTGAAGGCGATGCGCGCGACGTTCGGTCCGAACAGGTGACCGACGGGGCGGGCGATCAGGTCGCCGCCCGGGCCGCACAGCGGATCGTCCGTCACCGCCATCTCGGCGACGATGCCCACGCCCAGCCCGAGCCGCACGTAGGTCTTGATCACGTCCGAGTCGATGGCCTCCAGCACGAAGTTCGGCTTGAGCTGGCGCTGCTCGAAGGCGGCGTCGATCTTGGAGCGTCCGGTGAATGACGGGTGGTAACTGATCAGCGGCTCGGCGGCGATCTGCTCCAGTGTCAGCCGCTCGATGCGCGCCAGCGGATGGGCGACCGGCACGACCACGACGTGGCGCCACTCGTAGCACGGCAGGGTGACGAGTTCGTCGTACTGCGTCAGGCGCTCGGTGGCCATGCCGATCTCGG
>NZ_JBFPGY010000230.1:0-8465 GCF_041083715.1 Sphaerotilus sp.
AAACAAGCCGCGCCCAACGCGGCTTTTCCACGTCCGTTCATCATTGGCGGCGCGGTCTGCGCGCATGGCTTCGTCTATGGCGGGCCGTGTGGGAGGGGGCAACCCCTGCCGGTCCTAGTCCGGTCTGCCAACCTGCACGGTCTGCCACCCCTCTCTTGGCAGGGAGGGAGGCAGGTTCAAACCTGTCACTAGGAGCCATTCATGGCTGACACCACCCATTTCCTAGCTCGCCTGCTCCCCCGCTGGCTGCGCCGCCTCACCCTGCGTGAACGCACCTTCCGCGTCATCGCCCTCGACCGCTGGCGCCCCCGACCACCCCGCCTGCGCTGACCCGCCCTCCACGGACCGACCGACTCCGAGCGCCCCCACCAACCCGGGGCGCCCGTCGGCGCTCGCGCGTCTGCACGTCACGCCACAGGGGTTCTCTTCCACGGACTTGTCGCCCCCTGTGCGCGTCCCGGCTCGGCGCGCGGGCTCGTCACGCCGGTAGAGCGGGAACCACGACACCGGCGACCCAGAGGCGCAAGCTGCCACGGGTGTGGTGGGGCGTTCGAGCCCTGAAGGCAGCCTGTCGCGTGCGTCGAACCCGCCCGCGACCCCCGAATGCGACCGACTGACCGACCGATGGTCCGCGTCACGCCGTCCACGCCCAGGGGCCAGCCCCACACGCCGGCCAGGCTTCACCGCCGCGGCGTGCAGGGTCGAGGCTTGCCCCTTCGCTCCCTCCTTCCCTCTCTCCGGTCCCTCAAAGAACGCGGGCGACAAGTCCTCAGTTCGGGCAATTTTTCTATCGGGTATTGGCCAGAGGCAGTGGATGTGACGGCGGCAGCCCGGTGCGCGATCAGCCGTCTACGCGGCCCGAGCCCCCACCCCAACCCTCCCCCGCTGGGGGAGGGAGCCAGACCAGATCCCAACGCCCGACGCCCGACGCGCCTGATCTCCTCCCCCCAGCGGGGGGAGGTCGGGAGGGGGGCCTTCGGGATCAGCAGACCTCACGACACCAGGTCAGGGCCGCTCGCGGTCGTCGCGCTGCGCCCGCTCCTGCGCGAACAGTTCCTCTAGTTGCTGGCGCCCCTTGCGCGCCATCGACAGCAGCGTCTTCTCGTCGCGGTGGTGCGGCCAGAACACCTCCAGCTGCTCAACCGAGTGCTGGCGGAAACGGGCGGCGAGGTCGCGGGCGTGGTCGGCGGACCAACCCATGCTTTCGAGCACGCTGCGCCCACTCATCAGCGCCGAGTCCAGCGTCTCGCGTTCGATCATCTCCACGCCCCGGTCGCGCAGCGCGAAGTAGTGCTGCACATTGCGCGCACGGGCGACGAGCACGAGGTTCGGGAAATGCGCGCGCGCCAGATCGACCAGCTTCAGGCTCTGCTCCACATCGTCGATCGCCACCACCAGCACCTTGGCCGACGCCGCCCCCGCCATGCGCAGCAGGTCGAGCCGCGTCGCGTCGCCGTAGTGGACCCGGAAACCGAAGCGGCGCAGCGAGGCGATCTGCTCGGCGTCGTGGTCGAGCACGGTCGGCTTCAGCCCGTTGGCGTAGAGCAGCCGCCCGACCACCTGGCCATAGCGGCCGAAGCCCGCGATGATGACCGGCGCGTCCTGCGGTTCAGTCAGGGCATGGGGCGAGTTGTCCACAGCCTGCTGTGCATAACGAGGCAACACCCAGCGGTCCATCACCACCAGCAGCAGCGGCGTGACAAGCATCGACAAGGCCACCGTGCCGATCAGCACCGAGACCTGCGACTCGGTCAGTACCCGCGCATCGGCGCCCTGCTGGAACACGACGAAGGCAAACTCGCCGCCTTGCGCCAGCAGCAGCGTGAACACCGGCCGCTCCGGTCCGGGCACCGCCACGCAGCGCGCCAGCCCCCACAGCACCAGCGCCTTGATCGCCAGGAAGCCGGCCAGCAGCGCCAGCACCGTGCCGAGGTGGTCGCGCACGGCGTGGAAGTCGATCGACATGCCCACGGCCATGAAGAACAGCCCGAGCAGCAGGCCCTTGAACGGCTCGACATCGGTTTCCAGCTCGCGCCGGTATTCGCTCTCGGCCAGCAGCACACCGCCGAGGAAGGCCCCGAGCGCGGCCGACAGCTCCACCGCCTCCATCAGGCTCGCCAGACCGACGACGAGGCCCAGCGCCGCGGCGGTGAAGATCTCGGGCGAGCCACTGCGCGCGATCCAGCGCAGCGCATGGCGCAGCAGCAGCCGGCCGACCACGATGATGCCGACGATGACCACCAGCGCCCGCAGCGCTTCGCGCCACGAATTGCCGCTGTCCTGCACCTTGGGTGCGAGCAGCGGGATCAGCGCGAGGATCGGAATGGCGGCCACGTCCTGGAACAGCAGGATCGCGAAGCCAGCCTGTCCGCCGGCGGTGCCCATCAGGTTGCGCTCCTGCATGACCTGCAGCGCCACCGCCGTGGACGACAGCGCCAGCCCCAGCCCGGTGACCACCGCCACCGGCCACGACACGCCCAGCAGCAAGGCCACGCCACCCACTGCGGCCGCGCAGCCCAGCACCTGCGCGCTGCCCCAGCCGAAGATCGAGCGCCGCATCGCCCACAGGCGCGGCGGCTCCAGCTCCAGCCCGATCAGGAACAGCATCAGCACGACGCCGAACTCGGCGAACTCCAGGATCGCGTCCGGGTCGCGGACCAGCTGCAGTCCGAACGGCCCGATGGCGATGCCCGCACCGAGGTAACCGATGATCGATCCCAGGCCGAGCTTGCGCGCCAGCGGCACCGCGATCACCGCCGCGGCAAGGTAGACCAGCGAAGCGCTGAGCCAGTGTCCATGTTCCATCGTGCCCATCTCCTGGCACGCAGCATAACGGCGAGGCTCAGGTGTAGTTGCAGCCCGCGGGCAGCGGCCAGCTCGTCGCTGGCTTCATCGCCTTGACGGCCACCGGCGCGGTGATGCCGACCAACTCGGTGCCGACCAGGCGCTCCAGCTCGTCGATGCTGACGAGGTAGGGGTCCAGCGCGGTCAGTCCTTCGACGTTGGGGATGTACCAGGCGATCGCCTTGGCTGCACCCGTGGTCGGGTCGGTGGTGACGATGGCCTTCCAGAAGTACTCCGGCGTGCGGATGCCATGGCTGGCGAGGAACCAGTCGTTGGACGGGTCGCTGTAGACCACGCCGCCGTAGACCTGCACCGGCGCGATGTCGCGGTAGCACTCGGCGACGTTCTCGGCGTCGAGCCAGATGCCGCGGTTGAACGTGGCCACCTGCGGGACGATGTTCGTCATGTAGTTGGCGCGCTGGATGTACTGGGCGTCGTAGTCCATGTGGTTGGACGAGACGAGGTGCCCGCGGTCGTAGCCCGGGTGGATGGCCGCGGCGTAGCTGCTGGCGGTGGTCTGTTGTCCACAGCCGGCGGGCAGGGTCGGGTCGAGCGTGAAGCTGGTCGGACGTGCAGCGGTGCCGTTGTCGAAACCGAGGGTGTAGCTGTACTGGAGTGCCGTGTGCGTGGTGCAGTCGTAGGTGAGCTGGTAGCCGCCGTAGTCCTGGCGGATGACCCAGTCGGTGCTGGCCGGACCGTTCGGGGCAGGGTAGACCGTGGCGGTGCCGGTCTCCGTGCCCAGAGCCCCGTCACCGCCACCGCAGGCCGCGAACAGGACCGTGCACCCCAGCCCTGCCAGCAGGCGCAGGGCACGCGCGCAGCCCTCAGCGATGGCCACAGTCGCGCTGCTGGTACGCCACCACGCCATCCGCCTGGACACACTTGACCACGCCCGCATCGCTGCCGATGGCCAGCCCCGCTGCCGCAGGCGGCAGGTTGGCGGGGAAGTCGAGCGGGAAGGGGTCGGTCGGCTTCGGGGTGCGGCCCCAGTGCGCCTCGCCCGTCCAGGGATTGACCGCCGAGGCGGCCCGGTCCGCCACGGGCACCCGCGTCGTCGTGGTGCCCATGAGCACGGGCAGGAGCCGGTCGCTGCGCAGGTAGAACATCAGCCCCGCCACGCACAGCAGCGCCAGCAGCACTGGCCGGGCGGGCACCAGGGACCGTTCGAAGTGGTGTCGATAACCCTCTGGCGCAGAGTAGCTCACCCCACGCTGGCTCGGCGGCGAGACATACGGCTCGCAGTCGTCAGCGACCGATGTGGTCGAGAAGGGATTGTGGGCAGGGGACGACACGCGGGCCATGGCAGATGAAAGCTGGATCTGCGCAAATTGTGTCGTTCTTTTTCTTAACAGTCTGCATCCCGGAGTAAAAAACCAAGGCGCTTGCACAAATCCTCATCCAAACGTCCCGCCTGCCGCGCCAGCGCGGGTTGGGGACCGGCCAGGAAGCGGTAGAACGCAGCCCGCTGCGGCCCGAGCGCCGCCAGGGCGTCGAGGTGGCGCTGCACCACGCCGAGGTCGCCGCGCGCGATCGGCCCCGACACGGCGCCCGCCAGTCCACGGGCCTGCACCGCATCGAGCGTGCCATGCGACAGCGGCAGCAGGGCCTGCAGCGCCTCGGCCTCGTCCACGCCAAAGCTCTGCCACAGCGCTGTCGCCTCCTGCAGCACCGGCAACAGGAAACTCGCCGCATAGCCTGCCGCCACGTGGTAGCGCACCCGCATGCCAGGCGGCAGCACGATGGCCGGCATCTCCAGCGCGGCGGCCAGCGCACGCAGCACGGGCATCAGCGCGGGGCCGGCCTCGATCGCCGCGGTGCTGCCGGCCAGGCGGCGTGCGGCGAGTTCCGGATCGGAAAAGATCTGCAGCGGATGGAAGCCCCCCGTGTGCGCACCGGCCTGCGCGGCGGCATCGAGTGCCGTGACCTCGGTGGCGCCGCTGCAATGCACCACGAACTGCCCGGCCCGCCAGCGCAGTGCGGCCGCCACCGGAGCGATGGCATCGTCCGCGACCGTCAGCAGCACCAGATCGGCCTGGTCCACCGCCTGCTGCGGTGTGCAGGGCTGTGGATAACAGGTCGCCGACAGGTGCGCCGGGTGCCGGCTGCCGACCGCGACGACCGGCACGCCAGCCCGTGCCAGCGCGATCACCAGCGCCCGCGCCACACGGCCGGCACCGACCAGGGCGATGCGCAGCGCCGCCAGTTCAGGGGTGGATTCAGGCAGAGGGGTGTTCATGGCAGGATGATGCCCATGGACATCCCCGCATTGCAGGCCCGCCTGCGCGATTTCTCGGCCGAGCGTGGCTGGGAGCCTTACCAGACGCCCAAGAACCTGGCGATGGCCATGGTGGTCGAGGCGGCCGAGCTGGTCGAGATCTTCCAGTGGATGACGCCCGAGGCCTCCGCCCGCGTTGCCGACGATCCCGCCGTGCAGCAGCACCTGGGCGAGGAAATCGCCGACGTGCTGGTCTACCTGGTGCAGATCGCCGACCGCTGCGGCGTGGACATCGCGGCGGCCGTGGACCGCAAGATCGGCCTGAACGCCATCAAGTACCCGCCGAATCCGGACCGCTGAGCGCGTTTTCCGCGTCCGTGGCACCCTGGGTGGCCGGATGCCGGCAACAGGCCGCTCCAGCCCCTTTCAGGCCCCTCACAGCGCCTTGACGACCAGCTTGAAGTCCGGATCCTCCGGGAAGGGCCGCACCTCGTAGCCCAGACCGCGCATCAGCCGCAGCATGTTGGGGTTGTTGGCCAGCACCAGCCCCTCGATCTGTGCCAGCCCCTTGTGGCGCGCGAAGTCGGCGATCGACAGCATCAGCCGCGAACCGAGCCCCTGGCCCTTGTAGCCGTCCGACACCACCAGCGAGAACTCGCAGGTGGTCTGGTCCGGGTTGGTGATGAAGCGCGACACGCCGATGATCTGCTCGGTCTCGACGAAGACCCCGTCCTCGCCCGGGCGGCGATCGACGTGCACCGCCACCAGCGCCATCTCGCGGTCGTAGTCGATGAGCGTGTAGCGGGCCAGCATGCGCGCCGGCAGCTCGTGCATCGCGCTGGCGAAGCGGAAGTAGCGGCTCTCCTCCGACAGGCCGCGGGTGAAGGCCTGCAGCATGTCGGCGTCGTCCGGGCGGATCGGGCGGATCGTGTAGAGGTCCCCGCCCTTCATCGGCCACTCGCGCTCGTAGCTGCTCGGGTAGGGCAGGATGGCCAGGTGGTTGTAGTCGCGTGCGGTCGGACCGGCATGGTCGATGACGATGCGCGCATCCACCGCCACCGCGCCCTCGTGGTCCACGATGATGGGGTTGATGTCCATCTCGCGCAGCTGCGGCAGCTCGCAGACCATCTCCGACACGCGCAGCAGGATCTGCTCGACCGCCTCGACATCGGCCGGTGGCGCGCCGCGCCACTCGCCCAGCAGGGTCGACACCCGCGCCCGCTCGATCAGCCGGTGCGCCAGGAACTGGTTCAGCGGTGGAAGCTCCATCGCCCGGTCGGCGATCAGCTCGATCATCGTGCCGCCGGAGCCGAAGGTGACCACCGGGCCGAAGGGCACGTCGGTGGTCAGGCCGATGTAGATCTCGCGGCCACGTTTCTTGCCGCTCATGGGCTGGATGGTCACGCCGTTGATGCGCGCCTGCGGCTGCACCCGGCGCACGGCGGCCAGCATGTCGTTGAAGACATCGCGCACCTGGGTGGCGGTCGTGATGTTGAGCGCCACGCCCTCGACGTCGGACTTGTGGCTGATGTCGGGCGAATCGATCTTCAGCGCCACCGGGTAGCCGAGCTGGCTGGCGATCAGCATCGCCTCGGTGGCGGTGCGGGCCAGCATGGTGCGCGTCACGGGGATGTGGAAGGCCGCCAGCAGCGCCTTGGACTCCATCTCGGTCAGCACCCGCCGGCGCTCGGCCAGCACACCCTCGATCAGCAGCCGCGCGCCCTCGACATCCGGCCGTGCCAGCGTGGACTGCGGCGGCGGCGTCTGCTGCAGCAACTGCTGGTTCTGGTAGAAATTCGCCACGTTGGCAAAGGCATCGACGGCCGCTTCCGGCGTGCGGAAGGTGGGAATGGCGATCGCGTTGAGCATGACCCGGGCATCCCGCACCCGCTCGTCGCCCATCCAGCAGGTCAGCACCGGCTTGCCCATGGCGTGCACGTTGTCGCAGACGATCTGCGCGATGGCGTCCGGATCACTGTCGAGCTTGGGCGAGAAGATGACCAGCACGCCGTGCACCGAGCGGTCCTTGGCGCAGGCCTGCAGCGCAGCGCGGAACTGGGCCGGCGTGGCCTCCTCGCCCAGGTCGATGACGCTGTCCAGCGTGGCATGCGGCGACAGCTGCGGCGCGAGTTCGGTGCAGCTGGTGTCGACCAGCCGCGCCACCTCCAGGCCGATCTCGTTGGCACGGTCGGCGGCCAGCACGGCGGGGCCGCCGCCGTTGGTGACGATGGCCAGCCCCTTGCCGATCGGCTTGTAGCGCGAGGCCAGGCACTTGGCGGCCGAGAACAGCTGCGTGAAGGCCCGCACCCGCACCACGCCGGCCCGGCGCAGCGCGGCCTCGAACACGTCGTCGGAGCCGACGATGCTGGCCGAGTGGGTCAGCGCCGCCTTGGAACCTGCCGGCTGGCGACCGGCCTTCATCACCACCACCGGCTTGGCGAAGGCTGCCGCCCGCAGCGCGCTCATGAAGCGGCGGGCATCGTGGATGCCCTCCATGTAGACGAGGATGCTCTGGGTCGCCGCGTCGTTGGCCAGGAAGTCCAGCACCTGTGTCAGGTCGACAGCGGTATTGGCCCCGAGCGAGACCACGGTGGAGAAACCGACCGCGTTGCGCGCGGCCCAGTCGAGGATGGACGCCGTCAGTGCCCCTGACTGGCAGACCAGCGCGAGCGGGCCAGTGGCGGCGAGACGGCCAGCCGCGCTGGCGTTGAGCTGGAGCAGCGGGCGCTGCAGGCCCAGGCTGTTCGGCCCGAGCAGGTGCATGCCGTGACGCCGTGCGATCGCATGCAGGTCGGCACATTCCGCAGCCGGCAGCCCGGTGGACAGCACCAGCGCGGCCCGGCAGCGGATGCGCCCGGCGATCTCCAGCGCCGCGGCGATGCGCTCGTGCGGCAGCGCGATGATGGCCAGATCGGCCCGCGACTGGGCCAGGTCGGACAGCGTGCCCGTCATCTCGACATCGAGAAAGCTCAGCGTGCCGTTGAACTGGTGCGCCTGCAGCTCCCGGAGCATGGCGCGGACCAGCGACGGTGCCTCGTCCAGATGATCCGGCGGTCCCGCGAACACGACGATCGACTTGGGGGAAAACAGCGGCGTCAGGAAGTGATGGTCCACGTGGGCACACCCATTGGTAATGAGACGACCCAGCATACGGCAAGGACTGGCCTGGCTGGTGCAGTGCAGCAGACAACAAAAAACCCGTTTGCTGTCGCGCAAACAGCCAACGGGTTCAGTCGTGCAAAGCGTCGCATCGACGCCCTGCCCTGTGGACCAACCGTGCGATCAGCGCACGACGGCGATCTGCTCGCGGTTGCCACCCTTGTAGGTGAACATCGTCAGCGCACCGTTCTTCACGTCCCCCTTCTCGTCGAAGCTGATCGTGCCCGTCACGCCCTTGTAGCCCGTC
>NZ_JBFPGY010000231.1:0-8453 GCF_041083715.1 Sphaerotilus sp.
GCCTTCTCGGCATCGAGTTCGATGCGGATGGTGCCGAGGGTGGTCTGCAGATCGACTTGGGGGGCTGCCATGGTTATTTCTCCAGAGAGGCTTTCTTGATGAGGACCGGCTCCAGCGGGACGTTCTGTTCGCGCCCGACGTTGCCGGTGGGCACGGCACGGATCTTGTCGACCACGTCCATGCCTTCGACCACGCGACCGAACACCGCATAGCCGTTTCCGTCCTGCGTGTTGGGCTGGTCAAGAAAAGGATTGTCCTTCACGTTGATGAAGAACTGCGAGGTGGCCGAATCTGGGTCCATCGTTCGTGCCATGGCTACCGTGCCCCGGGTGTTTCTCAGGCCATTGCGGCTTTCCAGTGGAATAGGGGCACGGGTGGCCTTCTCCTTCATCGTGGTGTCTTTGCCGCCGCCCTGGATCATGAAGTTGCTGATCACGCGGTGGAACACGGTGCCGTCGTAGTGACCGGCCCTCACGTACTCGACGAAGTTGGCGACCGACTTGGGGGCCTTGGCGGCATCCAGATCGACCACGATGTCGCCCATCGAGGTGACCAGACGCACCTTCTCGGCGCTGGCGCCACCGCCGAGGGCCAGACCGAGGGCCAGGGCCGCCGCAGCGCGCACGAGCTGAGATGAACTCATTCCAACACTCCTTCAGAAAAGATCTTCCATTGTCCACGCTCCCGCGCCCAGTACTGGCGGCGCAGCGATCCGTGGACACTGCCCCGCAGCACTTCGCGGAAGGTGATGAACAGCGCGTCGTCGCCGCTTTGGGCTTCCAGCACCATCAGGTCGGACAACTGGCGCTCCCTGGTGCCGTGTTCGGCGGCGTCTTTCGCGAGCTGCCTGCGCCACTCCGCCTGGCCCTGCACGCCGTTGTCGAAGGACCGGGCGTACAGGGCCAGCAGCCGCTCCGGGTCTGGCTGCATGCGTGCCATCCGCCAGGATTCAGCCAGCGCGATGGCCGCGGACCGGCGCTCCGCCAGTGCCTTGGGACTGACCCATTCCAGGCGCTCGGCGATGACGACGGGCGTGCGGCGCGGCACGAGGTCGTGCATCAGCCGCTCCATGTCGGGGTTGGACAGCACGATGCAGCCGTTGCTGGAAAACGGCGCGTCTGCGTGCCGCTCGGCGCGGGTGCCGTGCAGCCAGATGTTGGCGCCAGTGCGGTGCAGGCGCCGGTCGTGCTCGTTCGGATAGCTCAGCGGCAGGGCGCCCGCGCCGTAGAAGTCGCCCACCTGCCGGCTGTCAAGCCGGCCGGTGATGTCGTAGACACCCAGCGGTGTGCGCAGATCGCCCTCGTCCTGTTTGCCGACGCCGAGGCGGCCGATGGCGGCGTAGAGGCTGGCGGTCGGCACGAGCTGTCCGGCGCGGTGCTCCAGCACGAACAGCCGCGAGCGCAGCCCATCGATCACCACCACCTGGCGCACCGAGGCCGGCAGCAGCAGCAATTCGCGGGGCACGGTGCCGGGCGGAGGCGGCTGTTGCCAGGCCTCCAGGCGCTGTCGGGCTTCCAGTTGCAGAGGGGCAATCTGCCGTGCCTGGCCGCCGGGCACCTGCGCGGAGCCGCGTCCGAAGCCGCGCAGCACGCCGCTGTGGGCCAGCAGCAGATCGCCGTAGACGAGCTGGGCCAGCGTGAAGCGCGGCTGGTCCCGCGCGAGCGATTCGGCGGCATCCAGCGCACGTGTCAGCTGTCCCTGCCCGATGAGCCGGTAGACCTCGATCAGGCGCTCTTCCGGCACGGCACGCTCGTTCTCCGGGACCACCTGCGTGACGGGGGGTGACGTCGTGGAGGTGGGTGGATCGACCGGGGGCACCGCCTGCGGACGCTTGTTCGAGGCCCAGGCGGTGGCGCCCAGGGCCAGCAGCACCAGCGACGCCAGCAGCGGCCGCAGCCAGGCCGAGAAATCGGTGGCCGGGGTGGCGATCCAGGCGGGCGAAGCGGAGGCCGGCACGTTCGCCACCGGCGGAGGCGCAGCGGGTGTCCGCGTTGGTGCGGGACTCCACTGCAGGCCGGTGTCTGCGCTCGGTGGCGTTTCACCGGACTGGAGGGCGGCAGCGTAGGCGTGGCGGGCCATGTTGAGTTGCAGTTGCAGCAGGTTGTCGTGCGCCAGCGCATGGATGCTGCTGGTGCGCAGGGCTTCGTCGAAACGCTGGCGTGCCTCGGTCAGGCGTCCCAGTCGGGCCAGTGCCACGCCCAGGTCGATCAGCGCCTGCGGATTGCCGGGCTGGCGTCGCACGCGCTCCTCGAAGAGGGGCAGCGCCTGTGCATCCTGCTGCTGCGAGACCAGCGCCATCGCCTGTTCGCGCAGCGAGTCAGTGGCCAGCGCCACAGGCTCGCCCGCGCCGGCCGATTGCATCAGGCCGGCAGTCAGCGACACCGCCAGCAGCCAGCGGGTGCAGTGCGCCTGGAGTTTGGTCATGGCTGGATTGTGCATATTTTGAACCAGCGCCTGCCCTCGGGACTCGGTCGAACCGGCCGCGTTGGCGGCGGTGCCGGGGCTATACTGCCCCGCCGTACCTGAGCTTTCGCACCCCAAGCGACCTGATCGATGACCCTGCGTATCCACAACAGCCTCACGCGCTCGCTCGAAGACTTCCAGTCCATCGACCCCGGCCATGTGCGCATGTACGTGTGCGGCATGACCATCTACGACTTCTGCCACATCGGCCATGCGCGCATGATGATGGCCTTCGACGTCGTGCAGCGCTGGCTGCGTGCCAGCGGCTGGCAGGTCACCTACGTGCGCAACATCACGGACATCGACGACAAGATCATCCGCCGTGCCGTGGAGCGCGGCATCACCATCCGCCAGCTCACCGACGAGATGACTGCGGCCATGCACGCCGACATCGGTGCGCTGGGCATCGAGCGCCCGACCCACGAGCCGCGTGCCACCGAGTACGTGCCGCAGATGCTGTCGATGATCGGCGCACTGCAGGAGAAGGGCCTGGCCTACCAGGCCGGCAATGGCGACGTGAACTACGCGGTACGCCGCTTCCCCGGCTACGGCAGGCTCTCGGGCAAGTCGCTCGACGACCTGCGCGCCGGCGAGCGTGTCGCAGTGGCCGACGGCAAGGACGACCCGCTCGACTTCGTGCTCTGGAAATCCGCGAAGCCGGAAGAGCCGGCGGATGCCAAGTACCCGTCGGCCTATGGCCCGGGCCGCCCCGGCTGGCACATCGAGTGCTCGGCGATGGGCTGCGCGCTGCTGGGCGAGACCTTCGATATCCACGGCGGCGGGCTCGACCTGCAGTTCCCGCACCACGAGAACGAGATTGCCCAGAGCGAAGGTGCGACCGGCAAGCTGTTCGTGCGCACCTGGATGCACAACGGCTTCCTGAACGTGGACAACGAGAAGATGTCCAAGTCGCTGGGCAACTTCTTCACCATCCGCGACGTGCTGAAGTCCTACGACGGTGAGACGCTGCGCTTCTTCATGCTGCGCGTGCACTACCGCAGCCCGTTCAATTTCAGCGATGCCGGTCTCGATGATGCCCGCAGCGCGCTGCGCCGGCTCTACACCGCGCTCGACGCTGTGGCGCCGGACACCCTTGGCGGCGAGATCGACTGGTCCCACCCTGCCGCGGCGCGCTTCCAGGCCGCGATGGACGATGACTTCAACACGCCGATTGCCGTGTCGGTGCTGTTCGATCTGGCCGGCGAGGTCAACCGCAGCCGCTCGGCCGCGACCGCCGCGCTGCTGTGGCGCCTGGGGGGCGTGCTGGGTGTGCTGCAGCAGGTGCCACGGCAGTTCCTGCAGTCGGGTGTCGGCACGCCTGCGGTCGACGAGGCGCACATTCAGGCGCAGATTGCTGCACGTGCAGCGGCCAAGGCCGCACGCAATTTCGCCGAGGCGGACCGCGTCCGCGCTGAACTGGCCGCGCAGGGCATTGTCCTCAAGGACAGTGCCCAGGGCACGACGTGGGTCCAGGCCTGACGTTCGCCACCGAGTCTCCCGCCATGAGCAATACCCCTGTGGACGAGGTCGGCGAGCCGCTGCTGGTGACGCCGCCCTACTGGGACGACGCCTGCGGTCACCTGTCGCGCCGCGACCGGGTGATGAGCAAGCTCGTCGAGCGCTTCGGCGCGGTGCGGTTGCAAAGCCGCGGCGATGCCTTCACCACACTGGCCCGTTCGATCGTCGGTCAGCAGATCTCGGTCAAGGCGGCGCAGTCGGTCTGGACACGGTTCGTTGCGCTCGGTGTCGGGTCGCGCTATCTGATCACGCCGGCCGCCGTGCTGGCGCTGCCGGAGCCGGTGCTGCGCAGCGCCGGACTGTCGGCGCGCAAGGTCGAGTACCTGTGCGATCTGGCCCGCCATTTCGCCGAAGGCGGCCTGCAGCAGTTCCAGTGGGACGCCATGGGCGACGAGGCCATCATCGACGAGCTGGTGGCGATCCGCGGCGTGGGGCGCTGGACGGCCGAGATGTTCCTGATCTTCTACCTGATGCGTCCGAACGTGCTGCCGCTGGACGATGTCGGTCTGATCAAGGGCATCAGCCTGAACTATTTCAGCGGTGAACCAGTTTCGCGTGCCGAAGCGCGCGAAGTCGCCGATGCCTGGGCTCCGTACCGGTCGGTGGCCACCTGGTATGTCTGGAGAAGTCTCGACCCATTGCCCGTCACGTACTAAACTTAAGTACTGACCCAGAAGGATCAATGCATATGAGCAAGAAACATTTCCTCGAATTCGAGCAGCCGATCGCCGAACTCGAAACCAAGATCGAGGAACTGCGCTACGTGCAAAACGAGTCGGCCGTCGACATCTCCGAAGAGATCGATCGCCTGTCCAAGAAGAGCCAGCAGCTGGCCAAGGATATCTACTCCAGCCTGTCGCCGTGGCAGGTCACGCAGATCGCCCGCCATGCCCAGCGCCCCTACACGCTGGATTACGTCAACGAGATCTTCACCGAGTTCCAGGAACTGCACGGTGACCGCTCGTTTGCCGACGACCAGTCCATCGTCGGCGGGCTGGCCCGCTTCAATGGCCGCGCCTGCATGGTGCTGGGCCACCAGAAGGGCCGCGACACGAAAGAACGTGCCGCACGCAACTTCGGCATGGCCCGTCCCGAGGGCTACCGCAAGGCGCTGCGCCTGATGAAAGTGGCCGAGAAGTTCGGGCTGCCGGTGTTCACGTTCGTGGATACCCCTGGCGCCTACCCGGGCATCGGTGCCGAGGAGCGCGGCCAGTCCGAGGCCATCGGGCGCAACATCTTCGAGATGGCACAGCTCGAAGTGCCCATCATCACCACCATCATCGGCGAAGGCGGCTCCGGTGGCGCGCTGGCCATCAGCGTGGCCGACCAGGTGCTGATGCTGCAGTTCTCGGTGTATTCGGTCATTTCCCCGGAAGGCTGTGCCTCGATCCTGTGGAAGACGGCCGAACGCGCCAGCGAGGCTGCTGACGCGCTGGGCATCACCGCGCACCGCCTGAAGGCGCTCGGTCTGATCGACAAGATCGTCAACGAGCCGGTCGGTGGCGCCCACCGCGACCACAAGCAGATGGCTGCCTACCTGAAGCGTGCGCTCAATGATGCGCTGCGCCAGGTCGTCGATCTGCCGACCAAGGAACTGCTGGACCACCGCTACAACCGCCTGCGCAGCTACGGCCGCTACACCGACACCAAGGCCTGATTCTCCGATCGGTCTGCCTGTGACGCTCCGTCCGCTGGCTGTGGCCTGCAGCGGCGGGCGCGATTCGATCGCGCTGCTGCACGCGACCTGGCGTGCAGCACGGGTGCTGGCCGACGACACTGGCCAGCTGCACCCGATCCACGCGCTCCATGTCCACCACGGACTGAGCCGTCATGCCGACGACTGGCTGGCGCACTGCGCCGACCAGTGCGCACGCTGGCGAGACAAGGGTGCCGATCTGCAGTTCCATGCCCGCCATCTCCGGTTGGCGCCGAAGTCCGGCGACAGTGTCGAAGCCCTGGCGCGCAGCGGACGCTACGCTGCGCTGGCGGACATGGCCCGCACCAGCGGCTGCGACACCGTGCTGCTGGCCCACCACCGCGAAGACCAGGCAGAAACCTTCCTGCTGCAGGCGCTGCGCGGCGCCGGGGCGGCCGGACTGGCGTCCATGCCAGCGTCCATCTGGCGCGACGGCATCTGCTGGCAGCGCCCGTGGTTGCGGCACCCGCGCGCTGCCATCGAGGCCTATGTGGCGCAGCATGGCCTGCAGCACATCGAGGATGACAGCAACGTCGACCCCCGCTACGCCCGCAACCGCCTGCGCCTGCAGCTGTGGCCGGCGTTGACGGCGGCGTTCCCGCAGGCGCCCCAGGTGCTGGGCGACGCCGCCCGCCATGCGCATGACGCGGCCGAGTGTCTGCAGGCGCTGGCTGAGATCGACCTCGGGGCGGTGGCGGTGGAGGATGGTCTGGATGCTGCGGCGGCTGTGGCACTGGGTGGCGCGCGACTGCGCAACCTGCTGCATCTGTGGCTGTGGCGTACAGCGGGGGAGCCGCCCCGGGCCAGCTGGCTGGACCGGCTGTCGCGGGAGCTGCCGGTGTGTGTCGACGCCCGTTGGCTGATGCCGGGGTCCGGTGAGCTGCGTCTGTGGCGAGGTGTGCTTCGCTGGGGTGCGATGACGCCGCAGGCCACGCCCGCGCAGTCCCTGGCCTTGCCGGACCTGCATGCCGAGCGAATCTGGCTGCTGCCAACCTTCGGCGGCGTGCTGTACATCGAGCGGGTCACGCAAGGTGGCATCGCGCTCGATCTGCTGCGGAGGCTGACGGCGCGACCGCGATCGGGCGGAGAGCAGTTCCAGAGGGCGGTCGGCACACCGCCCCGTGCGCTCAAGAAGCAGTACCAGCAGGCGGGGGTGCCTGCCGAAGGGCGTGGCGGGCCGTTGTTGTTCTCCGGCGAGCAGCTCGTGTTCGTCCCGGGACTGGGGCTGGATGCACGGGTTGTGGCGCCCGCTGGACAGCCGCAGGCCACGCTGCGCTGGCATGCGCACCACACCGGAGATTCCACTGACCAGGGAACCGGCTAAAATCGTGAGCTTTTCGACTCCCCAGCGAGCCACAACCCCATGGCTTTGATCGTTCACAAGTACGGCGGCACGTCGATGGGCTCGCCCGAGCGCATCCGCAACGTCGCCAAGCGCGTGGCCAAGTGGGCCCGCGCAGGCCACCAGATGGTGGTCGTGCCCTCCGCCATGAGCGGCGAGACCAACCGCCTGCTCGGCCTGGCCCGCGAAGTGTCCCCGGCCGTCCAGACCGCCGCCGTCACCCGCGAACTCGACATGATCGCCTGCACCGGCGAGCAGGTGTCGGTCGGTCTGCTGTCCCTGGCCCTGCAGGCCGAGGGCATGGACGCCGTCAGCTACTCTGGCTGGCAGGTGCCCATCCGCACCGACTCCGCCTACACCAAGGCGCGCATCCAGAGCATCGACGACGCCCGCGTGCGCGCCGATCTGGAGGCCGGCCGCGTGGTCGTGATCACCGGCTTCCAGGGCGTCGACGAGGACATGAACATCACCACGCTCGGCCGTGGTGGTTCGGACACCTCGGCAGTGGCGGTGGCTGCGGCGATGAAGGCCGACGAGTGCCTGATCTACACCGATGTGGACGGTGTCTACACCACCGACCCGCGTGTCGTGCCGGAAGCCCGCCGCCTGGCCACCGTCTCCTTCGAGGAGATGCTGGAGATGGCCTCGCTGGGCTCCAAGATCCTGCAGATCCGCTCGGTCGAGTTCGCCGGCAAGTACCGTGTGCCGCTGCGCGTGCTGTCGAGCTTCACCCCGTGGGACATCGCCATCGAGGAAGAGGCCAAGTCGGGCACCCTGATCACTTTCGAGGAAGACGAGAAGATGGAACAAGCCGTTGTGTCGGGCATCGCGTTCAACCGCGACGAAGCCAAGCTGACCGTGTTGGGCGTGCCGGACAAGCCCGGCATCGCCTTTGGCATCCTGGGCAAGGTTGCCGAGGCCAACATCGACGTGGACGTCATCATCCAGAACGTCTCGCACGACGGCAAGACCGACTTCTCGTTCACCGTCCACCGCAACGACTACCAGCGCGCCTTCGACCTGCTGAAGTCCGACGTGGTGCCGGCGCTGGGCGCGGCGGCGGTGGTCGGTGATACCAAGATCTGCAAGGTCTCGATCGTCGGCATCGGCATGCGCTCGCACGCTGGCGTGGCCAGCACGATGTTCCGTGCCCTCAGCGACGAGAGCATCAACATCCAGATGATCACCACCAGCGAGATCAAGACCTCGGTCGTGATCGACGAGAAGTACATGGAACTGGCCGTGCGCGCCTTGCACAAGGCCTTCGGTCTGGAGGGCGGGGCAGCCGCCTGACCGGTCCAGCAGGCCCATCCGGACTGTGTCCGTGAAAACGGAGTGCCAATCGGGCGCTCCGTTTTGCTTTTCAGGCACGGTGTGGATCCTGCGGCGGTTTCCGTCGATGGGTTTACAGCGCCTCCGAATTTGCGCTATAGT
>NZ_JBFPGY010000232.1:0-8427 GCF_041083715.1 Sphaerotilus sp.
GCATCCCGGTTTGCGGGATTTCCCGAATAACCGGCGATTTTGATTCAGTCTGGATTTATCTGCGCAAGGCGAAGATAAGAAGCCGAAATGGAAATCACCCCGATTGATAAGCCAACGGCCCACCTGCGACGAGGAGTGCTGCACCTCGAACAAGGGATTTCGAACGACAGAGGCCGTGAATTCGACACGATCGACAACCACTTGCCCCCGTTCCATCTGAAGCCAGGATGCAAATCCGACATCGAGTCACGTTGATGAAACCCGTGCGATCACAGTATCTAGGTGGTTTCCCCGACTGTCAGGTTTCAGTCAGTATTGACTGATGTCATTTCTGCGACTGCAGTAGTCAGAGCGCTCCACATCGGATATTTACCTGCCATCTGGTCAGTATTTGGTCAGATTCCGCTCCTAGACTACATTTCGAATTATCTGATTCACCTGTATTTAATAGGAGAAATCCATGGCAGATCCTGTGATCGCCCGCATCAGGTCAAACCCTAAGTATGCGGAACTAAAACAAAAGCGCAGCGGTTTCGGCTGGATGCTGACCCTGCTGATGATGGTCGTGTACTACGGCTACATCGCGCTGATCGCCTTCAACAAGGAATTCCTGGCCCAACCCATGGGCGCAGGCGTGACGACCATCGGCATCCCCATCGGCATGGGCGTCATCATCTTCACCATCATCATCACGGGCATCTATGTGCGTCGCGCGAACGACGAGTTCGATCGCCTGACCCGCGAAATCCTGCAGGAGGTCTCCAAGTGAGCCGCACGTTCAAATACCTGATGGCCCTGGTCGGGCTGCTGGGCGCGGGGGCCGCGCTGGCCGCTGGTGCCGACATGGGCCAGATCGCCAAGCAAGAGACCAACTGGACGGCCATCGGCATGTTCGGGATGTTCGTGGCCGGCACGCTGTTCATCACGAAGTGGGCCGCGGCCAAGACGAAGTCGGCGGCCGACTTCTACACCGGCGGTGGCGGCATCACCGGTTTCCAGAATGGCCTGGCGATCGCGGGCGACTACATGTCGGCCGCCTCGTTCCTGGGCATTTCCGCAGCCGTGATGGCCACAGGCTATGACGGCCTGATCTACTCGATCGGCTTCCTGGTCGGCTGGCCCGTCATCACCTTCCTGATGGCAGAGCGCCTGCGCAACCTCGGCAAGTTCACCTTCGCCGACGTGGCCGGCTACCGCTTCAAGCAAGGCCCGATCCGCGCGTTCGCCGCGTCGGGCACGCTGGTCGTCGTCGCGTTCTACCTGATCGCCCAGATGGTCGGCGCCGGCCAGCTGATCAAGCTGCTGTTCGGTCTCGAATACTGGATGGCAGTCGTGATCGTCGGCGCGCTGATGATGGTCTACGTGCTGTTCGGCGGCATGACGGCCACCACCTGGGTGCAGATCATCAAGGCCTGCCTGCTGCTGTCGGGTGTGACCTTCATGGCCATCATGGTGCTGTCGCAGTTCGGCTTCTCGCCGGAAGCGCTGTTCGCCAAGGGTGTCGCCGTCAAGACCGCGATCGCCGTGAACGCCAAGGCAGCGGCCATCGCCGGTGCTGCAGCGTCTGCTGCCGCCGCGATGACGCCGGAAGCCGCCTCGGCTGCTTCGGCTGCGATGGCCAAGGCCAACGCGATGAACCCCGACAAGATCGGCCTGTCGCTGATGGGCCCTGGCGGCTTCATCAAGGACCCGATCTCGGCCATCAGCTTCGGCATGGCGCTGATGTTCGGTACCGCCGGTCTGCCCCACATCCTGATGCGCTTCTTCACGGTGCCGGATGCCAAGCAGGCTCGCAAGTCGGTGTTCTGGGCCACGACCTGGATCGGCTACTTCTACGTGCTGATCTTCATCATCGGCTTCGGCGCGACCACCCTGGTGCTGACGAACCCCGAGATGGCTGACACCGCCAAGGGCATCATCAAGGGCGGCGCTGGCACGGCCAACATGGCGGCCGTTCTGGTGGCCAAGACGGTCGGCGGCAACGTGTTCTACGGATTCATCTCTGCAGTGGCCTTCGCGACCATTCTGGCTGTCGTGGCCGGTCTGACGCTGTCGGGCGCTTCGGCGGTGTCGCATGACATCTACGCCACGCTGATCAAGAAGGGCAAGGCCGACAGCGCTTCGGAGCTGAAGGTGTCGCGCATCACCACGCTGTGCCTGGGCGTCCTGGCGGTCACGCTGGGCATCACGTTCGAGAAGCAGAACATCGCCTTCATGGTGTCGCTGGCCTTCGCGATCGCGGCTTCGGCCAACTTCCCGGTGCTCTTCATGAGCGTGCTGTGGAAGGACTGCACCACCAAGGGCGCCGTGGCCGGTGGCTTCCTGGGCCTGATCTCGTCGGTGGCGCTGACCGTCGTGTCGCCGTCGGTGTGGGAAGCCACGCTCGGCAATCCGAAGGGCACGGCCTGGTTCCCGTACACCTCGCCGGCGCTGTTCTCGATGACCATCGCCTTCGTGACGATCTGGCTCGTGTCGATCATGGACCGCAGCGCGCAGGCGACTTCGGAACGTGCCGCCTTCGAAGCCCAGCAGATCCGCTCGGAAACCGGCCTCGGCGCCGACGGTGCTTCGGGTCACTGATCCAGCACCTGCATGCCCGCGCAAGCGGGATCCACAAGAACCCGGCGCTGCCGGGTTTTTTTATTCCAGATGCCGCAGCTTGATGAACGCCAGCGCCGCCATGACGGCGTCATTGAGCGCGTCATGCGCTTCGCGCCGCGGCAGGTCCAGCTCGGTCATCAGCGTGTCGAAGCGCAGGTCGATGTGCCGATCCTGCTCGTGCCCATGGAACTGGCGAAACCTGTATTCGTAGAACAGCGTCGAGATCTCGATCTTGGGCTGCGGCAGTGCCACGCCGAGCATCGGAAACAGCACCCGGTTGATCATCGCCACGTCGAATTCCAGGAAATACCCGACCAGCGGCCGGCTGCCGATGAACGTCAGCAACTGGCGCATCGCTTCTTCGGGCTCCAGTCCGTTGGCGACGTCCTGGTCGCGCAGGCGGTGCACCCGCACGCTGTCGGCGGTGAGCGCCTTGCGCGGCCGCACCAGCAGCGACAGCGCCTCGCTCGTCATCACCCGGTCACCGACGATGCGCACTGCACCGATGGAGATGATGTCGTCGCGCCGGGTGTCCAGCCCGGTGGTTTCGCAGTCCACCGAGACCCATTCGTTCGGCGGCGGCTCGTCGTACAGGAACCGCAGCCGCTGGTCTGCCAGATGCCACAGCATCCATGCCCGCTTGAGCGCTGCCCATTGGCCAAACAACCCTCCAGAACCGCGGCCCATCAGATCACATCCAGGTGAAAGTGCAGCCGCAGATGGGCCTTGAAGCGCTTGACCACGGCGAGGGTGTCCTTCAGCAAGTCACGGTCCAGGCTGCCCAGCTTGTCCAGTGCAATGCCGGAACTGGCCGGGCGCCCCTGCTCCAGCGCCTGCAGACCCGCACGCAGCTTCAACCCCATGAAGAAGTGCAGGCTCTCGACCAGATCCGTGCCCAGATCGACCGGCAGGTGCCCAGCGGCGAGCAGGGCCTCGATGCGCTCCACCGTGCCGGTGGCGGTGATCCGGTGCTCGAACGCCAGACTGCGCACGCCATGCACGAGCGGAAAGATGCCGGCCTTCTTCAGATCCAGCTGCTCCTTGCCACCATCGCCCAGGTGCAGGATGCGGTTCCACCAGCCGCTGTCGGTGCTGAAGGCGTCGATCGCTCCGGCAAAGCGCCCGAGCGTCCCCGCGTTGTCGTTGGCATAGCGCCAGATCTGCTCGCGCACCCCCGCCAGCAGCGCTGCATCACCCGCCACGCTGTGCGCGTCCAGGAAGATCGCCAGGGACATCAGGTGATCGGGGGTCGGCGCGAACAGCCAGCTGCGCACCGTTCGGGCGAAATCGTCCTCGCTGTGGCGCCAGTCCGGGTTGCTCACCATGATGCGGCCTGGACACGGCGGATAGCCGAACTCGGCCAGTGCCGCCGAGAACCGGTCGCACACTGCGCCAAGATCATGCGGGCATTGGTAGCCATTGCGCAGGATCAGGCCGTTGTCCTGGTCGGTCTTGAGCAGCTGTTCGCCACGGCCTTCGCTGCCCATGACGAACAGGCAGCTGTTGGCGATCAGGTCGGCGGGGGCGATGAGCTGCCAGGCGCGCTCGAACAGCGTCGCGTTCAGCTCCTGCACCAGCCGGGCGATCATGCCGACCTTGGTCCCGCTGTGCGCCAGCACACCGATCAGCCGGGTGATCTGCTCGGCCGCGGTCCGCAGGGTGGCGATGTCGGTGGCCTCCAGGATCTGCAACGTGATCAGGTAGGAATGGTTGGACAGGTAGCTCAGCAGGTCCAGCTGCTGCAGGAAGCCCAGGATCTGCTCGCCTTCGGCCACCACCAGCCGGTGGATGCGGTGCCGGATCATCAGCGCCAGCGCGTCGAACAGCGGTGTGCTCGGGCGGATCGTCACCAGATTGAAATTGGCCAGTTCCCGCACCGGCAGCTGGTCCAGCGGCACACCGCTCATGATCGCCTTGGGCAGGCTGGTCACGGTGAAGATGCCCAGCCGGGACGGCACGCAGGCGGTGTCGCGCACCAGCACATTGGTCGTGCGCTGCTCGTGGAAGACGCGGGCCACCTTCGCGATGTCGTCGTCGGCGTCGACAAAGTGCACCGGCCGCAGATAGGCCTGATCGACCCGCGCCATGGTCAGCGACTGCAGCTCGTGCTGGCTGCGGCGCTCGGCCAGCGCGCCGAGCTTGTTCGACAGGTCCGCGAACAGCAGCGCGCCAAAGGTGGCATTGCTGGCGATCAGCGTCGACACCGCCGCCTTGGCCAGCCGGTAGACCACCACTTCCTCGCTGGCGATGAAGCGGCTGCTGACCTGACCCGCCACCAGACCACGGCCATCGAAGCAGTCATCGGGGCCGAAGCTGGCCTGCTGCTCGTCACCGTCCCATTGCTGGACGTGGCCCTTGATGACCACGAACAGGTGGGTCGGCTCGGTGCCCGGCGACAGGATGACCGCTCCCTCGCGGAAGTACTCGATGTCCACGCTGCGCCGCACCAGCTGGCGCTCGTCGGGGTGGAGCGCATCGAAAGGCGAGGCGTCGAAATTGAAGGCACTGGGCACGGGACGGGCCTTTCACAGGCAGGAGATCCCGGGATTGTCCTGGCACAGCACACCGCCGAACCTGTGCGACATCAAGACACGGGCCGGTGGCGGTCAGAATGAGGGTTCCCCGCCGCCGTCCGGAGCGATACGGGACAATCGCCGCATGTTCTCGAACCTGATCTCCCCTCCTGTCGAGGCGCCCGCACGCGCCCGGTTTCTGCAACTGCTGGACACGGCGTTGGCCACGCGGCAGTTCGTGCGCCTGACACTGGGCAAGTACCGCGGCAGCGAGGCGGGGCTGGAGCGGCTGCTGGTGCGGCCGGTGCAACTGCGCGGCGAAGCCTGTCTGCAGCTGGTCTACCGCCACACCACCAAGGACATCACCAAGAACCACCCAGTGGCCGAGGCGGTGGCCGTGCTGGACGGCCTGCTCGGCCCGGCCTTCCAGAATGCCCACCTGCACACCCGCACGCAGGAAGTGCAGCTCACCGTCAAGGAAAAGGGCGGGCGCGACAAGAGCCTGCTGCGCGTGGGCAAGGTGGCTTCGGCCGAAGGACGCTCGGCCGATGACCCGCCGGAGAACGAGAACGACGCCCCGACGCACAACCGCGAGAAGCAACGCCTGCTCTCGCTCGACCGCCCCTTCTGGTGCGACCTGGGCGTGACCACCGCGCAGCACCAGCTCATCCCGGCCATGTCGCGCAAGTGGCGCCAGATCAACAAGTTCACCGAAGTATTCGCCAGCGCGATGGCTGCGTCACCGCTGGCCGGTGCACCGGCGGACCGGCCGATCGGGGTGTTCGACTTCGGCTGCGGCAAGGGCTACCTGACCTTCGCGATGCACGACTGGCTGCATGCGCAGGGGCGCGTGCCGCAGGTCACCGGCGTGGAGTTGCGCGAGGAACTGGTCGCGCTGTGCAACGACGCAGCGGCGCGCCACGGGCTGGAAGGTCTGCGCTTCGACGCGGGCGATGTGCGCCACTACACGCCGGTCGGGCTGGACGTGATGGTCGCGCTGCACGCCTGCGACATCGCCACCGACTACGCGATCGATTTCGGGCTGCGCGCCGGGGCGTCGATCATCATGTGCTCGCCCTGCTGCCACAAGCAGGTCCGCCCGCAGATGAAGACCCCGCCGCTGCTGCGCCCGATGCTGCAGCACGGCGTCCACCTGGGCCAGGAAGCCGAGATGGTCACCGACAGCCTGCGCGCGCTGCTGCTGGACGCGGCCGGCTACGACACGCAGGTCTTCGAGTTCGTCTCGCTGGAGCACACCAACAAGAACAAGATGATCCTGGCCGTGAAGCGAAGCGACACGCCGGAAGGCCATGCCGACACCGTGCGGGCACAGATCCGGGAGATCAAGGCGTTCTATGGAATCCGGGAGCAGTGCCTGGAAACGCTGATCTCAACCCGCACCGCAACCCCCCATTGACTGCATTGATTGGAAAAGCCAGCCCCATGTCCGACCACCATTTCCACGTCCACGGCCCCCACGACCACGAGCTGGAGCATGTCGCCCACCACGGCAGCAGCGATGCCTCGACCAATTCGATCGCGGTGGCGACCGCGGTGATTGCCACCGTCGGCGCCTTGTTCTCGTACATGGGCGGCGCGACCCAGTCCAACGCCGGGCTCTACAAGAACAACGCCGCGATCAAGAAGACCGAGGCCAGCAACCAGTGGAACTACTACCAGGCCAAGAGCAGCAAGCAGAATCTGGCCGAGCTGGGCGTGCAGTTGACCCAGGGCGAGGTGCGGGACGGCTACGCCAAGGAGATCCAGCGCTACAAGACCGAGAAGGAAGACATCAAGGTCAAGGCCGAGGCGCTGGAGAAGGAATCGACCGCGTGGGACCACCAGTCCGACGAGCAGCTGCACCTGCACCACCGCTGGGCACAAGCCACCACCGCGCTGCAGATCTCGATCGCGCTGGCGGCCATCTCGCTGCTCACGAAGCAGGGCTGGCTCAAGGTCGCCATGTATGCCGTGGCGGGCGGCGGGGTGCTGCTGGGCGTGGCGGCCTGGATGCACCTTTGAAGATGGCGCGGGCGCTCCAGAGCCCCCTGCCGCTCAGTTGCGCCCGCAGCAGGCCTTGAATTTCCTGCCGCTGCCGCAGGTGCAGGGGTCGTTGCGCCCGGGTTTCGCGCCCGTGCGGCGGAAGGTCAGCGCCTGACGGTCGGCGCGGGAGGCGGCGCGGCGGGCCGGACCGAAGTGGCGGTAGAGCTGCGCCGCGCCCATCACCATCGCCTCGATCACCTCGGCGCGCACCCCGTCGTCGAACGGCGGCGGGCGCATCGCCTCGTCGGGGTCGTGCTCGTGGTGCAGCATCATCATCGGCACCAGCACCTCGCCGGCCTGCTCGTCACCGAGGATTTCCTGCCAGCCTTCCGGCGACACGTGCATGCCGCGCGCGAAGCCATTCGCCCAGGCATTGCCCGTGACCCGACCGTGGGCGTCGGCGCTCAAGCGCGGCACACGGGGGGTGTCCGAGGCGTCGGCCTTGACGAGTTCTTCGGCCACCGTGCTCCAGTGGCGCGTCACCAGCCCGACGATCGCGCGCGCCTGGCCTTCGTCGTCGAACGAAGCTTCGGCATCCGCCGTTTCACCCCAGACCAGCGGCAGCCAGACGGCCGGACCGACGAGATCGGGCGTGCAGTGCAGCGCACAGAAGAAACCATCGAGCATTTCCACGTTCATCGCGCCCGCAGGCAGGCTGGCGAGGAAGGCATCGAGCGTGTCGAGTTCGGCCGCGCTCAGCGGCGGAGTCGGGGCAGCGCAGTCCGGAGCATCCGGCAGCGCGGGGGGAAACGGCAGATCGGTCATCCGCCAAGCGTAGCGCATGTGGCGGAGTCGCCACCACACGTTCCTGCGCCGCAGGTTGCCCGCAGGTAAACCGGCGCCGCGCGACCGACCTGTTCAGGGTTTGCCCGCCTCTGCAGCCCGATAGGCTCGACGGCATCCGCACTGCACCTCCCAGGACCATGGAACATCCCTACCCCACGCACTCTGCCGCATCCGCCTCCGCGCCAACGTCCTGGCACCTGGTCCTGGCCGGTCTGCCGGCCGAGGACACTGGCCGCCTGCAGACGCTGTTGCGCGGCTACGGCCACCGCGTCAGCCTGGCGCACGATCTGGCCCAGGTCTGCGCGCACCTGGCCACGGCACAGGTCGACGCGCTGCTGATGGGCGAGACGGAGGCCCCGGCCATCCGGGACACCGCCGACCTGGCATCGCTGGGACGGACCGCGCCCGCGCGCCTGTGCGTGATCGACCAGAACGACGCCTGCGCCCGCATCCATGCACTCGACGCCGGAGACGACGACTGCCT
>NZ_JBFPGY010000233.1:0-8416 GCF_041083715.1 Sphaerotilus sp.
CACCCGGTGGCCCAGACGGGTCCACTCGCGGGCGAGGTAGTAGGGCCGGTATTCCATGCCCAGCGCGGGCGTGCCGGCGTAGTGGTTCAGGTAGAGGAGATTCATGCGGCAGCGCCGGAGTTCACGTTACATCAGTTCGGCCAGCCGCCCGAGCAGCCCTTCCACCGCAGGCGCGAACTGGCCATGCAGCCGCACCCATTCATGGTTGTCGCGGCCGATCTGCACCGCCTGCGGCAGCAGCGGCGCGAGCTGCTGGGGCAGGTTCATCAGCTCGATCGGGGCGTCTGTCAGGATCAGCCCGTTCAGACCCGAGCGCACCAGCTCGTGGTTGGCCGGCAGGTCCGACAGCAGCGGGATGCAGCCGTAGGCCATCGCCTCCAGCACCGACACCGCCACCGAGTCGCTCGACGGCAGGCTCAGGTACCACTGCGCGCGTTCATAGCAGCGGGCCTGTGTCTCGGCATCGAGCCTGCCCACGAACTCGATGTGCCTGGCCAGGCCGAGTTCGCTCACGCGGGCTTCGAGCGCGGCGCGCAGCGAGCCATCGTTGGCGATGGTCAGCCGTGCCTCCGGGTAGGCCGAGACGATGGAGGCGAATGCGGTGATCACCCGGTCGGGCCGGTAGATCGGCTCCAGGCCGCGGTTGGCGAAGAAGCTCCACGGCGTCTTGTGCGGCGGGCGGGGCGGCATCTTCTCCAGCCCGAAGGGGAACACGCGCACCTCGCCGGCGCCGAGCTTGCGCATCTGCGCGGCCATGTGCTCGGAGTCGCTGGTGGTCAGCGTGCAGGCCTTGAGGATCTGCGACGTCACCCAGCGGTAGTGCGGCCCGCGCAGCGGTGTCACGAGGATGTCGCTGCCCCAGGCCGAGCCGACGATCTGGCCGCGCAGCTTCCAGCCTTTCTTGGCGCCCATGGCGAGCGTGCCGTGCGAGGTCAGGTAATGCGGATGCAGCCAGTCGGCGTCCACCTCCTGCAGCCAGCGGCCGAGTTCGGGCAGGCGCTTGAGCAGGCCGACGTTGCCACCCGAGTGGTCCATCGACTCACCGAGCGCCAGGCGTCCGCGTGGCGGCACGAGGTCGTCGAAGCCCGGCAGGAAGCCGCGGCTGGACGCCACCCACAGGTCCACCTGCGGCGCCAGCGCGCGAGCCCATTTCAGCAGGTGCGGGCTTTCACCGTCACCGATGAGGACATGGCGCCAGCGGCCGTAGGCGGGCGGATCGGTGGCGGGCGGCAGATCGACGAGAGGACGGTACGGTCGGATCATGGGCGTCGGCAGTCGCGGTCGTCGGACCTGGGCATGGCGGCCCAGGCAGCGTGGTTCACCCTGAATTCTGGATATTGTCGAAGCAGTGTCGCATCCCCGTCGCGGCTGTCACCGACCACCTGCGCCGGTGCGCCATCGAGAACCGCGAAATCCGGAAATGTCCCCCGCACCCGGGCCCCCGCGCAGACGATGGTGCCGCGCCCGAGCTGCGTGTTCGCCTCGATGACGCTGTGCGGGCCGATGAAGCTGTAGGCGCCGATGTGCACCGGGCCGCCGATCCAGCCAGGGCGCTCGCCGGGGCCTGGCCATGTGGCGAAGGCGCGGCCGAGCAGGCGCTGGCTGCGGTGCGAGCTGTGGGTGACGATGGCGCAGTGGCTGGTGATCTGCACGCCTTCGTCGATCGCCAGGCCGCCGCTGGCGTCGAGCAGGTTGAAGTGGCCGATGTAGACATGGTCACCGAGCACGAGGTGGTCCTCGGACTCGATGCAGGTGGAAGGCGAGATGCGCGTGTGCGGCAACAGGCGGCCCTGCGAGCGCTCGCCGAACAGCACGCGGAACACCAGTCCGCGCACCAGGTGCCGTCGCCAGCGGTTCAGCACCGCGCGCAGTTTCAGCATCTCCACCTGCTCCTTGTTCAGTCCGGCACTGGCCAGGTCGCCAGCCGCCAGACATACCAGCCGAAGTACACGGCCATCGCTGCCGACACACCCCAGCCCGCACCAGCCAGTCCGCCCAGTTGCAAGCCCAGGGCCAGCGCGCCGACAAACGCTGCCTGCCCCCACAGCGCCAGCCGCAGCGCCCAGGCCTGGGCGCCCCAGGCCATCGTCACCACGGCCAGCGGTGCGGCCACGAAGTGTGCCCCGATGTAGGGCGCCAGCGTCCGGGAGAGTTCCCCGGCCGTGCGCCACTCGGCCCCGAACAGCCGCTCGAACGCCCATGGCCCGAGCGCCCACAGCACGGCCACCAGCGCCAGTCCCGCTGCGCCCAGCACGGCCATGACCCGGCGTACCGCCGCGCGCGCGGCCCGCGTCGGCCCCGGACCCTTGGCAGCAAGCTGCGGGTAGAGCGCCTGCGACACCGCGCTGCCGACCAGTGTGGCCGGCGCCTTCAGGTAGCGCAGCGCCAGCCCCCAGAAGCCGGCTGCTGCGGGGCCGAGGGTGGCTGCGATCAGCGCCAGCGAGGCGGTGTCCTGCAGCGCGCCGAGGAAGGCGTGCGGCGTGTTGAGCAGGGGAAATTCCTTGTAGCGCCGGGCGATGTCGCGCAGCGGCGTCGCGTCGGTTGCGGGCGTCATGGCCGTGCCGCGCAGCAGCAGCGTCGCCAGCGTCTGCGCCGCGATCGGCGCGATCACCAGCCCGGCCACCCCGCCGTGCAGCCACCCGGCCAGCGTCTGCGCCAGCGCCGCGCCGCCGTACTGCAGCACCCGCGCCACCGCCAGCGATTGAAAGCGCTCGGCCCGCGTCGCCCGCATCGTCGCCAGCGACAGCGCTCCGCCGACGGCCACCGCCGGACCGAGCCAGAGCGCCCAGCGCAACCCGCTCCACCACGCCCAGCCCAGCCCGCCCAGGCTCGCCAGTCCCGCCACCAGCCCGAGGATGCGCAGGCACAGCCGCCGCAGCGCCACCGCCTCGCTGTCGCCCCGCGCCAGCGGCAGCGCGAACTCGTAGCGCCCGCAGGCGACCACCGCGAGGTTGGTCGCCACCGCCGCGAACAGGTGGAAGGCACCGAACTCGTCCGGCGTGTACAGCCGCGTCAGCAGCGGCCCGAGCAGCAGCGGCAGTGCTTGCGCCAGCGCGCCGCCGGCCAGCAGCGTCAGCGTGGCGCGCAGCAACTCAGGCGCCCGTGCCTGCGGACAGACCGGCCAGCGCATCTGCCAGCGCGGCGACCACGCGGTCCTGGTCGGCCTCGGACAGGTCTGGGCTCATCGGCAGGCTCATCACGCGGGCGGCGGCGGCCACGCTGTGCGGGCAGCAGTCGGGGCAGCAGAACGCGGCGTAGGCGGCCTGGTGGTGCAGCGGCTTCGGGTAATGCACGGCGGTCGGGATGCCTGCGGCCTGCAGCGCAGCCTGCACCTTTGCCCGCTCCGGCACGAACACGGTGTACTGGCCCCAGACGCTGTCGCGGTCCGGCCGCATGGTGAGCAGGCCGAAGCCGGGGTGGCGCCCGGCCAGCGGCGCAAGCAACTGGTGATACCGCGCCCCGAGTTCGCGGCGGCGTTGCAGCTCCCAGTCGAAGCGCGACAGCTTGGTCAGCACGACCGCGCACTGGATCGTGTCCATCCGACCGCCGAGGCCGACGCGGGTGTGCGTGTAGCGCGCGCTCTGGCCGTGGACGCGGATCTCGCGGGCGGCCTGCGCCAGCGTGTCGTCGTCGGTGAACAGCGCGCCGCCGTCGCCGTAGCAGCCCAGCGGCTTGCTCGGGAAGAAGCTGGTGCAGCCGATGGTGGACAGGTGCCCGCTGTGGCCGCCGCGGTAGGTGGCACCGAAGCTCTGCGCGGCGTCCTCGATCACCGGCAGGTGGTGGCGGGCGGCGAGGGCGTTGATCTCGGCCATGTCGGCGACCTGGCCGTACAGGCTGACCGGCATGATGGCCCGTGTCTTGGGCGTGATCGCGGTTTCGATCAGGGCGGGGTCGATGTTGCAGGTGTCGGGCTCGATGTCCACGAACACCGGCTTGGCGCCGAGCAGCGCGATGACCTCGGCGGTGGCCGCGAAGGTGAACGGCGTCGTGATGACCTCGTCGCCAGGTTTCAGGTCGAGGGCCATCAGCGCGATCAGCAGCGCCTCGGTGCCGCTGGAGACGGTGACGCAGTGCCTTGCGCCGACCCGCTCGGCCAGCGCGATTTCGAGCTGCTTGACCTCGGGGCCCATGATGTACTGGCCGTGGTCGAGCACGCGGTGGATCGCGGCGTCGATGTCGGTCTTGAGGGTGGCGTATTGGGCCTGGAGGTCGATGAAGTGCATGGGGGTATTCATTCCAGTCGGGTGACGACATCGCCGCTGAGCCGATACCGCTCGCCCGTCGCCGGACACGTCGCCTCGCCCTCGCCGCGCACTGCCAGTCCGAGCCGCTCGCCGTTGCGGCTCATCCAGCCGATCCGCCGCGCCGGCACGCCGACCATCAGCGCATAGTCCGGCACGTCGCGGTTGATGACGCTGCCCGCGCCGACGAAGGCGTATTGCCCGACCGTCGTGCCGCAGACGATGGTGCAGTTCGCGCCCAGCGTCGCGCCGCGTTTCACCCGCGTGCGCAAGTACTCGTTCTTGCGCGAGACCGCCGCCCGCGGGTTGTAGACGTTCGTGAACACCACGCTCGGCCCGCAGAACACGTCGTCCTCCAGCGTCACCGCGTCGTAGACCGACACGTTGTTCTGGATCTTCACGCCCGCGCCGATCACCACGTCGTTGGCGACGAAGACGTTCTGCCCGAGCGAGCAGCCGTCGCCGATGCGGGCGCCGGCGCAGACGTGGCTGAAGTGCCAGACCTTGGTGTCGGCGCCGAGCTGGGCGCCGTCGTCGATGAGGGCGGTGTCGTGGTGCCAGGCGGGGGAGGTCATGTCGATTCCTTGCGTAGGTTCAGAACACCAGCGGCAGCCCGACCCGCACCCCGTCGCGTGCGCTCCGGTAGCCCGCGATCAGCACTTCGAGCGAGCGCAGCCCGCTGTAGCCATCGACCTCCGCGTGCGCCTCGCCGCGCAGCGTGTCGATGACGTTGGCGTAGTAGAGCGGATGCCCGAAGCCGTAGACGGAGGTGGTCGCGTAGCTCGCGGCCTTGATCTGCGCGTCTTCCGGCGTCGGCGTGTCGAACTCCCAGTGCTGGATGTCGTTCACCGCCACGCCGCCGATGCGCACCGTGCCGCGCTCGCCGAGCACGGTGATCGAGCCTTCGAGGTTCTTCGGGTACGTCAGCATCGTCACGTTGATGCTGGCCAGCCCGCCGGCGCGCAGGCGCAGGCTCATCACGCCCGAGTCCTCGGCCTCGATGTCGCGGCCCTGCGTCGCGGTGTAGGCGTGCACGTTGTCGACCGGCCCGACCAGCCAGTCCACCATGTCCACGTAGTGGCTGGCCTGGTTCATGAATGCGCCGCCGTCCATGTCCCAGCGGCCACGCCACGGCGCCTCGTCGTAGTAGCTCTGCGGGCGGGTCCAGAACACGTTGACCGTGACCATGTGGATGCGGCCGAAGCGCTTGTCGTCGATCGCCTTCTTCAGCAGCTGCATCGTGGCGTTGAGGCGGTTCTGCTTGACGACGAACAGCTTCACGCCCGCGTCCCGGCACTCGCGCACCATCGCCATGCCCTCGTCCCACTTCGTCGCCATCGGCTTCTCGCTGAGCACATGGCGGCCGGCGCAGGCGACGCGGATGGCTTGCTGCGAGTGCAGGCCGCTGGGGGTGGTCAGCACCACGATGTCGGCGTCGCTCTCGGCCAGCAGCGTGTCGAGCGAGGTGAACGCACGGGCGCCGGTTTTCGCGGCGGCAGCCTGCGCGCGCCCGGGCACCGTGTCGCAGACGGCGACGAGTTCGGCGCGCTCGGCGTGCTGCTGCAGCGAGGCGAAGTGGTTCTGGGCGATGCGTCCGCAGCCCACCAGGGCGAAGCGGATCTTGCGGTCGGTGATCGGGTGGGCAACAGTCATGGAACCAATTTTAGAGGCGCCCCCGCGCGCAGCCTAAAATTGCAGCAAATTCAACAAGTTGAAGTCGAGTCCGCCGATGAGCCACGCCCCCGTCCCCACGCCCCCTGTCGATGACAACCAGCAGATCGCCGAACGCCGCGAGAAACTCGCCGCGATCCGCACCCAGGGCATCGCCTTCCCGAACGACTTCAAGCCGCGTGACCACGCCGCCGACCTGCACCGCGCCGCCGACGGCCTGGACAACGAGGCGCTCGAGGCCACGCCGATCCCCGCCTGCATCGGCGGCCGGATGATGCTCAAGCGCGTGATGGGCAAGGCGTGTTTCGCGACGCTGCAGGACGGCTCGCCCGCCGGCCAGGGCCGCATCCAGCTCTACATCACGCTCGACAACGTCGGCGCCGAGAAGCTGGCCGCCTTCAAGCACTGGGATCTGGGCGACATCCTCGGTGCCGAGGGCACGTTGTTCCGCACCAAGGCGGGCGAGCTGTCGATCAAGGTGACGAACCTGCGCCTGCTGACCAAGGCGCTGCGCCCGCTGCCGGACAAGCACCACGGCATGGCCGACCAGGAGCAGAAGTACCGCCAGCGTTACGTCGATCTGATCACCGACGAGGTGGCGCGCACCCGTTTCCGCGCCCGCAGCAACGCGGTGTCCAGCATCCGCCAGTTCATGATCGAACACGACTTCCTCGAAGTCGAGACGCCGATGCTGCACCCCATCCCCGGCGGCGCCAACGCCCGCCCGTTCACGACCCACCACAACGCGCTCGACCAGGAGATGTTCCTGCGCATCGCCCCGGAGCTGTACCTGAAGCGGCTGGTGGTGGGCGGCTTCGAGCGGGTGTTCGAGATCAACCGCAACTTCCGCAACGAAGGCATCTCGGTTCGGCACAACCCCGAATTCACGATGATGGAGTTCTACGCGGCCTACTGGAACCACCACGACCTGATGGACTTCACCGAGCAGGTGCTGCGCCACGCGGCCGTGTCGGCGACGGGTTCTGCGCGCTTGAGCTACGCCGGCAAGCCGGTGCATCTGGACGAGCCGTTCGCCCGCCTGTCGGTGCGCGATTCGCTGGTGGCCCATGCCGGTCTGACCGAAGCCGAGGCCGATGATGCCGACGCGGTGCATGCCAAGCTGAAGTCGCTGGGCGAAGAGCCGCCGAAGCACTGGAAGCTGGCGCAACTGCAGTTCGGCCTGTTCGAGGCGGCGGTGGAGGACAAGCTCTGGCAGCCGACCTTCATCATCGACTACCCGGTGGAAGTCTCGCCTCTGGCCCGCGCGTCGGACGCCAACCCGGCGATCACCGAGCGCTTCGAGCTGTTCATCACCGGCCGCGAGTTCGGCAACGGCTTCAGCGAGCTGAACGACGCCGAGGACCAGGCGGCGCGGTTCCAGTCGCAGGTGGCCAACAAGGAAGCCGGCGACGACGAGGCGATGTTCTTCGACGCCGACTTCATCCGCGCGCTGGAGTACGGCATGCCCCCGACCGGCGGCTGCGGCATCGGGATCGACCGGCTGATGATGCTGATCACCGACTCGCCGAGCATCCGCGACGTGATCCTGTTCCCGGCGCTGCGCCGCGAAAGCTGATCGCGCCATGCGGGTCGGTGTCATCGGCATCGGCAACATGGGCCTTGGCATCGCGCTGAGGCTGCTGGAGCGCGGCCACACGGTGGCCGTGCGCGACTTGCGGCCGGATCTGGAGCGGATCGCGGCCGGTTCGGGTGCCCGCGTGCTGCCGACACCACGCTCGATGGCGGCGGCGGCGGATCTGGTCATCGTGGTGGTGGTCAGCGCGGCGCAGATCGACGAGGTGCTGGGCGGCCCGGATGGCCTGCTGGCAGCCACACCGACCGATGTGATGGTCTGCAGCACGGTTGCTCCGGAAGATACCGCCCGGTTCGCCGACGCGGTGGCCGCCCATGGCGGCACGCTGCTGGACGCGCCGATCTCCGGCGGGCCGGTCAAGGCCCGGGCCGGCACGATGAGCCTGATGCTCGCGGCGCCCGAAGCGACCCGCCTGCGCCATGCACGGGTGCTGGCCGACATGGCGGCCCAGGTCTTCCCGATCAGCGAACGGGCAGGTGACGCAGCCCGCGTGAAGCTGCTGAACAACCTGCTGGCGGGGGTGAACCTGGTCGCCGGTGCTGCGGCGCTGGCCGCTGGCGAGCGCATGGGGCTGGATCCGACCGCGCTGCAGCAGGTGATTGCGGCCAGCTCCGGCCAATCCTGGATCACCGACGACCGCCTGCCCCGCGCGCTGGCTGGTGACTACGCCCCGCGCGCCCATGCCCACATCCTGACCAAGGACCTGACGCTGGCGCTGCAGATGCTCCAGGCCGTGGGCGAGACCTCACCGTTCGGCGAGGCAGCGCTGGCGGTGTTTCGCGCTGCGTGTGACGCCGGCTGGTCCGATTGGGACGATGGGGTGGTGCTGGAGGCGGCGCGGCGCCGGCCGTGAACGTGAACAGGAGCCGCCATGTGCTCCTGCGTCCGGGCAGGGCCGAAGCCGGTCTGC
>NZ_JBFPGY010000234.1:0-8409 GCF_041083715.1 Sphaerotilus sp.
GCCCAGGCCCAGCGGCTGGCCCAGGAAACCGAAGACGAGCGCGCGCGCGAGCGCTCCCAGACGCTGGTGCGCCAGCTCGATCGCCTGACCCATCTGGCGACCCGTCTGCTACAGATTGCCCGGATCGATTCCGGTGTCGCGCTGCAGCGCCAGTCCATCGACCTGCGTCAACTCGCGCAGATGGTGGTGGATGAATTCCCGCAGTCGCGCGACAGCACCCACCAGTTGCGCCTGATCACCGACACCTCGCCCGCACAGGTACTGGGCGACATCGACGCACTCGGCATCGCCGTGCGCAACCTGATCGACAACGCGCTGAAGCACGCCGGCAACGAAGCCAGCGTCGTGGTACGGGTGCTGCCCGACGAGATCTCGGTCACCGACGACGGTCCGGGCGCGCCCGGCGTGGACCTGGCAGCATTGACGCGCCCCTTCGAGCGCGGCAGCACGCTGGCCCGCGGCAGCGGCCTGGGCCTGTCGTTGGTCCAGACCATCGCCCGACAGTCCGGCGCGGAACTGCTGCTGACATCCCCCGTGGCCGACGGACGCGGCTGGCGCGCCTGCCTGTGGTTCAAGCCACCAGCGTGACGCGCGCGAACTTGCGCTTGCCGACCTGCACGACGTAGCTGCCAGCGTCCAGGCGCAGGGCCTTGTCGCTGATGGTGGTGCCGTCGATGCGCACGCCGTTCTGCTCGATCAGCCGCTGGCCTTCGCTGCCCGACGCCACCAGCCCGGCCTGGCGCAGCAGCGCCGCGATGCCCAGTGGCGCACCGGACAGCGCCACTTCCGGCAGGACGTCGGGCACACCGCCACGGGCACGGTTCTGGAAGTCCTGCTCGGCGGCGTCGGCAGCCACGGCACCGTGGAAGCGCGCGGTGATCTCCTTGGCGAGCAGCACCTTGGCGTCCTTCGGGTTGCGCCCGGCCTCGACCTCGGCCTTGAGCACCGCGATGTCGGCCTCGCTGCGGAAGCTCAGCAGCGTGTAGTAGGTCCACATCAGCGTGTCGCTGATCGACAGCAGCTTGGCGTACATCGCGTTCGCCGGCTCGCTGATGCCGATGTAGTTGCCCTTGGACTTGGACATCTTCTCGACGCCGTCCAGCCCGACCAGCAGCGGCATCGTCAGGATGCACTGCGGTTCCTGGCCATATTCCTGCTGCAGATGGCGCCCCATCAGCAGGTTGAACTTCTGGTCCGTGCCTCCGAGTTCCAGATCCGACTTCAGCGCAACAGAGTCATACCCCTGCATGAGGGGGTAGAGGAACTCATGGACCGAGATCGGCGTGCCCGCCTTGAAACGATTGGTGAAATCGTCGCGCTCCATCATGCGGGCCACGGTGTAGCGCGACGCCAGCGCGATCATGCCGCGTGCGCCCAGCGGATCGGACCATTCAGAGTTGTAACGAATCTCGGTGCGGGCCGGGTCGAGCACCAGGCTGGCCTGGCGGTAGTAGGTCTCCGCGTTAGCCTTGATCTGCTCGGCGGTCAAGGGCGGGCGGGTCGTGTTTCTGCCAGAAGGGTCACCGATCATCGAAGTGAAGTCACCGATCAGGAAGATCACGGTGTGACCCAGGTCCTGCAGCTGGCGCAGCTTGTTGAGCACCACCGTGTGGCCGAGGTGGATGTCGGGCGCCGTCGGGTCGAGCCCGAGCTTGATGCGCAGCGGCTGCCCGGTGCGGTGCGAACGCTGCAACTTGGCCACCCACTCCGCGCGCGGCAGCAGCTCTTCGCAACCCCGCAGCGTGACTTCCAGTGCAGATTGCACGGATTCTTCGATTTCACTTAAATCATGGGGCATGACGAAACGGGGGGTTATTAGTTCGTAACTTTGGCACGTCTCGGTATACTGCGCCGACTTCGAGTTGGCCCGGATTCTAGAGTGTCCAGTGCCTGTTCCAGAGCAGAACAGGCCGGACATGTCCAAGGGGGAGGATGGTGCCAATGGATCAATCCGGACTGGCGTGTCCCGCGCCCGTCACGAACCAAGAACAGACTCGTGAACAATCTGGGCGAAAAAGCGCGCCTGCATCTGGCGCACGCAGACCTCACCGTTCGACGTCATCCGAAGACGTTCAGTGCCATCGTCACGGCCGTGCTGACCCTCAGTGGCGTCACGGCGTTTGGTGTCGCACCACTGAGCATGGTCGATTCGACACCCAAGAACATCCAGACCGTCACAGAGTCCGTGTCGCCCGAAGGGTTGGCCGCCCAGGCCGAGGCACTGGCCGAATACGAGATGCTGCTGCACCGCAGCGACCTCACCCGCTCGACGGACACCGCCGACACGCTGCTGCGCCGCCTGGGTGTTTCCGATCCTGAAGCATCTGCATTCTTGCGCAAGGATCCGGTGGCACGCACCATCCTTTCGGGCAGGCCGGGCAAGATGCTGCGGGCGGTCACCGAGTCGACCCCCGGCGGCGGCGAACTGCAGGAACTCGTCGTGCGCGGCCCGGCCAGCGACGACGCCCACCTCACCTCGCACTTCACCCGCATCACTGTGCGCCGCACCGACCACGGTCTGACGGCACTCAGCGAGCAGGTGCCGATGAAGATCGAGACCCGCAGCGGCGCCGCCACCGTCACGACCACGCTGTTCGCCGCGACGGACGAAGCCCGCATGCCCGACCACATCACGGGTCAGATGGCGGACATGTTCGACAACGATGTCGACTTCCGCAAGGACATCAAGCCCGGCGACAGCTTCGCCGTCGTCTACGAGGCCATGACCGCTGACGGCGAGCCGGTCACCTGGAGCGGAGCGACCGGGCGCGTGCTGGCCGGACGCTTCATCCATGGCAAGGAAACCCACGAAGCGGTCTGGTTCCAGGAAGCTGGCAAGAAAGGCGAGTACTACAGCCTCAAGGGCCAGGGCAAGCAGAAGGCGTTCATGGCCTCTCCGCTGGCCTTCTCCCGCGTGACCTCCGGGTTCGCGATGCGCTTCCACCCGATCCTTCAGACCTGGCGCGCCCACCTGGGCATTGATCTCGGCGCCCCGATGGGCACGCCGGTGCACACCGTCGGCAACGGTGTGGTGAACTTTGCCGGTGTGCAGAACGGTTACGGCAACGTCGTGATCATCGGGCACAGTGGCGGGCGCGAGACCGTCTATGCCCACCTCAGCCGCATCGATGTCAACAAGGGGGCGCCCGTCACCCAGGGCTCGGTGATCGGTGCCGTCGGCGCCACCGGCTGGGCCACCGGCCCGCACCTGCACTTCGAATTCAAGGTCAAGGGCGCCCAGGTCGATCCGACGCAGGTCGCCCGCGCATCCGAATCCTCCGAGCTGTCCGGTGCCACCCGCGCCCGCTTCGAAGGGCAATCCAGGCAGATGCACGCGCAGCTGATGGAATCCATCGTGCGCCCGGTCGGAAAGCTGGCCCGCGTGGAATGAACGCAGCCTGTCCCGACGCGCTCTTCATCGGCCTGATGTCGGGCACGTCGCTGGACGGTGTCGATGGCGTGCTCTGCCGCCTCGGCGCCGACGGTCGCTGGCTTGGCGTCCTCACCCATGCCCACCGGCCGTTTCCCGAGCGCCTGCGTGGCGCCCTGATGGCGCTGCAGGCCAGCGGCCCGGACGAACTGCACCGCGCCGCCCTCGCCGGCAATGCGCTGGCCCTGGTCTACGCCGAGGTCGTCCAGGTGCTGCTCGACACCAGCCAGACGCCAGCCACGGCCGTCCGGGCCATCGGCGCCCACGGCCAGACCGTGCGCCACCAGCCCGGCCTGCACGACGGCATCGGCTACACGCTGCAACTCGGCAATGGGGCATTGCTCGCCGAGCGCACCGGCATCGACGTGATCGCCGACCTGCGCAGCCGCGATGTGGCCGCTGGTGGCCAAGGTGCACCGCTGGTGCCTTGTTTCCACCAGCACGTCTTCGGCCGACCCGATGCCACGCGCGCCGTGGTCAACATCGGTGGCATCAGCAACCTGACGATCCTGCGGCCCGGCGAGCCGGCGCGGGGTTTCGATTGCGGCCCCGGCAATGCGCTGATGGACCACTGGATCCACCGCCACCACGGCGCCGCCTACGACGACCGTGGCAGCTGGGCTGCCAGCGGCACGGTGTGGCCCACCCTGCTCGCCGACCTGCTGGTGCAACCTTATTTCGCCCAGCAGCCACCCAAGAGCACCGGGCGCGACCTGTTCCACCCCGCGTGGCTGCAGGAGCGGCTGGATGCGCTTGCGCAGGCCGGCAGGCCCATGCCATCCCCCGTGGATGTGCAAGCGACGCTGTGCGAGTTCACCGCCGCCGCCATCGCCGACGACGTGCGTCGCCACGCGCCCGATGCAGCCGATCTGCTGGTCTGTGGCGGGGGAGCCTTCAACGACTCGCTGATCGCGCGCCTGAAGGCCCGTCTGGTCGGTCTGGCGGTCCATTCCACCGACACCCAGGGCCTGCCGGCGCTGCAGGTCGAGGCGGCAGCGTTCGCGTGGCTCGCCTGCATGCATGTGCATCGGCGGGCAGCGAATGAACCGGCGGTGACGGGGGCTGCTGGCCTGAGGGTGCTGGGGGCGTGTTACCCGGCCTGACCCACGCACGGTCCGCGCAGCCACAAGAAAAAGCCGCCCGAGGGCGGCTTCGTTTCACGGCCGCCTCAGGCGGCCGGCCGTGAGGTTGCTCAACGCGGCAGCGTCGTCGCCCCCATCAGGAACCGATCCACTTCACGCGCGGCCTGGCGGCCTTCGCGGATCGCCCACACGACCAGCGACTGGCCACGGCGCATGTCGCCCGCCGCGAACACCTTGTCCACATTGGTCTTGTAGCCGCCGTCGGCATCGGTCGTCGCCTTGGCGTTGCCACGGGCGTCCTTGGCCACACCGAAGGCCTCCAGCACCGTCGCCACCGGATTGACGAAGCCCATCGCCAGCAGCACGAGGTCGGCCTTGTATTCCTTCTCGGTGCCGGGGATCTCGACCAGCTTGCCGTCCTTGAATTCGACGTGCACGGTCTTCAGGCCGGTGACCTTGCCGTCCTTGCCGATGAATTCCTTGGTGGAAACGGCGAACTCGCGGGTGCAGCCCTCGTCGTGGCTCGACGAGGTGCGCAGCTTCATCGGCCAGTACGGCCAGGTCAGCGGGCGGTTTTCCTCGACCGGTGGCTGCGGCATCACCTCGAACTGCGTGACGCTGGTGGCGCCGTGGCGGTTGGAGGTGCCCACGCAGTCGCTGCCGGTGTCGCCGCCACCGATGACGATGACGTGCTTGCCGTCGGCGCGGATCGGATCCTTCACCTTGCCGCCGTGGTTGACCCGGTTCTGCTGCGGCAGGAGTTCCATCGCGAAATGGATGCCCGACAGCTCGCGGCCCGGCACCGGCAGGTCACGCGACTGCTCGGAGCCGCCGGTCAGCAGCACCGCATCGAAGTCGGCCTTCAGCTGCGTGGGGCTGATGGTTTCCTTGGCCCAGTTGGTGACCTTGGAACCCTTGGGCAGCTCGCCGACCATCACGTTGTTGCGGAAGACCACGCCCTCGGCCTCCATCTGCCTGACGCGGCGGTCGATGTGGGTCTTCTCCATCTTGAAGTCGGGGATGCCGTAGCGCAGCAAGCCGCCCGGACGGTCGTTCTTCTCGAACAGCGTCACGTCGTGGCCGGCGCGGGCCAGTTGCTGCGCTGCAGCCAGTCCGGCGGGACCGGATCCGACCACCGCGACCTTCTTGCCCGTCTTGACCTTCGGCAGCTGCGGCACGACCCAGCCCTCTTCCCAGGCGCGGTCGATGATCGCGTGCTCGATGGACTTGATGCCCACGGCGGCGTCGTTCACGTTCAGCGTGCAGGCCGCCTCGCACGGGGCGGGGCAGATGCGGCCGGTGAACTCGGGGAAGTTGTTGGTCGAGTGCAGGACCGTGACCGCGTTCTTCCAGTCGCCCTGGAAGACCAAGTCGTTGAAGTCCGGGATGATGTTGTTGACCGGGCAGCCGTTGTTGCAGAACGGCGTGCCGCAGTCCATGCAGCGTGCGGCCTGGACCTTGGACTCGTCGGCCTTCAGGCCGATGACGAATTCCTTGTAGTTCTTGACGCGCTTTTCGACCGGTTCGTAGCCCTCTTCGAGGCGCTCGAACTCCATGAAACCAGTGACCTTACCCATGGTGCGTTGACTCTCGCAAATGTTCGGTTCGTCGGATGGCGGGGCGCTTACTTGGCCGGGACCGCTTGCGCAGCCTTGCCATCACCCCTGACGTCGCCCTTGGCCTTGGCGATGGTCTCGTCGGCCGCCTTGGTGGCGTTGATCTCGCCAAGGGCTCGCTTGTACTCGTGCGGGAACACCTTGACGAACCTGGCGCGGGCTTCGCTCCAGTTGTCGAGGATGTCGCGGGCACGCAGCGAACCCGTCCAGCGGTGGTGGTCGTCGATGAGCTTCTTGAGCAGCGCCTCGTCGGTCTGCCCCTGGTGCCAGATCGCCAGATCCATCGTCTTTTCCTGCTCGGCGGCCGGCAGCACCTTGTCGAGGGCCACCTGTGCGGTGTTGCAGCGCGAAGCGAAGCTGCCGTCCGCGTCGTACACGTAGGCCACGCCACCGGACATGCCGGCCGCGAAGTTGCGCCCCGTCTGACCCAGCACGACCGCGGTACCGCCGGTCATGTATTCGCAGCCGTGGTCGCCCGTGCCTTCGACGACGGTCGTCGCCCCCGACAGGCGCACCGCGAAACGCTCGCCCGCCACGCCGCGGAAGAAGGCCTCGCCGCTGGTGGCACCGAACAGCGCCGTGTTGCCGATGATGATGTTCTTCGATGCATCGCCACGGAACTCGATCGACGGACGCACCACGATGCGGCCACCCGACAGGCCCTTGCCGGTGTAGTCGTTGGCTTCGCCGATCAGGTAGAAGGTGATGCCGCTGGCCAGGAAAGCGCCGAAGCTCTGGCCGCCGGTGCCTTCCATCTGCACGAAGATCGACTCGTCGGCCAGACCGTCCGGGTGGTGCTTGATCAGCTCGCCCGACAGCATCGCGCCGACGGAGCGGTTGACGTTGCGCACGTCCTCCATGAACTGGACCTTCTCGCCCTTCTGGATCGCGGCGCGGGCCTTCTCGATCAGCTTGTGGTCGAGTGCCTTCTCCAGGCCGTGGTCCTGCGTGGACACATGCAGGCGCGGCACATCGGCCGGCACCGCAGGCTGGAAGAACACCTTGCTGAAGTCCAGACCCTTCGCCTTCCAGTGGCTGACCGCCTTCTTCGTGTCGAGCAGGTCCGAGCGGCCGATCAGGTCGTCGAACTTGCGGATGCCGAGCTGCGCCATCAGCTGGCGCGCTTCCTCGGCGATGAAGAAGAAGAAGTTGACGACATGCTCGGGCTTGCCGGTGAACTTCTTGCGCAGCACCGGGTCCTGCGTCGCCACGCCCACCGGGCAGGTGTTCAGGTGGCACTTGCGCATCATGATGCAGCCCTCGACCACCAGCGGCGCGGTCGCGAAGCCGAACTCGTCGGCGCCCAGCAGCGCGCCGATCACGACATCGCGGCCGGTCTTCATCTGGCCATCGGCCTGCACGCGGACACGGCCACGCAGGCGGTTCAGCACCAGCGTCTGCTGGGTTTCGGCCAGGCCGAGTTCCCACGGCGTGCCGGCGTGCTTGATCGACGACCACGGCGAGGCGCCTGTGCCGCCGTCATGGCCGGCGATCACGATGTGGTCGGCCTTGCACTTGGTGACACCGGCGGCGATGGTGCCGACACCGACTTCCGACACCAGCTTCACGCTGATCGACGACTTCGGATTGACGTTCTTCAGATCGTGGATGAGCTGCGCCAGGTCTTCGATCGAGTAGATGTCGTGGTGCGGCGGCGGCGAGATCAGGCCCACACCGGGCACCGAGTGCCGCAGCTTGCCGATGTACTCGGACACCTTGCCGCCCGGGAGCTGACCACCCTCGCCCGGCTTGGCGCCCTGCGCCATCTTGATCTGGATCTGGTCGGCCGACACCAGGTACTCGGTGGTGACCCCGAAGCGGCCCGAGGCGACCTGCTTGATCTTCGAGCGCAGGCTGTCGCCGGCCTTCATCGCGTAGTCGGACTCGATCACCTTGGCGCCGATCACGTCCGACACCTTGGTGCCGTCGACGATCTGGATGCCCTTCAGCTCGTTGCGGTAACGCGCCGGATCCTCGCCACCTTCGCCGGTGTTCGACTTGCCGCCGATGCGGTTCATCGCCAGCGCCAGCGTGCTGTGTGCCTCCGTCGAGATCGAGCCGAGCGACATCGCGCCGGTGGCGAAGCGCTTGACGATCTCGGCGGCCGGTTCGACCTCCTCGACCGGGATCGCCTTGGTCGGATCACACTTGAATTCGAACAGGCCACGCAGCGTCAGGTGGCGCTTGTTCTGGTCGTTGATGATCTGGGCGTATTCCTTGTAGGTGTCGAACTTGCCCGAGCGCGTGCTGTGCTGCAGCTTGGCGATGGCGTCCGGCGTCC
>NZ_JBFPGY010000235.1:0-8407 GCF_041083715.1 Sphaerotilus sp.
CCTGCCGGCCGCATCCGGTCGTGCTGCCCGAGGTGGCGATCAACGTGTTCTGGCACGCCAAGGTGCACCGCTCGCCGGTCCACCAGTGGCTGCGCGGGCTGGTCTTCGACCTGTTCGGCGAAGACCAGCCCGCTGAACTGGCGCCGCCAGCGTAACGGCGGCCCGGCGTGTGCGGTGCAGCATCACGCCGGGTGATGCACCACATTCGCGCAAGGCCATTGGCGCCGACACTGAGACGCAGGACCATCCGCCTTCACTTCCGCCCGGACATGACAGCTGCCAACACCATGAACCACCTGCCGAGCCTGTCCCTGCTGCAGTCGCGCACCGACCGCATCGCGCTGGCGCGCCAGCGGTTCTTCGAGGGCGGGCAGGCGCCCACCGGCGTGGTCAGCGAAGCGGTATTCGAGTCCTGGGCACGCTGTCTGCGTCTGCACGGCAATCCGCATGAACGCGCCACGTTCCAGCCGGTCACGGCCAGCCGGACCCAGCTGGCCCTCATGAAGAACCGGCCGCTGCACCAGGCGTGGATAGACGAGGTGCCCCGGCTGGAGGCCAGTCTCAGCACTTCCAACTGCACCGCGATGCTGACCGACGCCACGGGGGTGCTCATCGGCTCGACCTGCGTGGGGCGCTCGCACGAGGAACTGATGCCGGTGGCCACTCGGATCGGTGTCAACCTCTCCGAAGACGCCGTCGGCACCACCGCGCCGGGCGTGGTCGTCCGCACCGGCAAACCCGTCTGCGTGCAGGGCGGCGAGCATTTCTTCGACAGCGTGAAGGAGATGCACTGCGCTGCGGCGCCGATCCGCGACATCCACGGCCGCGTCGCCGGGGTGCTCGACCTGTCCAGCGAGCGGATTCCGTTTGCGTTCGATGCGGCGGCGGTGGCGGGCCTGTTCGCGGGGTCCATCGAGAACCGGCTGCTCGTGGCGCAATCTACCGAACACCTGGTGGTCCGGTTCCAGATCGCCCATGACCTGCTCGATTCCACGCTGGTCGGCCTGATCGGGGTCGGCGTGGACGGGCGCATTGCATGGGAGAACGGGGTCGCCCGCAGTCTGCTCGGCGGCCGGACCTTGTCGGCTGCACAGGCTGAACGTTCGCCAGCCCTGTTGCTCGGCCTGCCCTGGACGCAACTGGCCGCACTGCCTGTCGCCGGTGCGGCACCGCTGGCCTTGCCCAACGGACTGCAGGTGTGGGCCCGCGCCGAGATGCGTGCACCTGACGGTCGCCGTGGCTTGGTGGCAGGGACGAGCCTGCCCGTGGCGGAGCCCGATCCGCCGGCCGCCGCCATCGCCACCACCGAGCTGGCAGTCGAAGCGCTATCACTGGCCGCTGACGCGCCCGCCAACAAGCGCCTGCGCGAGTCGGATCTCGACCTCATCCGGACCACGCTCCAGGCGTGCGGCGGCAATGTGTCGGACGCAGCAAAACAGCTCGGCGTCTCCCGGGGCCTCATCTATCGGCGCTTGCGCGCAGTCCGCGACAGGGACTGACTGCCGCGCGGCCTTGTTCTCAAACGGAACATCCGCAACCTCCGCGTTTTCCCGAGGTTCTGGCCACACCCCCTGCGCCCCTACCGTTCGTCACCGCGTTGCACAGCCGCCCGCGCTGCACGCTTTCAGACAGACGAATGGAGGGCCCTATCTGATCCCGGCTGATCGGACAGTGGCCAGCCCACGATTCGACGAGCAAAGACGTCGATGACGAAGGCCACGTATAGCCAGCCCTGCCAAGTCGACACATACGTGAAGTCGAAGACCCACAGCTGGTTCGGACGCTCGGCCTTGAACTGTCGATTAACCTTGTCCAGTGGGCATGGCGCTTTGCTGCCGCTGATCGTCATGCGCACCACCTTGCCACGCATCACGCCGCGCAACCCCTGCCGGCGCCTCAATCTCTCGACCGTGCAGCGCGCAACAGCAGTACCTTCGCGTTCGAGTTGCCGCCAGACCTTGTCGGCCCCGTAGACCTGCATATTGGCCCGCCAGACGCGCTCAATCTGCGGCACCAAGTTGTCGTCGCGTTGCGCCCTCGCGCAGCGCCTGTGCGGCTCTCGGCCAAGTGCTGCGTGGTGCGGTGCCCATGCGCACAGCGCGCTCGCGAACCTCAGGTGAGACATGGTTTGTCGTGCATGTTTCGGCTCCGGGAGCCGTGTGTTCTGGGCACTTGGTGCCAGGCGCAGGGAAACACATGTTTCCCGATATCCACCACCCGGCCGTCTGCACCAGATGGCGGCTGGTGACACGACTGCTTGTTCTACCCCTACAAGGCAGTCTTTGGTTCGGTCCCGAATCAGATCGCGCTCGAACAGACCCAGCGCACCGATGACCTCGATCAGGTGAGGCAGGGATCGCCCCAATCGATGTGGTTGACACGTTTGTATGATGATCGTAATATTATATGGACATGCCAACCAACGCCAGCCGCAAAGAACTGACCCACGATCGCATCTTGGATGCCGCCTCACGTGCCATCCGTCGTGCCGGGTACGATGGTGTCGGTCTTGCCACCATCATGAAAGAGGCGGGCCTGACGCATGGCGGCTTCTATGCCCACTTCGCCTCCCGCGATGCCCTGCTGGCCGAGGCCACGCAACGTGCTGGTCGCGACACCGGGGCGGTGCTCGTCGAGCGGTTACGCCAGGCGCAGGCCCAAGGGTTGAGTCCGTTCTCCGCGCTGGTACACACCTACCTGGCGGATGCGCAACTCGAAAACACCGAATGCGGTTGCGTGGTCGCCGCGTTGGCCTCCGAAATCCCGCGCCAGGCCGAAGAGGTCGCCAGCGCCGCCCGCGCCCGCGTGCTGGGCATGGTCGAACTCGTGCGCCGCACCCTGCCTGCCAACGTCGACCCGGCGCAGGCCCAGGTGGTCGCCGCCACCCTGGTCGGCGCGCTGCAACTGGCGCGCACGCTCCAGGGCAAGGCAGGCAAGGCGTGGTTGGCGAATGTGCGGGGCAGCCTGATCCAGCAGTACGACGCCTGACGCGCCGGTAAAAGCCGCCGTCGCGCTTTTGCGTGTCGGCAAATATGACGACCATCATTTAAAGGGCATCATGAAACTCGACAACGCCACCCTCCTCATCACCGGCGCCAATCGCGGCATCGGACTTGCGTTTGCCAAGGCAGCCCTGGCGCGCGGAGCGCGCAAGGTCTACGCTGGTGCGCGGGACCCGAAGAGCGTCACGCTGCCCGGCGTCACACCGCTTCGGCTTGACGTGAACTCGCCTGCCGATGTCGCCGCTGCCGCCGAAGCGGCCGGCGACGTGACCCTGGTCATCAACAACGCCGGTATCGCGCAGTTCGGCGGGCTTCTCGCGGCGGATGCCGAGGACCGCCTGCGCCAGCAGTTGGAGACCAACGTCTTTGGCGTGCTGCGTGTCAGCCGCGCCTTCGCGCCGGTGCTGGCCGCCAACGGCGGCGGTGCGCTGCTCAACGTGGCTTCGGTTGCCAGCTGGATCTCCAGCCCGGCGCTGGCTGGCTATGCGTTGACGAAGTCGGCCACCTGGAGCCTCAGCAATGGCCTGCGCAACGAGTTGCGGGGCCAGAACACCCAGGTACTGACGCTGCACATGGCCTTCGTCGACACCGACATGACCCAGGGCATCACGATGCCGAAATCGACACCGGAGCAGATCGTCGCGAGGGCGTTCGACGCGCTCGAAGCCGGTGCCGACGAGGTGCTGGCAGACGAGATGACGCAGCAGGTCAAGCTCGGCCTGTCGGCGCAGCCTGGCGTGTACCTGCAGGCGCGAGATTGAGATGACCGCCGCCGATACCCCTGCTCGTCACGTCACCAACAGCGCGTCTCCGTGGCCGGTGTTCTGGGTCGCCAGCATCGCCGCCTTCCTGGTGTCGCTCGACACGACGATGTTGTTCGCCGCCTTCGATCCCCTGCGACGCGCCTTCGCCGGCGCATCGACAGCCGACCTGTCGTGGGTGCTGAATGCCTACACGGTGGTGTATGCCACGATGCTGATTCCCGCCGGCGGCCTCGCCGACACGCATGGGCGCAAGCGGGTCTTCCTGATCGGCGTGGCGCTGTTCCTGGCGGCCTCGGCGGCCTGTGGACTGGCGGGCAGCGTGGGCTGGCTGGTTGCGGCCCGGGCGCTGCAGGCTGTCGGAGCGGCGCTGCTGACGCCGGCATCGCTGGCGATCGTGCTGGCGGCGTTCCCACAGACCAGGCGCGCGGTGGCCGTGAGCTTGTGGGGCGCCGTGGGGGGCTTGGCTGCTGCGGTAGGCCCGAGCGCGGGCAGCTTGGTGATCGACCAATTCGGCTGGCCTTGGGCGTTCTACATCAATATCCCACTGGGTGGCCTGGCCCTGTGGCGCGGTGCGTCGCTGCTGACGGAATCAGCGAAGTCCACTGAGCGCCGGCGGCTGGACGGCGTCGGCATGGCGCTGCTGATGCTGGCGGTGGGTGCCGTGACCCTGGCCATCGTCGAGTCCGATGCATCGACCTGGAGTCGCACGGAACTCGCGGTCCTGGGCGGCACCGGCTTGCTCGCCGCCAGCGCCTTCGTGGCTTGGGCGCGCAGGGCCAAGGCGCCGCTGGTGGACCTGGCGCTGTTCCACAACCGCACCTACCGCTACGTCAATGTCGCGACGCTGGCCTTCGGCACGGCGTTCTCGATGATGTTCCTGACCTTCTTCTTCTTCATGATGAACATCTGGCACTTCAGCCTGCCACAGGCCGGGCTGGCGGTGACACCGGGGCCTCTGCTGGTGATGCCGACGGCCATCATCACCGGCCGCCTGGCGACACGGTTGGGGCATCGCCGCTTCCTGGTGGGCGGTTCGCTGCTGTATGCCTGCAGCAGCTTGTGGTTCCTGCTCGTGCCGGGGACCGAGCCGCGCTATCTGTTGCACTGGCTTCCCGGGCTGATGATGAGCGGCATCTCGGTCGGCCTGGTGCTGCCATCGCTGTCCGCCGCAGCGGTGAGCCGCCTGCCGGCGGCGCACTATGCCGTCGGCAGCGCGGTCAACCAGGCCACGCGCCAGATCGGCTCGGTGCTGGGCGTGGCACTCACGGTGGCGCTGCTGGGCCATGCCGCACTGCAACGCGCCGACTTCAATGCGCTGTACCTCCTGCACGGCGCGTTGGCGCTGCTCACAGGCTTGCTCTGCTTGCCGGTGGACACCAAGCCACGGACGGTGCAGCCGTGACCCGCTCAATGCCCCATCAATCCGTAGCAGCCCATTCGGGTCCGCCACAACCAGGAAAACCATGAAAGCGCTCACCTTCAAACGCTACGGCAAGTCGCCGGAGATCGGCTTCGCCGACCTTCCCCGTCCCACGCCAGGAGCGGACGAACTGCTGGTTCAGGTCCACGCGGCCAGTGTCAATCCGATCGACAACATGATCCCCACCGGGATCTTCAAAGCGGTCGTGAAATTCCAGTTGCCGGCCACGTTGGGCAGTGATCTGGCCGGCATCGTGACCGAGGTCGGCAGCGGCGTGACCCGGTTCAAGGTGGGCGATGAGGTCTTTGCCAACATCTTCGACCAGGGCACCGGTTCCATCGCCGAATTTGCGGTGGTGCCCGAGAGCGCTGCTGCACTGAAGCCCGCCAATCTCGACTTTGTGCAGGCAGCATCGATCCCGATGGTCGGGCTGACCTCCTGGCAAGCGCTGAAAGGGCGCATCAATCTCCAGCCGGGTCAAAAGGTCTTCATCCCCGCAGGCTCCGGCGGCATCGGGACCTTCGCCATCCAGTTGGCCAAGCTATTGGGTGCCAGGGTGGGAACGACCACCAGCACCGGCAATGTCGAACTGGTGCGCGGACTGGGCGCCGATGAGGTGGTCGATTACACCAAGCAGGCGTTCGAGACCTGGCTGCGCGATTACGACGCGGTCCTGGGGACCGTCAGGGGTGACTCGATCGAGAAGTCCATCGGCATCCTCAAGGCGCGGGGCAAGATCGTCTCGCTGGTCGGGCCGCTGGACGTTGCGTTCGCACGCGCTCGCCGACTCCACTTCGTCCTCACGTTCGTGTTCGCGTTGATGAGTCGCAAGGTCATGCGCCTCGCAACGAAGCACGACGTTGACTACTCGTTCCTCTTTGCCCGCCCCGACGGTGATCAACTCGCCCAGATCGGCAAGCTCCTCGAGACGCAGCGCATCCGGCCAGTGATCGACAAGGTGTTCCCGTTCGATCAGGCGAAGAAGGCATTGGACTATCTTGCCCAGGGTCGCTCGAAAGGCAAGGTTGTCGTGCAGATGCGATAGGCCCTATCAGTACGCTGGAAGGCAGTATGACCTTGCCCCCAGAAACCGTCACCCATGCTGAGTGATGCGATGTCAGCAAGGAGAACGGAAATGACGAAACCGAAGGCTGCGTCGAGGGCGCGCTACACGTTGGAGTTCAAGCAGGAGGCGGTGCGCCTGGTCGAGGCCGGCCAGAGCATCGCGGCAGCGGCCAGGACGCTGGGCGTGGTCGATCAGACCCTGTTCAACTGGGTCAAGGCCAGTCGGCAGGGCAAGCTCGCGGGCACGGACAGCAAGCCCGTGAGCGCCGAGCAGATGGAGATTGCCCGACTGCGTGCCGAGCTGGCACGGGTGACGATGGAGCGCGACATCCTGGGAAAAGCGACGGCTCACACGAAGCCAAGGCTGCGAAGTGAAGTACGCCTTCATCCAGCGCCACCGGCGCGTGTGGCCGATCTCGGTGCAGTGCCGGGTGCTGCAGGTCAGCGTGGCCGGGTACCACGAGCACTTCGTGCGCCACGCCAGCAACGCCCAGCGCCGCCACCTCAGCGACGACGCGCTGCAAGCTCATGCAGCAGCATGGCATCCGCGCCAAGGGCAAGCGGCGCTTCAAGGTCACCACCGACAGCCGACACGACCGGCCCATCGCATCGAACCTGCTCAACCGAGCGTTCACGGTGGCCGAGCCTGACAGGGTCTGGGTGGGCGACATCACGTACATCGCCACCGACGAGGGCTGGCTGTTCCTGGCCGTGGTGATCGACCTGTTCAGCCGCCAGGTGGTGGGCTGGAGTCTGCGCCAGGACATGACGCGCGAGTTGGTCATCGACGCGCTGCGCATGGCCTGGTTCAAGCGCCATCCGGCCAAGGACACTGGCCTGATCTTCCACAGCGACCGCGGCAGTCAGTACGCCAGTGGAGCGGCTGCACGGGCAACGCTTCAAGAGCAGGCGTCAGGCCAAGGATGAAGTCGTGGCCTGGATGCTCTGGTACAACCGAACCCGACTGCACTCGACGCTGGCCTACGTCAGCCCTATGCAGTTCGAAGAAAACTGGCTTGCCGGCCAAGCTCGGCAAGCCAGCGCGTAGTCTGGCTATGGGATACGGAATACAGGGGCAAGGTCAGTCTTGCGACAGCAGCGGATCATCCTGCCAGGCGTGGAGGTCATCGAGCGCCTCTGTGCCGAGGCAATCACCCGGGCCAACCGGCAGATCTACGCGAGCCGGACCGATCCGCTGACGGCCCTTCACCGGCAGCGCCTGGACGATCTGCTCAAACGCCAGGAGGGCACCTCGCTGAGCCGACTGGCCTGGTTGCGCCAGTCTCCGCTGCGGCCGAACTCGCGCCGCATGCTCGAACACATCGAACGGCTCAAGGCCTGGAAGGCACTCGATCTGCCCACTGGACTCGACAGACTGGTTCACCAGAACCGCCTGCTCAAGATCGCTCGGGAGGGCGCGCAGATGACACCGGCGAACCTGAACAAGTTCGAACCTCAGCGACGCTACGCCACGCTGGTGGCCCTGAGCATCGAAGGGATGGCCACCGTCACGGACGAGGTCATCGACCTGCACGACCGCATCCTGGGCAAGCTGTTCAGCATCGCCCGGCTCAAGCATCAGCAGCAGTTCCAGGAGGCCGGCAAGGCGATCAATGACAAGGTCCGCCTGTACGGCCGCGTCGGTCAGGCCTTGCTCGACGCCAAGGCGTGCCGCAGCGATGCCTTGGCCGCGATCGAGGCCGTCATGTCCTGGGACGATTTCACCGCCAGCGTCGCCGAAGCGCAGCAGCTCGCCCGACCGGGCGACTTCGACTACCTGCACCTCATCGGCGAGGGCTACACCGCGGTGCGCCGCTACGCCCCAGCCTTCCTGGAGGCGCTGGCCTTGCGGGCAGCGCCGGCCGGCCAGGGTGTACTCGACGCGGTCGAGGTGCTGCGCCACATGAACGCCACCAGCAGCCGCAAGCTGCCGGCCGACACGCCGACCGGGTTTGTCAAGAAGCGCTGGGCGAGGCTGGTCCAGACCGAGACCGGCCTCGACCGGCGTCAATACGAACTGTGTGTGTTGTCGGAGCTGAAGAACGCCCTGCGCTCGGGCGATGTCTGGGTACAGGGCTCGCGCCAGTTCAAGGACTTCGACACCTACCTGGTGCCGGCCGCGACGTTCTCGATCCTGAAGCAGACCGATGCGTTGC
>NZ_JBFPGY010000236.1:0-8403 GCF_041083715.1 Sphaerotilus sp.
TCGGCCAGGCGCTGGACGCCTGGCTGTCCGTCGACACCAACCACGTGCTCGATCTCTGCACCGGCAATGGCAGTCTGGCCGTCCTGGCCGCGATGGCCTATCCGCAAGTGCAGGTCGACGGTGCCGATCTGTCTGCCGACGCACTCGAAGTCGCCCGCATCAATGTGCGTCGGCACGGACTGGCTGAGCGCATCACGCTGATCGAGAGCGACGGGTTGGCGGCGCTGGACGGACCGTATGACCTGATTCTGTGCAATCCGCCGTATGTGAATGCTGCCTCGATGGCGCAGTTGCCCGCGGAGTACCGTGCCGAGCCGTCCCTCGCGCTGGCCGGAGGGACGGATGGCATGGACTTCGTGCGCAGGCTGTTGCAGGACGCCCCTGCCCGCATGCGGCCGCAGGCTGTGCTGGTGCTGGAGATCGGCAACGAACGGCCTTACTTCGAAGCCGCGTTTCCGACGCTGGAGGTGGTCTGGCTGGAGACGAGTGCTGGAGAGGATCAGGTGCTGCTGGTCACGCGCGAGGCGATGATGGAAGCCCTCACTGACAGCATCACCCGCTGATTCACGACAAAGCCCGCTCGATGGCGGGCTTCGGCTTCGACCGGCCTGCTGCTGCAGGCCATGCGAGAGGAGCTTACTTACTTGCTGGCAGCAGCCGCGGCGGGAGCGGCATGCGCCTTCTTCGCGTGCATCTTCTTGTGGTGCATCTTCTTGGCCGGAGCCGTGGCGGCAGCCGGGGCAGCGTCAGCGGCCGGAGCATCGGCAGCGAATGCGCCAACAGCGAACACGGAGGCGATCAGGGCGGCAAGCAGCTTCTTCATGGTGAACTCTTTCGGAGTGGGGGTTGTGATGGTTGCTCAACGAGCCCGATCAGACGACCGATGACATTCGGAATGCAAAGAAGTATTGCTGTGATCTGCGGGCATCGGAGCATCTCGCGCAGGTCCATCCCGATGGTCGGCGCCGACCAAGATCTCGACCAGTGCCAGCACCCGTGATCATGGGTAACTCCAAGCGATGTGCCGGGAGATCCTTGGGCAACAAAAAAGCCCTGGAGCGTTGATTCTCTGGGGCTTCTGGTGCTTGGTTGGCCTTCTCGGGGCCTGATTTGGAGCGGGTGAAGGGAATCGAACCCTCGTATGAAGCTTGGGAAGCTGCCGTTCTACCATTGAACTACACCCGCACTCTGCCAACAACTGCAGAACGCGATTATGCCAGACGTGCTGCCCACTCGATGCAGGCATCGAGCGCTGGCGTGGCAGCCGCCACATTCTCGGCATGGTTGGCCAACAGGCACACACCCAGCATGCGCCCGCTGCGGGTGCGCACATAGCCCGCCAGACCACGGGTGTCGAGCAGCGTGCCGGTCTTCAGCCAGGCGCGCCCTTCCGCGGCGCCACCGCGCAGACGGCCCTCCAGCGTGCCATCGACACCGGCGATCGGCAGGGACTCCAGGAGCAGCTTGCCCTGCGGTCCGCGTGCGGCGCGGCTCAGCAAATGGACCATCGCCTGCGGCGTCGCCTTTTCCAGGCGGGAAAGGCCGGAACCAGTGTCCAGTCCGATCCACTCGCGGCGCACGCCCTTGCGGGTCAGCCAGTCGCGCACGCGGGCTTGCGCGGCATCGGCAGTGGCCGGACGATTCGGGAACTCGGGGGCCATGCTGAGCATGAGGTGCCGCGCGACCAGGTTGTCGCTGCGCTTGTTCATCTCGATCAACTGCTGCGACAGCGGCTCCGACAGATGCTCGGAATACGGTGCCGCGGTCTGCCCATCGGCCAGTTGCCAAGGCACCGGCGATGACGCGGAATGTTCGACCACCCGCCCGCGCAGCACCCCGCCCGCCTGCAGCCACAGCCCTTCGATCGCACGCAGCCCCAGGTCACGCATGCTGACCGGCGAGAACCGGATCTGCTGCGCGCCACAACGGGCGGACCACTGCCCGTTGACCTGCAACTGCGGCTGCGGCGAGCCCTCGACATCGCGGTAGACGGCATTCGCCACGCAAGCGCCGCCCCGCCCCAGCGCGTTGACCAGCTTGACGTCATGCAGGGCCGGCGTGACCTGGATGTTGGCGTGCCCACCGCTGTCCGACTGCACGGCCACGCGCACCACACCCGCATCCAGCGCCAGTGCATCGGGACGCACATGGTGCGGGCGCTCCGGGGAGGGCTCCGGCGTCGATGTCAGGTCCTGGGGGCGCAGGCTGAATGCCTCCCGGTTGAGAATGATGTCCCCCCAGACTTCCTGCAGGCCCTGCGCGCGCAGTTGCTGGAACCACGCCAGCAGGTCCTGCGACGTCAAGCTGGCATCACCCCCTCCGCGGATGACCAGATCGCCCAGCAGCCGGCCATTGGTCAGCGGACCGCTGAGGTAGGCGCGGGTACGCCAGCGGTAGGTCGGGCCGAGCAGGTCGAGCGCCGCCATCGAAGTGATCAACTTGGAGGTGGACGCGAGCACAAAGGGCCGTGCAGCCTGCCAGGACAGCACGGCGGGGGCGCCGTCCAGCGCCTGCACATGCAGGCCGAAACCGTCCAGCGCCAGACCGGTGTCGAACAGTCGCGCCTTGAGCGCGGAGGGCAACACATCGACTGGCTCGGTCAGGACCACCGACGGCGCGACCGGACCCGTTCGACGGACGCGCGCCTGAAGCGGAACGGCTGCCAGGCCCGTCGACGCGGCCGCGGCAAGCGCCAGCCAGCGGCGCCGGGACGGATGCATGGGCCCATCGGAGGCCGTCACGGTTGATGCAGAATCACTCATGCACCGAGCCTAGGCGGGCACCGCCCACGTGCATAGGCAAAATAGCCCGCACTAGCCCCTCCAATCTCGAGACCACTGGTTTCAGGGATTTCTTTCTGAAATATTCATACCGATCGCACGCGACGCGGTACCCCTTGTTCATGACTGTCACCGATCCGTCCCACGCCCTGCCAGACCTGTCTGCGCACACGGAAGCCAGTACCGGCCCGAACGAACCGTCTGTTGCCCACCACCGCGCGATCCGCAGCTTCGTGGTCCGGGCCGGCCGCATGGGCACGGGACAGATGCGCGCGCTGGAGGAGCTGGGGCCACGCTACGTGCTGCCCTGGTCCGACCAGCCGGTGAATCCGCAGGCCATCTGGGGCCGTGCAGCACCGCTGGTCCTGGAGATCGGCTTCGGCATGGGTGGCGCCACCGCTGAAATCGCCCGCAACCGGCCAGAGGTGGATTTTCTCGGCGTCGAGGTCCACACGCCTGGTGTCGGTGCCCTGCTCAAGCTGATCGACGAACAAGGCCTCGAAAACCTGCGCGTCGTGCAGCATGACGCCGTGGAAGTGCTGGACCGCATGATCGCGCCGGCCTCGCTGGCGGGCATCCACATCTTCTTTCCCGACCCCTGGCACAAGAAGAAGCACAACAAGCGACGGCTCATCCAGTCCGGGTTCGTTGCCCGCCTGGTCACTCGACTGGCGCCCGGTGGTTACCTGCACTGCGCGACCGACTGGCAGCCGTACGCGGAGCAAATGCTGGAGGTGCTGACCGCCGAGCCGACACTGGCAAACACGGTCGACGGCTATGCACCCCGACCCGACTACCGCCCGCTGACCAAGTTCGAGAACCGCGGCCTGAAGCTGGGGCACGGCGTCTGGGATCTGGTGTTCCAGCGCCGCGCTGACCTCAGTCGTGCCAGCTGACCATGCCGGTGTAGGACGTCACCAGGATCAGCAGGCCGAAGGCGATGCGGTACCAGGCGAAGGGCACGAAGTTGTGCGTCGCCACATACTTCAGCAGCCAGCGCACGCACAGCCAGGCCGACAGGAAGGAAAACACCAGCCCGACGGCAAACACCGGCGCATCCGCCATCGACAGGTGCGCGCGCTCCTTGTAGAGGCTGTAGACGCCGGCACCTATCAGGGTCGGGATGCCGAGAAAAAAGCTGAAATCGGTGGCGGCCTGCCGCGACAGACCCATCAGCATCCCGCCGATGATGGTCGAGCCGGAGCGGCTCGTGCCCGGGATCATGGCAAAGCACTGCACCAGGCCCACCTTCAGCGCATCGATCGGAGTCATGTCATCGACCGAGGACACCCGCACGACACTGGCGGGGCGGCGCTCGGCCCACAGGATGATCAAACCACCGACAATGAAGGCCGAAGCGACGATCACCGGGATGAACAGGTGGGCTTTGACCGTCTTGCCGAAAGCCAGACCGAGCACCACCGCGGGCAGGAAGCCGATCAGTACATTCAGCACGAATCGCTGCGCATCCCGACTGGCCCCCAGATGGGTGACCGTGTTCGACAGGCGCTGCCAATAGACCAGGATGACCGCGAAGATGGCACCGGTCTGGATGGCGATCTCGAAGACCTTGCCGCTTTCCGTGTCGAACCCGCCGAGCAGCGAGCCTGCGAGGATCAAGTGCCCGGTGCTGGAGATCGGCAGAAACTCCGTCAGACCTTCGACCACGCCCATCACCGCGGCTTTCAACAACATCACGATATCCACACTCACATCCCTTCGATTGGCCCTCTGCGGGCCGGACAAGAAAACGCCCCGATTGACGGGGCGTGATACTGGTGTTCAATACTGCAAAAGAAGATAGCACAGGCGCAGTGGCGTTCCGTTCCGGAAGCCTTGCGTCTGCGCTCGCCTGACGACATGGTCACACTCACTTTGAAAAAAAAATCCGCCCCTTCCCACGATCAGGGGAAGCCTGCCGGACGAGGCCCCGTGCGCGGACACAGTTCCCGCGCGCGCCCGACACTCGCGGAAGCCCAGGCGCAGCGCGTCGAGCAGCAGGCATGGGAACGGGAGCAGGCCCAGCAACGCGATCGCGCCGACCGCCGACCGCAGCCCCCACGCCGGGATGGCGGCGGACCGCTGAGCGTCAACAACCAGCGATTTGCCCAGAATCTGGCCGACCGCCATGCGCCGCGCCGGGAGACTCAAGCACCGACATGGCAGCGACCGCCCGAAACGCCTCGCCAGGCCCCCGTCCCGGCACCCACCCGGCCACTGAAGAGCGTCGTCAATCCCCAGGTCGCCCGCCAGATGGGTTCCGACCGCCCGGGGACTCCGCCTGCCACGCCGACGAACCGTCCCCCAAGCCTGCCTTCGGCAGAGGGTGATCGCCTGTCCAAGCGCATGACCGCGCTCGGCCTGGCATCGCGCCGGGAAGCCGATGAATGGATCGAGGCGGGATGGGTGCGCGTCAACGGCCGTCTGGCTGTGCTGGGACAGCGTGTGCGCCCGGAAGACAAGATCGTCGTCGATCCCGCCGCACACCGCGAGCAGGCCCAGCGCGTCACCATCCTGCTCAACAAGCCCGTGGGCTATGTCAGCGGTCAGGCCGAAGATGGCTATGAGCCGGCGTCCGTGCTGCTGCGCCCGGAGAACCAGTGGAAGGAAGACCAGTCCGGGCTGCGCTGGCATCCGGGTCACATGCGCAGTCTGGCGCCGGCGGGACGGCTGGACATCGATTCGGTCGGCCTGCTGGTGCTGACCCAGGACGGCCGGGTAGCGCGCCAGCTGATCGGCGAAGACTCGAACGTCGAGAAGGAATACCTGGTCCGGGTCGAATACCACCACGGCCCGCGGCTGCCCGACTCGGACCTTGCACTGCTCAACCACGGCCTGACCCTCGACGACCACGTGCTGCGCCCCTGCAAGGTCAGCTGGCAGAACGAGGACCAGCTGCGCTTCGTGTTGCGCGAAGGCCGCAAACGCCAGATCCGGCGCATGTGCGAAGCGGTCGGCCTCAAGGTGGTCGGGCTGAAGCGCGTGCGCATTGGCAGCGTGTCGCTGGGCCATCTGCCCCCGGGCCAGTGGCGATACCTGCGACGGGATGAATTTTTCGCGTGAAAAATTCACTGGTCTCAAGATACAACTAATGAATAAACGGGTAAGAACCGTACCACTTTTCGGCAACCCCCCCACCGCCCATCACAGACACTGTCCGCAGAGATGGTCAAGCCGATCAAGCGGTCGGCAACACCTATCGAACTGACGTGATTGTTAGTACAACGGTAATAAAAAGTACCTTTTTTTATCACTTTTTCTGCTTTTGGGAATAAAAGCTAAAGTACGATTGGGATGTGGGGAAGCCTCATGATCGAACAAACAGCCATAATTTCTTCTTCGCTAGACCACCGCACCCGGCTTCTTGAAGGCATGGCTCGCTGCGTGGCCACCAAAGGGTATGCCGATACCACGATCGCCGACATTGCCACGGCGGCGCGTGTATCCAAGCGTACGTTCTATGAACATTTCAAAACAAAACAAGAATGCCTGATCGCCCTGTATGAAAACGCCAGCCAGCGTGGCCTGAACAGCCTGGCAAGAGCGATCGAACCTGATCAGCAGTGGCCGACCCGTGTCGATCATGCCGTGAAGGCCTATTTCAGCCACCTGGCGGCCAACCCGCTGCTGATGCGCACGCTGTTCATCGACGTGCTGGCCGTGGGCCAGGAAGGTCTCCAGGCCCGGCGCAAGGTGCACCAGCAACTGGCGGAACTGATCGCCAGCACAGCCGAGCAGCCAGACAGCGAGCTCAACGTATGGCAAGCCAATGCGATCATCGGTTCACTGACCGAGATCGTGCTGCAGGCCATCGAACAGGACCGGGTCGAACAACTGCCTGAATGTGCGGACGAGGCTGCCCAGGTCATTCGCGCCGCCATGCAGTCCCAGCTTGCACATCCGGTCATCCTTCCGGAACCCGGCACAGATCCGCACTGAAGGGATCGCTGATGTGAAAACGGCACCGATTCCGGTGCCGTTGCATTGTCCAGGACCGGCAAGCGCTTTCCCCACACATGCGCTTGCCAGGAAATGCTCCCCCTCAGCCGACCCACTTCCGGGCGTTGCCGAACATGCGCAGCCACGGACTCTGCTCGGACACCGCACCCGACGTCCAGCTCATCTGCACATTGCGGAACACCCGCTCCGGATGCGGCATCAGCACCGTGAACCGACCATCGGCCGTGGTCACCGACGTCAGGCCATCCGGGCTGCCGTTGGGGTTGAGCGGATAGGTTTCAGTCGGACGCCCGGCATGGTCGACGAAGCGCATCGCACGCTGCACCCGCGCCGCGTCGCCGCGCTGCGAGAAGTCGGCATAGCCTTCGCCATGCGCGACCGCGATCGGCAGGCGGCTGCCGGCCATGCCCTGGAAGAAGATCGACGGACTCTCCAGCACCTCGACCAGACTCAGCCGCGCCTCGAACTGCTCGCTCTTGTTGCGGGTGAACTTCGGCCAGTCCTGCGCGCCGGGAATGATCGGTGACAACGCGGCCATCATCTGGCAGCCGTTGCACACGCCCAGTGCGAAGGTGTCCTGCCGGCCGAAGAAGGCCGCGAACTGCTCGGCCAGCGCCGGGTTGAACAGCACCGAACGCGCCCAGCCCTCGCCCGCCCCCAGCGTGTCGCCGTAGCTGAAACCACCGCAGGCCACGAAGCCCTGGAACTGGTCCAGCCGCGCACGGCCGCGCTGCAGGTCGGTCATGTGGACGTCGAAGGTGTCGAAACCGGCCTGTGCCATCGCGTAGCTCATCTCGACGTGCGAGTTCACGCCCTGCTCCCGCAGGATCGCCACCTTCGGCCGCGTGGTGTGGATGAACGGCGCAGCCACCTCCTCCAGCGGATCGAAGCGCAACGCGACGTGCAGACCGGCATCGTCCGGTGCGCCCACGGCCGCGTGCTCACTGTCCGCGCAGGCCGGGTTGTCGCGCTGCGCGGCGATGCGCCAGCTCACGTCGTCCCACGCCTGCTGCAGCTTCTGCAGCGGCGCCTTGAACACCGTCTTCGCATCGCGCCAGACCTCGACCGCCGCCCGGTCGTTCGTCTTGCCGACGACGTGGCTGTGCTTGCTCAGGCCGTGCGCGCGCAGCGTCTGCATCACCTCGTTGCGCACGCTGGTCGGCACCTGGATCACGGCGCCGAGTTCCTCGTTGAACAGTGCCTTGAGCGTCAGCTCGTTGCGGCGCTCGCCCACCTGGGTGGCCCAGTTCTTCGAGTCACCCGTGTCGGCGCGGCTGTCGGTGATGCCGTCGCCTTCGGTCACGAGCATGTCTACGTTCAGGCTCACGCCGACGTGGCCGGCAAACGCCATCTCGCAGGCTGCCGCCCACAGGCCGCCGTCGCTGCGGTCGTGGTAGGCCAGCAGCTTGCCCTCGGTGCGCAACTGGTTGATCACCGTGACCAGCGCCTTGAGCTGCGCCGGGTCGTCCACGTCCGGCACCTCGTGGCCGAACTGACCGATCACCTGCGCCAGCATCGAGCCGCCCATGCGGTTCTGGCCGTTGCCGAGGTCGATCAGGATCAGCGAGGTGTCGAGTCCGGCGGGCGTGTCGGTCTTGAGCTGCGGCGTCAGCGTGCCGCGCACGTCGTCCAGCGTGACAAACGCCGTGACGATCAGCGACAC
>NZ_JBFPGY010000237.1:0-8395 GCF_041083715.1 Sphaerotilus sp.
GGCGAGGACCGCGCCGGTGGCGACGAGGAAGTGTTGCACGGGCTGGAGAACCCGGCGTACACCGAGCGCTTCGGTGCCCCCTACGAGCAGGCGCTGGGCGAGGTCGAGCTGGTGCGCGAAGCGGCGCCCGCGTTCGACCACGCCGAATTCCTGGCCGGCCGGCAGACGCCGATGTTCTTCGGCTCGGCGATCAACAACTTCGGCGTGCGCGAAATCCTGGACGCGCTGGTGGCCCTGGCGCCGCCACCCGGCAACCGACAGGCCATCGAGCGCACGGTCGAGCCGAACGAGCCGAAGTTCTCCGGCGTCGTCTTCAAGGTGCAGGCCAACATGGACCCGGCGCACCGCGACCGCATTGCCTTCGTGCGCGTCTCGTCCGGCAAGTTCATCCGCGGGATGCGCCTGAAGGTCGTGCGCAACGGCAAGGAAATGCGCCCGCAGACGGTGGTGAGCTTCCTGTCGCAGCGGCGCGAACTCGTCGATGAGGCGGTGGCCGGCGACATCATCGGCATCCCGAACCACGGCGTGCTGCAGCTCGGCGACACGCTGACCGAGGGCGAGATGCTGCACTACACAGGGCTGCCCTTCTTTGCGCCGGAAAGCTTCCGCACGGTGGAAATCAAGGATCCGCTGCGGGGCAAGCAGTTGCGCCAAGGGTTGCAGCAGCTCGGCGAGGAAGGCGCGATCCAGGTGTTCAACCCGGTCGCGGGCGGCTCGCTGATGCTGGGCGCGATCGGGCAACTGCAGTTCGAGGTCGTGCTGCACCGCCTGAAGGGCGAGTACGGCGTGGACGCGCGGCTCGATCCGTGCCGCTTCTCGATCGCCCGCTGGATCACCAGCACGGACGAGAACAAGCTGAAGCGGTTCATCGACTCGGAGCCGCTGCGCATCGCCCACGACGTGGTGGGCGCGCCGGCGTTTCTGGTGCAGTACAGCTCGGACCTCAGGGTCGCCCAGGAGCGGGCGCCGGACATCCAGTTCCACGCGATGCGGGAGCACTCGGGGCGGGTGTTCGGCGAGGCGCCGACGCTCTGATCGGCAAGGGGCGCGCTTCGCTCAGGGGCGAGGCAGCAACGCCTTCGCCGCCTCGATCCGCAGCCCCATCTCCACCCGCCCGTCGTTCATGACGTGCAGCAGGAATTGCCGCGGATCGGTGAATTCCTCTGTGCTCGCGGCGGCGGCGGGTGTCGGCGCCTGCACCGGCAACGCCACCCGGTACTCCGCCGCGCGGATGCTCGCCAGCCGCGACAGCAGCTCCGCCTGCCCTTCCGAACCGGGCCGGATGTCGAGCCACGGCGTCTCGGCGAACACCGGCGCGAGATCAGGCGCGATGTAGGCCGACCAGACCTCGCCATCCCCACCCACGTCCGGTTGCAGCGCGGGCATGGCCGGTGCCTGCCGCACGCCATCGGCCGAGGGCAGCAGCGCGACGCGGTGCGGCGGTACCTCGGCCAGAAAGCGCGTGCGCAGGTGTTCCAGCAGCGCGTGCGCCTCGGCAGGTGGCACCGGCTCGGCCAGCGAGAACCAGAGCTGGCAGGCGTCCGTGCCCGACACCGCGATGCCGGGTGCGGGCCAGCCGAGGTCGGCCTGCACGCCCTGCCACACCCGCCCGAGCACCGCCCAGTCCGCCGGCCGCGCCAGCGACAGCACCAGCGCACGCACCCGGCCATCGGCCTCGGCGCGATAGAGCCGGTCGCGCTCGGCCTGCAGGCGCGGACTCGTCACCACGTCGCCCGCTTCACCCATCACGCCACCTCAGCGCCTTCGCCCGCGCTCCAGACCTCGTGCCACATCTCGGCATCGAGCGTCAGCGCCTGGGCTGCGAGCGCCTCGTCCAGCGCCTCGATGCGCCGGCTGCCGACGAGCGGGTGCGGTCGGCTCGGGTGGCGCAGCAGCCACGCATAGGCAACCGTGGCCGGCGTGACGCCATGGCGACGGGCGATGTCGTCAAGCGTCGCACGCACCCGCATAGCATCCGGCGCGGTGCCGCTGAACAGCCGCCCGCCCGCCAGCGGCGACCAGACCATCGGCCGCAGGCCCAGCCCGACGAGCTGGTCGAGCGTGCCGTCGTGCAGCGGCGTGCGGTGCAGCGGGTGCAGCTCGATCTGGTTCGTCGCCAGCGGCACCGCCGCGTGCAGCAGCGCGAACTGCGACGGCGTGAAGTTGGACACCCCGAAGGCCCGCACCTTGCCAGCCGCCTGCAGCCGCGTGACCGCCTCGGCGATCTCGGCCGGGTGCATCAGCGGATCCGGCCGGTGGATCAGGAGCAGATCGAGCCGGTCGGTCTGCAAGGTGCACAGGCTGTTCTCGACGCTGGCGATCAGGTGCGCAGCCGAGGTGTTGTAGGACTTGAGCCGGTGTTCCGGCCGGCTCGGATGCACCAGCTGGATGCCGCACTTGCTGACGAGCTGCATCCGCTGGCGCAGGTGCGGCGCCAGCGCCAGCGCCTCGCCGAACAGGGCTTCGACCGCGTAGCCGCCGTAGATGTCGGCGTGGTCGAAGGTGGTCACGCCGCGGTCGAGGCACTGCTCGATCCAGCGCAGGCGCTCGGCCGGCGTCCAGCCCCACTCGGCCATGCGCCAGCAGCCAGCGACGATCGGCGAGAGCGTCATGCCTTGGGCCTCAGCTCGTGAACAGGAAGTTCAGCACGTCGCCGTCCTTGACAACGTATTCCTTGCCTTCCGCGCGCATCTTGCCCGCGTCCTTCGCGCCCTGCTCGCCCTTGAACGCGATGAAGTCCTCGAAGGCGATCGTCTGGGCGCGGATGAAGCCCTTCTCGAAGTCCGTGTGGATCACGCCTGCCGCCTGCGGCGCGGTGTCGCCGACGTGGATGGTCCAGGCGCGCACTTCCTTCACGCCCGCGGTGAAGTAGGTCTGCAGCCCCAGCAGCTTGAACGCCGAGCGGATCAGGCGGTTCAGGCCCGGTTCGTCCTGGCCCATCTCGGCCAGGAACATCGCGCGGTCCTCGTCCTCCATCTCGGACAGCTCGGCCTCGGTCTTGGCGCAGATCGCCACGACGGGCGCGTTCTGCTTCGCGGCGAACTCGCGCAGGCGGTCGAGAAAGGGGTTGTTCTCGAAACCGGTCTCGTCGACGTTGCCCACGAACATCGCCGGCTTGGCGGTGATCAGGCACAGCGGCTTGAGGATCGCCTGCTCTTCCTTGCTGAAGTCGATCGAACGCACCGGCAGCGCGTCGTTCAACGCGGTCTGGCACTTCTCCAGCACCTTGACCAGCGCCTGCGCATCCTTGTCGCCGGAGCGGGCCACCTTGGAATAGCGGTGCAGGCTCTTCTCGACCGTGCCCATGTCGGCCAGGCAGAGTTCGGTCTGGATCACCTCGATGTCGGCGATCGGATCGACCTTGCCGGCGACGTGGATGACGTTCTCGTCCTCGAAGCAGCGCACGACATTGACGATGGCGTCGGTCTCGCGGATGTGCGAGAGGAACTTGTTGCCCAGCCCTTCGCCCGTGGACGCGCCCGCCACCAGCCCGGCGATGTCCACGAACTCGACGATGGCCGGCACGATCCGCTCCGGCTGGACGATCTCGGACAGCTTGTCCAGCCGCGGGTCCGGCAGCTCCACGACGCCGACGTTGGGCTCGATGGTGCAGAACGGGTAGTTCTCGGCGGCGATGCCGGCCTTGGTCAGCGCATTGAAGAGGGTGGACTTGCCGACGTTGGGCAGGCCCACGATGCCGCACTTGAGGCTCATGGTGGTGTAGGGGTTCGGGGGGAGATCCGGCGATTGTAGGCGCCGGCCATCCGCAGGGACAGGCTCAGAACCGCACCGTCCCCCGCCCGCCCTGCCCGACCACCAGCCGCCGCCCGATGCCCTCGACGATCACCGCGTTCATGCCGAAGGTGATCGCCCCGCCCACGCGCGCATCGGCCCGGTAACGCGAGAGCGTGTCGCCCGGTTCGTGGCCCGCGACGGCGGTGTCGGGATCGATGTTGGGGATCGGGCAGCGCGGACACGGCTTGACCAGCCGCAGCGTGACCGGGCCGTCCGGCGTGTCGAACTGCAGCTCGTCCAGTCCGTCCTCGCCGTGCGGGCCGAGGCCGTCGAGCACGAGGTTCGGACGAAACCGCGCCATGGTCACGGGCGCATGCCCGCCGAACGCGAGGCGGTGGTTCAGCTCGTCCAGCGCCGCCACGGTGGTGACGAGGATGGGGTAGCCATCGGAGAAGCCGTTTTCCGCTTCGAGCGCGCCGGTCCAGCGCGCACTCGACAACCGCCGCTGTCCCGGCGCGAACTGCACCAGCCGCACCGGCTCGCCGAGGAAGTCGCTGAACCAGCGGTCGGCCGCGACACCGGCCGCACGCGCCTCGACCGCGTCGTCCCACACGCGCACGCGCAGCGCCTCGCCAGCGGCCACCGCGGGCAGCACCAGCGGCACGCAGCCAGGCGCTGTCACCGTCAGCGCACCGTCGTCGCCGAGCGACGGGCGGATCAGCGCCATGCGGGCGTGCTCGCGCTGGCTGAGGAACTCGTGCTGGTCGTCGATCAGCATCCACTGGCGGTCGTGCGCGAAGCCGGTGATGGCCAGATCGGTCCGTGTCAGCGACAAGCCGGCGCAGGACTTGACCGGATAGACGTGCAGGCTGGCAATGGTGACGGGGCTGCTGCCGTCATCGGGCGCAGAGGAAACAGGCTGAAGCAAGAAATCGGTCATGGGCTGTCCACCGTGATGAATTTGCGTGATTTTTTACTGGCGCCATCTGGCAGAAATCCGCAGACTGGTCGCGACGATACCGCCTGAACCCAAGGTACCGTTGCCCCGCTCCTGTGTTCACCCACACACCCCAAGGAACTGCCATGGATAGCTATCTCGGAATGGTCTGCTTGTTCGGCTACGACTTCCAGGTCCACAACTGGATGAAATGCGATGGCCAGACCTTGTCGATCCAGCAGTACACCGCCCTGTTTGCATTGCTGGGTACCAACTACGGGGGCAACGGCCAAACCACCTTCTGCCTGCCCAAGATGGCCGCCCCGATGGAAGGCATGAGCTACCAGATCTGCATCCAGGGCATCTTCCCCTCCCGCGACTGATCGGCCACACCCCCGCACCCTGCCGGACAAGGCACAGGGTTCCTACAATCGGGCGGATGAACACCCTCCCTTCCACGTTCACCGCCACCACCCCTGCCCAGACACTGGAGGTGCTGATCCGCGGCAGCGGCCCGGTCGGCATGGGGCTGGCACTGGCGCTGGCGCGCGACGGCCTGCGGGTCGGCCTGCTGGGCGCGCTGCCGAAGAAGGACGCGGCGCCGGACGTGCGCGCCTATGCCTTGAACGCCGGCTCGGTCACCCTGCTGCGCGAGCTGCGCGTGTGGGACGCGCTGCCCGAGGACGCCCGCACCGCCGTGCAGGACATGCGCATCCACGGCGACGACGGCGGCGCGATCGAATTCAGCGCCTGGCAGCAGGGCATCGGCGCGCTGGCGTGGATCGTCGACGCCGCCGCGCTGGAGCAGGCGCTCGGTGAAGCCGTGCGCTACGCGCCGCATGTTCAGCGGCTGACGCAACCGGCCGCTGCGCAGCTCACCGCTGTCTGCGAAGGCAAGGATTCCGCCACGCGCGAGGCCCTGGGCGCCGGCTTCGAGTCCTTTCCGTACGGCCACCAGGGCGTGGCGGCGCGGCTCGTCAGCGACACGCCGCACCAAGGCACCGCCTGGCAGTGGTTCCGCCACCCGGACGTGCTGGCCCTGCTGCCCTTCGACCGGCCGCAGGTGGACCACGGCTTCGGCCTCGTCTGGTCACAGCCGCAGGCCGAGGCCGAGCGGCTGATGGCGCTGTCGGACACGGCCTTCGAGGCGGAACTGAACGCCGCGACGGGCGGCGCGGCCGGCACGCTGCAGCTCGGCTCGCCCCGGGCCACGTGGCCGCTGCAGCTCGGGCAGGCACAGCGCTGGTGCGGGCCGGGCTGGGTGCTGCTGGGTGACGCCGCGCACGCGGTGCACCCGCTGGCCGGACAAGGCCTGAACCTGGGGCTGGCGGATGTGCGGGCACTGGCGCGGGTGCTGGTCGAAGCCAGACGCACCATGCCCTGGAAATCGCTCGGCGACGAGCGCACGCTGCGCCGCTACGCCCGAGAACGCAGCACCCCGACCCGTGCCATGCGCGGATTGACCGACGGACTCCTGCACCTTTTCGCACAGCCTTCAGCGCCGCTGAAGGAACTGCGCAACCATGGCATGACTCTGGTACATCATCTCGGTCCGCTCAAGCGCTGGCTGACCGCCCGGGCGCTCGATGCCTGAACTTCCGCACCAAGGACACCGCACCATGACTCCGCGCCTCGCCACGTTCGCCGCCACCGCGCTCGCCGCCCTGACCCTGCTGGCGGGGCCTGCCCGCGCCGACGAGGCCGAGATCCGCAAGACGCTGACCGAGCGCTTCGCCAACCTGCCCAAGATCGACGAGGTCCGCCCGTCGCCGATGGCGGGGGTCTGGGAAGTGCGCATCGGCACCGACATCATGTATTCCGACGCCAAGGGCACCTACTTGCTGCAAGGCGCGATGATCGACACCGCGACGCGCAAGGACCTGACGCAGGAGCGCGTCGAGAAACTCACCGCGATCGACTTCGCCAGCCTGCCGCTGAAGGACGCCATCGTCTGGAAGAACGGCAACGGCAAGCGCAGGATCGCCGTCTTCGCCGATCCGAACTGCGGCTACTGCAAGCGGCTGGAAAAGGACCTGGTCAACGTGAAGGACGTGACGGTCTACACCTTCGTGATCCCGATCCTGGGTGGTGATTCGCCGGAGAAATCCAAGTCGATCTGGTGCGCCAAGGACAACACGACGGTCTGGCGCAGCTGGATGATCGACGGCGCCACCCCGGCACGCCAGATGGGCCAGTGCGACGCCTCGGCGATCGATCGCAATGCCGCACTGGCCAAGAAATTCAAGGTCACCGGCACACCCGCCATCGTGTTCGAGGATGGGACGCGCGCGCCCGGAGCGATTCCGGCAGCGGAAATCGAAAAGCGGATGGCAGCCAAGTCCTGACGCCCCGCGACGCGGCACCCGGCCTCAATACGGCTGCTCCCCGAAGAGGTTGCCCGCTGGCAGGTACTGGCAGACCCACACCTGGTCCTTCGCACCGCACACGCGCACAGCACAGCCCACCTCGCGGGTGGTGCGCCAGACGATCTGGGTGTAGTGACCGCAGGTCTTGCCTGGCAGGCAGGCGTTGAGTTCAACCTGGAAATCCGCCGATTCGCGCCCCCAGACGTCGGTGACGAAGCCAGGGCGGACCCCCTGTACCGTGACCAGGCCGGTGCTCCAGCGAATGGGGCTGGCCCAGTAGATGTTTTCGCCCAGATCGGGAGCGTCGCTGTGCTCCATCTGGCACTGCCCGCCCTGGTCGAGCTGCGCCGCCCAGCGGGCCGCAGACTGCGCCAGCGCCTCCGACCAGACCAGCGGCGGCACGCCGACCCGACTCCGCCAGCGGTTGTGGGCGACGAGCGCCTCGCTGCGCTGCGCCGCGTCGAGTCCGGCGGAGATGGCCGGCGCATCGCCAGCCGTGGCACCGAGCCACCCGATCCACCCTGTCAGCAGCGCAGCACTCCAGCGCAGCGTCGTCAGGGTGGGTCGGGACATCACCGACGAGGGTTCAGCGGTGCGTGAAATGCGGTGGTCGCTTCTCCAGGAATGCGCCCATGCCCTCCTTCTGGTCCGCGCTGGAGAACAGCGCGTGGAACAGCCGGCGCTCGAACAGCAGGCCTTCCGTCAGCGGTGCCTCGTAGGCGCGGTTCACACACTCCTTGGTCGCCATCAGCGCCAGCAGCGAGTAGCCGCACATGGCCTGTGCGGCCTTGTCGGCTTCAGCGTGCAGATCGGCCAGCGGCACGACGCGCGACACCAGCCCGGCACGCTCGGCCTCCACCGCGTCCATCATGCGGCCGGTCAGCGCCAGGTCCATGGCCTTGCTCTTGCCGACTGCGCGCGGCAGGCGCTGCGTGCCGCCGGCACCGGGGATGATGCCGAGCTTGATCTCGGGCTGGCCGAACTTCGCATTGTCCGCGGCGATGATGAAGTCGCAGCCCATCGCCACCTCGCAGCCCCCGCCCAGCGCGAAGCCCGACACCGCGGCGATGATGGGCTTGCGCACCTGCCGGATCGTGTCCCAGTTGCGCGAGATCAGGCCCTTGCGGTAGGCGTTCGGAAAGTCGAACGGCTGCATCATCGCGATGTCCGCACCTGCGGCGAAGGCCTTCTCGCTGCCGGTCAGCACGATGCAGGCGATGCCGTCGTCGGCGTCGAAGGCCAGCAGCGCAGCGCCGAGTTCGTCCATCAGCGTGTCGTTGAGCGCGTTGAGCGCCTTGGGGCGGTTCAGCGTGATCCAGCCGTAGCGCAGGGCGTTCTCGCCGACACCGGGGCGGGT
>NZ_JBFPGY010000238.1:0-8386 GCF_041083715.1 Sphaerotilus sp.
GCGACAACCTGGTCAGCTTCCTGCGAGGCGACACGCAGCTCCAGATGGGCGTTCCCGCCCCGGACAACCAGGTGTTCCGCAACCGTTATTCCCGCCTGGGCGATTTCGTCAACGCCGCACCGGTCTATGTCGCCAAGCCCCCCTTCAAGTATGCCGACGCCGGCTACAGCCAGTTCATCACCGACCATGCCAACCGCACCAAGATGGTCTATGCCCCGGCCAACGACGGCATGCTGCACGCCTTCCAGGTCGGGGAGAACGACAAGGATCCCGTCGGCGGCGAGGAACTGTGGGCCTTCGTGCCACACGGCGTGCTGCCTCACCTGCGGCGGCTCGCGGACATCGGCTACGACAGCACCCACATCAATCTGCTCGACGCCACCCCGACCATCGGCGACATCTACGCCAACGGCCAGTGGCGCACCATCCTCGTGGGCGGCATGGGCGCCGGCGGTCGTTACTACTACGCGCTCGACATCACCGACCCGGCTTCGCCCGCGCTGCTCTGGGAATTCTCGGACAACAACCTGGGCCTGACCTTCGGCAATCCGGTGATCACCAAGGACGTCACCGGCACCTGGCTGGTCGCCTTCACTTCCGGCATCAACAACGTCGGTGACGGCCGCGGCCGGCTCTATCTGCTGGATGCCCTGACCGGCAAGAAGCGCACCAGTGCGGGAGAGATCCTCACCGCGGCCGGCGACACCACCACCCCCAGCAACCTCGGCCGCCTCAACGCCTGGGTGCCGAGCGACACGGACAACACCGCGCTGCGCTTCTATGCGGGGGACATGCTCGGCAACCTCTGGCGCTTCGACCACGACGACCGGGTGGCACCATCCGGTGCCGAAGCCACGCTGCTGGGACAGGCACTGGGGCCGAACCTCGTGCCGCAGCCCATCACCGGCAAGCCGGTGCTCACCGAACTGGTGAACGACAACGTGCCCATCACCATCGTCTCCTTCGGTACGGGACGGCTGCTCAACAGTGCCGATCTGACCTCGACGGGTCTGCAGACGATCTACTCCATCCGCGACACCCTCACCGGCACCGGTCTGGGCCCGCTGCGGGACCCGAACGCCAAGCTGGTGCGCCAGGAACTCAACAGCAGCCACCGCCTCAACCAGGCGCAATCCGTCGACTGGAACGCCCAGAACGGCTGGTATGTCGACCTGAACCAGTCCAGCGGCGAGCGGGTGTCGCTGGATGGCATTCCGCTGGCCTCCGGCCTGATCGCCTTCGCCTCGACCGTGCCGAACGGCGACCCCTGCGGCAATGGTGGCAGCTCCTTCCTCTACCAGTTCCTGCTGCCCTCGGGCGATGTGCGGGATGTCGAGGTCTCGAATTCACTCATCGTCGGCGTCAGCCGCGTGATGGACAGCACCGGGCGGGTCAGCGCCTTCTTCACCAAGCGCGACCAGAGCACGCAGCTGAAAGCAGCCGGTGTCGGCATCAGCAACCGCTCCAACACACTGCGACGTGCGGCCTGGCGAGAGCTGAACTGACATGGCACAGCGGCGCACGCTACTGGCAGGCTGTGTGACCGGGTCGGTGCTGCTGCACCTCGGCGTGCTGCTGTGCGCACCGGCGGCGGTGCCCATGCAGGCGGGCGGGACACGCGGGTCCTCCGGCCGACTTGGCGTGGCCGTCAGGCTCGAGACCCCACACCGTCCGGTCAGCACAGCGACGGTGGTCCGCGACCAGACACAGCGGATGGCCAACCGCAAGGCGCCACCACCACCCGCACAGCCCCCGTGGGATCCGGAGCAACTGCCCCCGACCAGCGCCGGCCCCGTCGCATCGACGGGCGAGGACGATCCGGACGCTGGTTACATGCCGAGCCGCTGGCTCACCCGCAGTCCGGCGCCGCAACAATCGATCGACCTGTTCTATCCGGAACTCGCGCCGTCCGGGCACTTCCGCGCCGTGCTGACGCTGTTCATCGACGCCCAGGGCGTGGTGCAGCGGGTGCGCATCGACGAGGCGGGGGACAGCGGACTGCCCCCCGTGCTGGAGGACTCCGCCCGGCAGACCTTCCTGCGCAGTGCCTTCGTGCCGGGTGATCTCGACGGGCACCCCATGCGCTCGCAGCTGCGCATCGAAATCGAATTCGCCACCGAACCGGCGGGCGAGCACACACAGACCGCGTCACGCTGAACAGCGGCCACGCACGCCGCACACAGGCGCCGGTCAGACGTCGGCCAGCACCCGCAGGTGGGCCGCGACGCTGCGTGCCAGCGCGCTCAGCACATAACCTCCCTCCAGACACGACACGATGCGGCCCTTGCTGTAGCGGTCCGCGATGTCGACCAGCCGCTGCGTGATCCAGGTGTAGTCGGCCTCGACCAGCCCGAGTTGCCCCAGGTCGTCCTCGCGGTGCGCATCGAAGCCGGCGGAGATGAAGACCATCTCGGGCTTGAATGCCTCCAGCCGCGGGATCCAGTACATGTCGATCAATTCGCGCACGTCCATGCCGCGCGTGTAGGCCGGCACCGGCACGTTGACCATGTTGTCGCCCATCGGCACGCCGCCGCTGTAGGGATAGAGCTGGTCCTGGAAGAAGCTGCACATCAGCACCCGCTCGTCGCCGGCGACGATGTCCTCGGTGCCGTTGCCGTGGTGGACGTCGAAGTCGATGATCGCCACGCGCTTCAGGCCGCGCACATTCAGGGCGTGGCGTGCCGCGATGCAGACGTTGTTGTAGAAGCAGAAGCCCATCGCCTCCGAGCGCGTGGCGTGGTGGCCCGGCGGGCGGATGGCGCAGAAGGCGTTGCGGTAGGTGCCATCGATCACCGCGTCCGTGGCCGCCACCGCCGCGCCCGCCGCCCGCAGCATGGCCTGGCGGGTACCGGGGCAGACCGTGGTGTCGGGGTCGAGTGCGCGGTGCTCCCCGGTGAGAACCGCCTGCTGCATGAACTCGTCGAGTTCGAGCAGGTAACCCTCGCTGTGCGCCTGCATCAGATCCGAGTGTTTCGCCAGCGGCACGTCGTCGGGCCGCAGCAGCGCGATGTCCAGGCCGGTGGAGAGCAGGTGGTCCTCGATCGCATCAAGGCGCTGGGGACACTCCGGGTGACCAGGGCCCATGTCGTGGCCGCGGCAGTCGGGATGGGAATAAAAGGCAGTGCTCATGTTGTCTGGCACACCAGGCGTCGGCCGCCCGCTGTGTTGTCCCTCAAGCTTCGTTTCGGTTCGGGTAAGGTATCACCGATGATGAACCGCCCACATCACATGCGCCTGACACCTCCGACTTCGGCAACCCCTCTGACCGACATGCTGGAACGCCTGCTCGATCAGATCGGTTCGGTGGTGGTCGGCAAGCAGGCACAGATCCTCGACGGCGTGGCCTGCCTGCTCGCTGGCGGCCACCTGCTGATCGAGGATGTTCCCGGTGTCGGCAAGACCACCCTCGCCCAAGCCCTGGCTGCTTCCGTCGGCCTGCAGTTCGCCAGAGTGCAGTTCACCGCCGACCTGACACCCAGCGATCTGGTCGGGATCAGTGTCTACGAGCGAGCGAGCGAGGAATTTGTCTTTCATCAAGGCCCCGTGTTCACGCAGGTGCTGCTGGCCGACGAGATCAACCGCGCCGGCCCGCGCACCCAGAGCGCGCTGCTGGAGGCCATGGAAGAGCGCCAGGTGACCCTCGATGGCGCAACACGGCCCCTGCCCAGCCCCTTCTTTGTCATCGCCACCCAGAATCCGGCCGAGCAGCTGGGCACCTATGCCCTGCCCGAGAGCCAGCTCGACCGCTTCCTGATGTGCCTCACGCTGGGCTACCCATCCCCATCGGCCGAGCGGGCGCTGCTCGAAGGCCACGACCGGCGCGAGGCAGTGCGGCATCTGCAGCCGGTGATGTCGGCGCAGGAACTGCTCGCGGCACAGGCCGCCGTACAGCGCATCCACGCCGCGCCCGCGCTGCTGGACTATCTGCAGGCGCTGCTCGCCGCCACACGCAATGGCCAGTGGTTCACGCAAGGACTGTCGCCGCGGGCAGCGATCGCCTGGCTGCGTGCGGCACGGGCACGTGCACTGCTCACCCGCCGCGCCCACGCCACGCCGGAGGACCTGCAGGCGCTGGCCGTGCCCGTGCTCGCCCACCGGCTGCAACCCCGCAGCGGCGCAGGGCGCAGCCGGGCAGCACAGGTGCGCGCGATGATCGAATCGATCCGGCTCGTCTGAGCATGGCCCTGTCGTCCGGATGGCGCCTGCGCTGGCGCGCCTGGTGGGCCCGCCGCCATCCCCGCACCGACACACTCCACCTCGACCACCGCAACCTCTACATCGTGCCGACCGCCTCCGGTCTGGTGTACGGCGTGCTGCTGGGCTGCCTGCTGCTGGGCTCGATCAACTACCAGCTCAACCTCGGCCACCTGCTGACCTTCACCCTGGCCAGCACAGCGCTGGTGGCCCTGCACGCGACCCACGCGACGCTGAGCGGCCTGCACCTGAGCGCACGGGTCGGCGAAGCGGGGTTCGTCGGGCAGACGGTCGACCTCGACATCGCATTGCAGGAGGAGACGGCCACCACCGGCTGGCGCCATCCGGCCCGCTTTGGTCGCCATGGTCTGGTGCTGCGCTGGAGGGATGAATCCACTGGCATCCCGGTCCATGCATCACCGGATCCGGACGCGCTGCAACCGCTGACCCGCAGGCTCGACCACCGCGGGCGCCAGACGCTGCCCCCCCTGGAACTGAGCAGCCGATTCCCGCTCGGGCTCTTCCGGGTCTGGGCCGTGTGGCGGATCGCGCAACAACCGCTGGCCTGGCCCGCCCCGGAGGTCGACGCACCACCCGTGCCCCAGAACGCCAGCGCCGATCCGGCAGACGCCGCGCTGCACCTGCGCACGCTCCAGCCCGAACCCGGAGAAGACGAAGGTGTGCGTCCCTGGCGACGCGAGGACCGGCCGGCCCAGGTGCTGTGGCGCCGCTCGGCCCGCAGCCTCGCCGCGGGCGGCGGCCTGCTGGTGCGGGAAACACCCCCAGCGCGACAGGCACGCGGGCTGCATCTGGACGGTGACCGCCTGACCGGCCTCGACCCTGAAGCCCGTCTGCGCCGCCTGAGCGCCTGGGTGCTGCAGGCCGATGCGCTGGGGCAGCCCTACCGACTCCGCCTCGGTGCGCTGTCGATCGAGGAAGGCGCCGGGCCGAGCCACCGGCGGCGGTGCCTGGACGCCCTGGCGCTCTGGAGTCCACCGTGAGCCGGGCAGCCCTGCCACGCGAGTCCCGCGACACGCTGTTCCTGCTGGCCGCACTGGCCTGGACGCTGCTGCCGCAGTGCATGCAGGTGCCGCTGTGGTGTGCGGTGCTGGCCTCGGCCGCGCTGGCCTGGCGGGCGTGGCTGGCGTGGAGCGGCCATGCCCTGCCGTCGCGGCACCTGCTGCTGCTCGCGCTGGTCGGTGCATCGATCGGCACACTGGTCAGCCACCAGTCGCTGATCGGCCCGTCGGCGGGCGTGACGCTGCTGGTCGTCCTGTCGGCACTGAAGACGCTGGAGCTGCGCGCACGCCGGGATGCGACAGTGGTCTTCTACCTCGGCTTCTTCCTGGTGCTGGCCAACTTCCTGCACTCGCAGTCGCTGGTCACGGCCTTCGCGATGGGCTTGTCGGTGTGGCTGCTGCTGGCCGCGCTGGTGCTCGCGCACCTGCCCGACCGTCTGCAGGTGCCGCCGCCGCTGCGGCAGGCCCTGGCACTGTCGGCCCGGCTGCTGCTGACGGGTCTCCCGCTGGTGGTCGCGCTGTTCCTGCTGTTCCCACGGATCGCGCCACTGTGGTCGATGCCTGGGCCCGGTGCGGCCCGAACCGGCCTGTCCGACCATCTGGCGCTGGGCGACGTGGCCGAGCTGGCGCAGGACGACACGCTCGCGCTGCGGCTGCAGTTCGACGGCCCCGTGCCTGCACCATCCCAGCTGTATTTCCGCGGCCCGGTGCTGAGCGAACCGGATGGCAGCGGCTGGCAGCGCCGCCGTCGATTCACGGCAGGCGCGGAGCCGGCCATGGCCAGCACCACGGCCCGGTCATTGCGCTACGAGATGACGGTCGAGCCGCTCGGCCTGGGCACACTGCCGATGCTGGAACATGCCCGGACCGGGCCGACGCTGCCCGATGCCGGACTCGACCGATCCTGGCTGCACGAACCCGAAGGCGCGTGGATCACCGAACGCCCACTGACCGAGCGCCTGCGCGTGCAGGCCACCGCCGTGCTCGACACCCCCGTGCACGACCCGACCGCCGCTCCCGCCAGCCCAGTGCAGGCGAACGATCTGCGCTGGCAACCCTACCTCGCGCTGCCGGACGGACAGCACCCGCGCACCATCGCCTGGGCCGACGCCCAGCGGGTCAGTGTCGTCCCGAACCCCGCCGACAGTGCCCGCCGCGCCCAATGGCTGCTGGACTACATCCGCCAGCAACCCTTCGTCTACACCCTCGCCCCCGGCCTGTCAGGCCCGGACCCGGTGGACAGCTTCTGGCTGGACCGCCGCGCCGGCTTCTGCGAACACTACGCCAGCGCGGTCGTCGTGGTGCTGCGCCGCTGGGGCGTGCCGGCACGCATCGTCACCGGGTATCTGGGTGGCCAGGTGAATCCGCTCAACGGCGTGCTGGAGGTGCGCCAGCGCGATGCCCATGCCTGGGTCGAGTACTGGCAAGGCAGCCGGGGCTGGGTGCGCCTGGACCCGACCGGTGCGGTCGCGCCCGAGCGCATCCAGCGGGGCGAGCGCCTGGCCGCCCCGCGCGGACTGGTCGGCCAGACGCTGGTCAACCTCGATCCCCGCCTGCTCGAACAGGCGCGCGCCCTCTGGGGTGCAGCAGAGCACCAGTGGAACCAGTGGGTGCTGGGCTACTCGGCCCACCGCCAGCAGGACCTGCTCCGCTCGCTGGGCTGGGACAGCGTCGACAGCCGTGCCCTGGGCCAGTGGCTGGCCGGTGCATTCGCGGCGGTCGTCGGCATCGGAGTGACCTGGGCAGCGCTGCGAACGCGCCTGCAGCGGCGGGATCCGTGGTTGCAGGGCCATGAACGCCTGCGGCAGATCCTGCGCCGCCGAGGCTACGAAGTTCCGGCCCACCTGGCCCCGACGGGCCTGTTGACGCATCTGAAGACCATGACGCTGGCCGACCTGACCGACCTGCAGCGTCCGCTGGACCTGCTCAGCCAGTGGCGCTACGCCGATGCCACACAGCACACGCCGCAGCGCACGCTGTGGCGTTGCGCATGGCGGGCAGCGGGCCGCTTACCACGGCGACAGGGGACCCAGCAGGTTCGAGCGCTTGGATTTCGGCGCCACAGGCGCTGACGCTGGCCGTCCGAACCACACCACCAAGGACAGCCACTGGCGTTTTGCCACCCGGATGGCCCGGGCGGTCAGGCTGTTGAAGCTGCGGAACTGCCGCAGCACATCGGGATCGGTCCGAACGTCCTGCGGCAAGCAGAACCTAGTCGGCGGCACCTCCACCATCTCGGACGTCCAGCCACGCACATCCTGTCTGCAGTGCTCCGCCCCGTCACCGAAACCGATGTTCTCGACCAGCGAGCGGACCGGGAAGACATCGACCAGCCCATGGCTGAACTGGTGGTAGCAGAAGCGGATCGCCCAGGAATTGATCCTGCCGGCCATCTGGCGGTCCAGCATCCGGGAGAGGTCACTGCCACCGCGGTTGAACTGGAACCGGCGAACCGGATTGCTGCGGAAGCGGACATAGTCGGAAACCTCCCAGTCGATCGCCTGCCAGCGGTCCCGCCAGATGCCCCAACCCCAGGATGACGCACGAAGACCGAACACGGCGTCCTGCACCTGTTCTCGGGCATGCCGGATCGGGAACGAATACCCCGACACGCTCATCACCCGCGGATTCGCTGCGTAGGCCTGCAGCGCCTGGTTCATGAAGTCCAGAAAACCGGCCGAGAGTTTCAGGTCGTCTTCCAGCACGATCACGCGCTCGTGCGTCTTCAATATCTCGGACACGCCGTCCATGATGGCCCGCGACAGCCCCAGATTGACCTCCTGCTCGTGCAACACGACCCGGGCGAATCCGGTGATCGAGCGCACATACTCGCGCACCGCCTGCACCCGGCTTTCCTGGCCCGGACGAGGGCCGTCGCAGAACACGTGCAGTACGCTGTCCGCCGCCAACCGATTGGTCAGCAGCGAGGCCACGGTCTGCCGCGTCAAAGCCTCTCGTGCATGCACGAAAAGGCAGATCGGAGCCACTGCGCACTTGTTCACTCAAACAATCCAGATCAGTTATTTTGGATGCCCAGACGGACACCGCCAGCACAGAAAATGTGCTGTTCATTATTCATGGGAACGGAGAATCAAAACAAAAATGCGTCACACATTCAGAATTTGAATAGAAAATCTCCCCTATTTACCCCTTATTTCCGGGCCTCTGAATGG
>NZ_JBFPGY010000239.1:0-2545 GCF_041083715.1 Sphaerotilus sp.
GCCTGCGAGGAGGTGCAAGGAACGTTCGCGCTGACGATCTCGGGCCGCGGCTTCGAGTCGCGTGTCTCGCCGGGGATGGACGAGCCGTTCATGCAGAGCGAGTGCGTCTCCTGCGGCGCCTGCGTCCAGGCCTGCCCGACCGCGACGCTGACCGAGAAGACGGTGATCGAACTCGGCCAGCCCGAGCACAGCGTCGTCACCACCTGCGCCTACTGTGGCGTGGGCTGCTCGTTCAAGGCGGAGATGAAAGGGTCGCAGGTCGTGCGCATGACGCCGTGGAAGGACGGCAAGGCCAACGAAGGCCACAGCTGCATCAAGGGCCGCTTCGCCTGGGGCTACGCGACGCACAAGGACCGCCTGACCAAGCCGATGGTGCGCGACAAGATCACCGACCCGTGGCGCGAGGTGGGCTGGGACGAGGCGCTGGCGCACGCGGCGGGCGAGTTCCGCCGCATCCAGGGCACCTACGGCCGCGACTCGGTCGGCGGCATCACGTCGAGCCGCTGCACCAACGAGGAGACCTACCTCGTGCAGAAGCTGATCCGCGCCGCGTTCGGCACCAACAACGTGGACACCTGTGCCCGCGTCTGCCACAGCCCGACCGGCTACGGCCTCGGCCAGACCTTCGGCACCTCGGCGGGCACGCAGACCTTCAAGTCGGTCGAGCACACCGACGTGGTGATGGTCATCGGCGCCAATCCGAGCGAGGGCCACCCGGTGTTCGCGTCACGGCTGAAGAAGCGGCTGCGCCAAGGCGCCCGGCTGATCGTCGTCGATCCGCGCCGCATCGATCTGGTGGACGCGCCGCACGTCCAGGCCGATGTGCATCTGCAGCTCAAGCCCGGCACCAACGTCGCCGTCATCACGGCACTGGCGCACGTCGTCGTCACCGAAGGGCTGGTCGACGAGGCCTATGTCGCCGAGCGCTGCGACCCGAAGAGCTTCCAGCAGTGGCGCGACTTCGTGTCGAAGCCGGAGAACGCGCCCGAGGCGATGGCCGCGGTCAGCGGCGTGCCGGCCGACGCGCTGCGCGCTGCGGCGCGGCTCTATGCCCGCAAGGGCAACAGCGCCATCTACTACGGCCTGGGCGTCACCGAGCACGCGCAGGGATCGACCATGGTCATCGGCATCGCCAACCTCGCGATGGCCTGCGGCATGGTCGGGCGCGAGGGCGTCGGCGTGAACCCGCTGCGTGGCCAGAACAATGTGCAGGGCTCCTGCGACATGGGCAGCTTCCCGCACGAGCTGCCCGGCTACCGCCACATCAGCGACACGACCGTGCGCGCCCAGTTCGACGCCGCCTGGGGCGTGACGCTGAACCCGGAGCCGGGGCTGCGCATCCCGAACATGCTGGACGCGGCGCTCGACGGCAGCTTCAAGGCGCTCTACGTGCAGGGCGAAGACCCGGCCCAGTCCGACCCGGACACGCAGCACGTCGCGGCGGCGCTGTCGGCGATGGAGTGCGTGGTCGTGCAGGACATCTTCCTCAACGAGACGGCCAAGTACGCCCACGTCTTCCTGCCGGGATCGTCGTTCCTGGAGAAGGACGGCACCTTCACCAACGCCGAGCGCCGCATCAGCCGCGTGCGCCAGGTGATGCCGCCGCTGGCCGGCAAGGCGGACTGGGAGGTGACGCAGGCCTTCGCCAACGCGCTCGGCTACCCGATGCACTACACGCATCCCTCGGAAGTCATGGCCGAGATCGCATCGCTGACGCCCACCTTCGCCGGCGTGAGCTTCGAGAAGATCGAGCGGCTCGGCAGCGTGCAATGGCCCTGCAACGAGACGACGGATGAAGCGGGCACGGCGATCATGCACGTCGGCGGTTTCGTGCGCGGCAAGGGGCGCTTCCTGCCGACGCAGTACGTGGCGAGCGACGAGAAGGTGACGCGCCGCTTCCCGCTGATCCTCACCACCGGCCGTGTGCTGAGCCAGTACAACGTCGGTGCGCAGACCCGCCGCACCGAGAACAGCCGCTGGCACGAGGAGGACCGGCTGGAGATCCACCCGCACGATGCCGAGGAGCGCGGCGTGAAGGACGGCGACTGGGTGGGCATTGCCAGCCGGGCTGGAGACACGGTGCTGCGGGCGGACGTGACCGAGCGGGTGCAGCCGGGCGTGGTCTACACCACCTTCCACTTCCCGGAGTCCGGCGCCAACGTCATCACCACCGACTCCTCCGACTGGGCCACCAACTGTCCGGAATACAAGGTGACGGCGGTGCAGGTCAGCAAGGTCACGCAGATGAGCGAATGGCAGCGTGACCACGCCCGGTTCAGCCACGCCCAGGAAGGCCTGCTCGCACAGGCGCACGCTGGCCAGCCGGAGGCCGCACGATGAGCGGGCAGGGCGAACAGCACCCGGGGCACGTGCACGACCCCGACCAGACGCTCGTGCGGCTGGCCAACCGGATCGGCGACTTCTTCTCGGCGTACCCGGACCGTGCCGAGGCGATCGACGAGGTCGCCAGCCACCTCCGCAAGTTCTGGGAGCCGAGGATGCGGCGGCAGCTGTATGCCTACCTGGATGGTCCGCAAGGCGGCGC
>NZ_JBFPGY010000240.1:0-8373 GCF_041083715.1 Sphaerotilus sp.
GCCACAGCATCAGCAGGCCGCGCACGAGGAACAGCGCGGCACTCAGGCCGACGCAGGTGAGGTGCAGGTGCTTGAAAACGAGGTAGCTCATCCGGCTGGATGATAGAGGCCGAGTGTCCAGTGTCGCTGTTGTGTCGCCATCGGCGCACTCTGGGTGCCGGCCGCACGACCAGCTTGATGCAATTCAAGCTGAAGCGAGTCTGCCGTTTGTCCGGTGCGCCTGCACCTGGAGGTCCTTCAACGCCGCCACCCACTGGTCGAACTGGTATTCGTCGACCACCCGCCCTTCGCGAGGATCCTCGCGCCCGCAGTCGATCACCACCTCGTCCGGTGCCCAGCGCCACAGTTGCGGCAGGTCGGCGCGGCGCGGTGCGGCCATCAACCCAACTTGCACGCCCATGCGCCGCAGGCCGTCAAAGGCACCCAGCAGACGCCCCGGCGAGACCCGCTGCTGCCAGAGACCAGCACCCTGCGCGTCCGTGCCGCGGGCGTCGAGCAGCACGCTGGCGAAGCCCTGCCGAGTCACCAGACTCAGGCGCTGCGCCCAGGCCGCGCCGTCGCCACGGTCCAGCGGCACCCGCAGCACGGGCGTCACCGGTACACCCTCGCGGGCCAGTTGACCAAGCTGCGTGAGCAGCCGCACCGACGACGGCCGCGCCGGCACCGGCACACGCACCCGGTCCACCCCGCAATCGGCGACCCGCAGTACGCGCAGGCGAATGGCAGGCAGCGTGGGCGCCGCGAGCTGGCCGATACCCGCGCCGACCACCACTCCGTCGCGCAGCAGCCGCAGTCGCGCCACCACCGCCCGGATCACCTCCGGTGCGGCCGACATCACTTCGACCCCGGCCGCCCCCGCACGAACCGCCCAGGCCGCCTCCGCCGGATCGCGCACGCAAAGTTGCAATTGCATTGGTCCCTGCATCGCCCTGTTTTCCCCTGAATACACGGGCCGAATTGTCCACGACCCCACCGCACGCCGCATCCGTGGCGGCCGATATACTGATCCGGCCCACCGGCTCCATCCTGTCCACCCTGGCCTTCGCCTTTCCGACCCGAGATCCGCATGAAATTCACCGGCTCCTCCCAGTACGTCGCCACCCAGGACCTGATGCTCGCGGTCAACGCCGCCATCACGCTGCAGCGCCCACTGCTGGTCAAGGGCGAACCCGGCACCGGCAAGACCATGCTGGCCGAGGAAGTGGCCGCCGCACTCGGCATGCCGCTGATGCAGTGGCACATCAAGAGCACCACCAAGGCGCAGCAGGGCCTCTACGAGTACGACGCCGTCAGCCGCCTGCGCGACAGCCAGCTCCATGACGCCGAGAGCGCAGCGAAGGTGCGCGACATCCGCAACTACATCGTCCAGGGCACGCTGTGGCAGGCCTTCACGGCCGACCAGCCGGTGGCGCTGCTGATCGACGAGATCGACAAGGCGGACATCGAGTTCCCGAACGACCTGCTGCGCGAGATCGATCGGATGGAGTTCTACGTCTACGAGACGCGCGAGCTGGTCCGGGCCAAGCACCGGCCGCTGGTCTTCATCACCTCCAACAACGAGAAGGAACTGCCGGACGCCTTCCTGCGCCGCTGCTTCTTCCACTACATCAAGTTCCCGGAAGCGGAGACGATGCGCCAGATCGTCGAGGTGCACTTCCCCGGACTGAAGAAGGAGCTGCTGGCGGCGGCGATGAAGAACTTCTACGACGTGCGCAACCTGCCGGGGCTGAAGAAGAAGCCGTCCACCTCGGAGCTGCTCGACTGGCTCAAGCTGCTGGTGGCGGAAGACATCTCGGCCGAGGCGCTGCACAGCGCGGACCAGAAGGTGGCCATCCCGCCGCTGGTGGGCGCGCTGCTGAAGAACGAGCAGGACCTGACGCTGTTCGAGAAGCTGGTGTTCATGCAGAGCCGCAACCGCTGAGAGGCCGCCCATGACCGCCACCATGACGACATGGCCTGCGCCCGCCGTGCTCCAGGGCCGCCATGTCCGGCTGGAGCCGCTGCACCCCGACCACGCGCCCGCGCTGGCCGAGGCGGTGCGCGAAGGGGAACTCTGGAAGACCTGGTACACCGTGGTGCCGTCGCCGGACAGCATGGCCGCGGAAATCGAGCGCCGGCTGGGGCTGCAGGCGGCCGGCTCGATGCTGCCGTTCGCGGTGCTGGACGCCGATGGCGCACCGGTCGGCATGACCACCTACATGCACATCGACGCGCGCTTCCGGCGCGTGGAGATCGGCTCGACCTGGCTGGCCAGGCGCGTGCAGCGCACGGCGCTGAACACCGAGGCCAAGTGGCTGCTGCTGCGCCACGCCTTCGAGGTGCTGGACTGCATCGCGGTGGAGTTCCGCACCCACCGCTTCAACCAGCAGAGCCGCCGCGCCATCGAACGGCTCGGCGCCCAGCTCGACGGCATCCTGCGCCACCACCAGCGCACGGCCGACGGCAGCCTGCGCGACACCTGCGTCTACAGCATCACCGCGCCGGAGTGGCCGACGGTGCACCAGCACCTGCGCGCCCGGCTGGACATGCCCGGGCATTGAGCGCCGGCAAGCCAGCCCGCCGTGTTCACCAGCACTGCGCCGAGGTGTAGGTCGCTGAAGCCACGCCCTTGGCGCCCGTCTGGTCGTAGGTGTAGTTGCCGCACTTGTCCCCGACCTGGGCACCGGCCCGGGTGGCGAGCAGGCTGAAGCCGTTCGCATCCTGGCTGGCGATGGACAGCGTGTAGTAGCCCTGCGGCGAAGTCGATGGATAGATGCCCGTCGAGCCGAGCGTGACACCGGCGTAGGTGCCGCGCTCGGTGTAGTTGCGCTCCATCAGCTGGGCAACCGCCAGCAGTGTCGACGTGGCATCGGTGCGGCGTGAGGCCGCGATGTGTTCGCGGTAGGACGGCATCGCGACCGCCGCCAGGATGCCGACCACCGCCACCGCGATGATCAGCTCGATCAGCGTGAAACCACGCGCAGACCAGGGGGCGTACATCGTCTTCGTCTTCATTGGATCTGCTCCCAGCCAGTGCGCCCCGAACTCTGCGACAGGCCGGACTCGCGGATCTTCATGATGGTGCCCGTCGAGAGACTGATGAGCTTGTCGTCGAGCGCGCGGTTGGTGTTGCGGATGAACCGTGGCGCGGACGGAATGCCGCCCGCTTTCACGCCGGACGGATTGGTCTTGCCGGCAAGGTAGGTCAGCATGTCCGCGGCATCCACATTGCCGTCCGCATTCGTGTCGAGTGACGGCGTGTCCGGACGGTTGCCGGTGACGGCATCCACCTCCATCACCCAGCCATCGCCGCCGTAGGTACAGGCGACCGCCGTCGGGACCATGGTCGAGACGACCACCTTGCCGGCACGCACCGCCGCCTGCGTGACGATGCGCTCGCCCGCTGTCGGCAGGTTGAGCACCCAGCCACGCTTGGTCGCCAGAAAGTCAGTCCGGGTGATCGTGTTGTCGCCGGTGTAGGTCGGTGACACGGCGCCAACTGCGTGGCTGGTGAACCGGTAGCTGCGGCCATCGGGTCCGGTGCCGGTGCCCAGCACCGACTGGGTCGTGAGCTGGTTGGGCTGGACGATGGAGCCGTTGTCCCAGATGCCATAGAGCGCCTGGGAAGAGCCGGCGGCGTTGTCACCAATGTCCAGGTAGCGGCCTGTTCCGAAGGTGACGAGGTAGCCGCCCGACGGGTGGGGCGTCACGTCGATCCGGGCGGTGATGGGCTGACCGGACGCGGTGCTGAACAACCCCTTCGGATTGCCCGTGCTGCCATAAGCCACTTTCCACTGCGTGGAATCGGTCGAGGACAGGTCGAACTTCCAGAGGTTGCCAGCGAGGTCACCGGCATACACGATGTCGGCGACGCCGTTGTTGGCACTGCTGACAGCCACCACGCCGGACAGGCCGTTGACGCTGGAGGTGCTGCCCGACTGCGTGCTGATGCGCGTGATCGCGCCGGTCTCGATGTCCACCAGCAGCAGCACGGCGCGGCCGTTGGTGCTGTTGTAGCCATTGCCGAGGAGGGCCATCCAGCGGCCGTTCTTCATGCGGGTGACCAGCGGCTGCTGCACGAGATAGCCGACGTCGCCGTCGCTGCCGCTGATTTCCCAGCGCACCACGCTGGAGGCCGTGGACTCCGCGAACTTGGTCGGATCGGTCAGATCGAGCGCGAACAGGCCCTTGCCGCCAGCCCCCAGGCCGCTGACCAGCACGGTGTGCCAGGCACCGCCGTAGTAGACGTCCCGCGCGACCGGCGAACCGTCGACGTTGTACTGGTGGGTGAAGGTGGTTTCGGCCAGTGCGCTGAGCTGACCCGCCACCAGGGCGGGCACATAGGCGAAGACCTCGTTGCCGGTGGCCGAGTTGAAGACGTGCAGCATGCCGTCGTTCGCACCGACCGCCACCAGCGGGGTCATCGCGGCGCGATTCTGGCGGTAGGTGGCGTAGGCCGCAGCCTCGACGGCATCGCGGACGTACTGGTCCCCGCCCTTCACATAGGCCGGCGCCGAATTGACGATGTCCCCCAGCACGCTGATGGGTCGGCTGCGGAACACTGGCGCGGAGCAGGCCGTGCAGATCCGCAATTCGCGCGAGAAATCGCCCCGCAGGTAGTTCAAGCGCTGCGAGCCGTAGGCATCGGTGACGCCAGCGCCATTGCGGTTGAGGGCCGTCACCATGCTGGAGTCGAGTTCGGTGGCCCCCGGCGACGCCGCATTGACTGGCCAGCGGAACGGGATGCCCCGGGCACCGAGTGCGACAGACGCCTTGTAGGTGAAGATCTTGCGGCCGGTGTCCCAGTTCTGGGCGTTGAGCTGGACACTGGCGTCCCACCGGGGTGTCGACTGCGGCACTCCGGTCGAATCCAGCGGGTAAGCCAGCAGCTGCCCCGACCAGTCGGCCGAGCTGAAGCGCCCCTGGTAGGCCTCGGATCCAGTGGACAGCGACCCGGAGTTCAGTGCGACAGCGCTGCCGGCGCTGGTGCGCGCAGCGATGTCGTTGGTGATCTTGGCAAACGCGGTGTTCACGGCCGTCTGGTCCGCAGCCAAGTAGGTGCTGGTGGTGCCACCGAGCTGTGCCATCTGGTTCATCGCCGCGATCGACGAGGCGTTGGACGCCACGTCGCCCAGTCCGATCAGGTAGGTCTGCACATCGTACTGGCCGTTGATCGCCGCGTTGTTGGTCACCGCGACACTGCGCAGTGCCGTGATCTGGGTGAACACGTCGCGCGTGGCCTGCCCGAAGGTCCAGGTGCCATTGCTGAAGGTGTTGGTGGTCTCGGCGGTGGTGTAGGCAGTGCCGTCGGTGCGGATCGTCGGATCGCCGTCGGTGGCGATCACCACGAAGTTGCGCTGGCAGGTCTTGTCGATGATGGGAGAGGCATGGCCGCTCAGCGTGTTGGCGAAGTACTGGTAGACCGTCCGGATGGCCCCGGGCAGGGGCGTGCCGACCGAACCGTTCTTCAGCTCCGTCGTGGAGAGCGAGCCAGTCTCATTGCCCATCAGCGTCATGAGCCGCTGGTAGTGGGTGGTGGAGTTGTCCTGCGCGTCCTCCAGCACGGCTCCGGCACCGTTCCCGCCCGTGCTGTAGTAGAGCATCGGCAGATCCAGCGACGGCGCGGACGTGATGTAGACCGGCGCATTCATCGCGAACGTCGACAGGCCCCAGCGGAAGGTGTTCTGGTAGGTCGTGATGTTCTGACGGAGCACATTGCGGGCAATGTTGCCCCGGGTGCCGGGTGCTGCGAAATCGGTCGTGCCCTGGCCACTGGGCATCAGGTACTCCATCGACGGCGAGTTGTCGTAGAGCACGAACAGGTTGGGTTTCACCGACGCGGCCAGGTAGAGCGGCGTCTGCGAGAAGTTGATGGTCTGCGCTGCAGCGAAGCCCGTGGCCGACAGCAGCAGGATCGCCACCGCGGTACAAGCGCCGACAGGCTGGGAACGGGTGCAGAGTGGGTTCATCGCTTGACGTAGGTGGACTGCAGGATCACGACGGTCGAGGTGCGCAGACCCGTCGCGCGGACGCTGATGCGGAACGCCTGCGCAGTGCCATCGTCGCTGTTGCCCAGGTTGGCGGACTGGCCGGACACCGGCGGCAGCACGGGCAGCAACTCGACGATGTAGCGCGGCGGCGCCGAGACACCGGGCAACGCCGTCGCGCCGGTGACGCTGCCATAGGCGCGGCTCTTGGCGGCCGAGGCACTCCAGTCGACCGTCTGCCACAGGGGCTGCGAGGTCGGGTTGCTCGATGTCATCGACGGCGGCAGGCACAACCCGCTGGTGCACGCCGACACGAACGGCGAGGCCACCGAGAGGTTGGCCTCGATGTCGGCCTCGGCGTCGCGCAGTGCAGCCTCGGCGGCCTGCAGCGCGATGTTGCGGTCACGCGCATTGCCCGCCATGCGCTCCTGCACCAGGCTGGAGTTCATGCCCGCCAGCGCCAGCGACACCAGCACGACCATCATCATCAGGACGGTGACGAGCGAGAACCCCGATTCGTTGCGGCGCGTCATGGCCATTCCCGTTCCGCTCCGTTCAGCGCAGTGCATTGCGCACCTGCGCAGTGATCGACACCACCGTGCGCATCCGTCGGTCGGTCGGGGTCACCGTCGTGCCGGCGAAGGTGTAGGGCTGGTAGCTGCTGGTGATGTTGTCGTCGGTGCTGGCCAGCAGCAGCTCCATCTGGGCGGTCACGACCTGGGTCCAGTCGGTGACGGACGCCGGATCGACATAGGCATCGGCGGCGCCATCGGCGTTGCTGTCCAGCCCCAGCGTGACACGGAATCCCTCGACGCCGGTCACCAGCTCCTGCGGCTGCAGCGTGCCATCGTAGACCGGCGTGGTGTAGGACCACAGGGCCAGCTGCGTCGTCTTGCCGGTACGCGCGCTGGGGGCCAGGTAGTAGGTGGTGGTGGCGAGCCGGTAGACCAGCGCGTCCTGCAGGAAGGCACGCCCGAAGCCATTCGCGCTGACACCCGGGGTGGCCGTGACGCTGGCGCTGTGCTCGATCGAGCCATCCAGGCCGGGGCGCGCGTTGGTGGCCTGAAACACGGCCGAGCTGATGCAGTCGGACACCAGCAGCAGATCGCGCGCAGTGATGCGCGACGTCGGCGTGACGTTCAGCACGGCGGTGTCGCTGGCCATCTCGGTGGTCAGCGCCCAGCCGGGTCCGACCGTCCGGCGAACGGTCAGCACATCGCCCGCGGGATTGGGCGCAGGACTCAGTGTCGGGCTGGAGATGGCCGCATCCAGTGCCGGTGCCCAGGCCGATCCGGTGTTGTGCGACGCCCAGATGCCGGCCCCGAAGTTGTAGAGGAAGCCGGTCGGCGTGTTGAGCAGGTTGGTCAGCAGTGTCGACGTGCCAGTGCCGCGGCAACCCCGGAAGCCGGACATGCGCAGATCGCCCGAGAGCGTATCGGCCGTGAAGCGGGCACTCTCCTGCAACCTGGACACCTGGTTCTGCGCCAGGAAGGTGCTCTTGCTGCCCAGGAAGATCATGCCCATGACGCCCACCAGGAACAGCCCCAGCGCCATCGCGATGAGCAACTCGACCAGCGTGACACCGCGCACGCGGCGCATCGGCAGAAGGCTCATGGGCGCACCACGTTGACGAAGCGGGCCGGCGTGCCGCGCTCGCTCCAGAAGACCTTGATCGCGATCTGGCTGCCGGTGCCGTCGCAAGCGGGTGACGCGGTGGTGCCATCGTCGGGTGTGCTGTCCAGGCAGATCACGCCGGAGCCGCCGGGCAGTGTGTTCGACACGTTCGTGCGCCACTGCGAAAAATCTCGCGCGGCCATCTGTGCCGCAGTGCAGACATTGGTCAAGGTGCAGGCGGCCACGACCGCGGGGTTCTGCAGATTGTTGTACTGCCCCGCCGTCGCACCGGGCACGTTGGCCCGCACCCGGTCGGCCGCTTCGTAGGCAAGCATGGTGGCCTTGCTGCGCCACATCGCACTGGAGTTGGTCGACAGGCCGCGCAGTTGCAGCGCCGCGTAGCCCAGCGCGGCGATCGCGAGAATCACGACCGTCACCAGCACCTCGACCAGGGCAAAGCCTGCGCCGCGCCCGCGTGGTCGCCTGCGGATGCACATGGTCGGCTTCAGCTGCATGTGGTGACCTTGGTCACATCAGCCAGGCCATTCGGCGGCACCGTGATCTGTACGCCGTCGTGGACGCTGCCCGAACTCGGACAGAGCAGGAAGCTCACCGAGGCCGCAGGGGTCAGGTAGCCGATGGCAGTGAACTGGATCGGTGAAGTGCCCTGCATCTTCAGTGTGGTGGGCAACGCCGAATAGGTGCGGATCAGGGTGTCCCCGCTGTCGTAGACGCCGTTGCTGTTGCGGTCGAGGTAGAGATTCCAGCCTTGGGCAAATTCGTTGCCCGTGAT